>CAYRKE010000337.1:0-7173 GCA_964424695.1 uncultured Polyangiaceae bacterium
CCAGTTGGGTATTGGCTACCTCGGTGACGGTACTTGCTCGTCGACGGACAGCTGTCCGTGCACGGCTACCCAGGGCTGCCGCGTCGCGTCGCCCCAATTGGTCATGGAGAACTCGGCCGGAATCTCGGATTTGGCTGTAGACGTCCAGTCCTGCGTCTTGCGGGACAGCACCGTCCACTGCTGGGGCGGGAACTATGACGGTCAGGTGGGCAACGGCACCTACGACACGCAGTCGACTCCGGTTGCCGTGGAGTTCTGGTGAGCGAGACAGCATTGCTAGCGGCGTTTGCCTGAGGAACGTCGGTAGCGAGCAAGGCGGAAAAAGCAAGAGCGTGGTTCCCTTCGAAAGGGCGCCACGCTCTTCCCTTTTGTTCGGCCCGCTACTTTCCCGCCTCGATCCGCGCGTACACGTCGGAATGGGCAGCGACGAAACGGAAGGAGGCATCGGGGGACGCGCGAAGGTGACGCACAAGTGCAGAGACCACGTTTGCCCAGCAGCCCACCTTGTACGCGGGGGGCCGATCAGGTTGATGACAGCGGAATCACCAACCTGGCCCGGAGTATCCGCGTTAGATTCTTGCCGTGCCTGCCCTTTCTCGACTCGAGTCCCGTATGCTCTCTCGCTGGTGGTCTGCGATGCTCCTGCTCGACCGGCGCATTCCCAGGCTTCCCCGTTTGTGGTGCCTCGCGGTGTTCCTGCTCGTCGGGTGCCTCCCCAAGTCCGCCGCGCCGCGACCCGATCCAGCCGCCGACACGCCGCGCGTCCTCGGACCCGCGCCGCAACAGAGTGAGGGCGGTCCAAGCCAGGGACTTCGGGTGATTCATACCTCGCCCGAAGGGGCGGTTGGCGGCACCCAGCTCGTCACGATCATCTTCGATCGGCCCCTGCGCGCGCTTGCCAAGTTGGGCATGCCTTGCCCGCCGATCGCCATCGAGCCCGCGGCGGACGGGGAGTGGGAATGGGTGGGGACCCACGCCGTAACCTTCGTGCCCAAGGGGCTGAGATTTCCGGACGGGACAGGGTTCAAGGTCACCATACCCCAGGGGCTTGCCGCGCTCGATGGCACGAGACTCGACAGGGCGAGGACATTCTCCTTTGAGACAAGACGCCCGATCGCTCGGATCAGCCCGACCGCAGGGCGTCCGCGGTGGCAAGAGGAGGAAGCGTCGAGGCTCGGTGCGCGGGAGGCCGTGCAGATCGATTTCGACGTTCCTGTGGCTGCGAGCGAGCTCGAGCGCGCGCTCCACGTCCAGAGTGGCCAGCATCCCCTCGCGTACCTCCTCGAGTCCGTGAGCGGCACCCAGAATCGCGGGTTCCTGGTTCGTCCCGCCTCCACGTGGCCCCTCGGGCACCGAGTGCTTATCACCATCGACCCCTCGTTGCGCGGCATGGAAGGGCCGCTCACCGCTGGAAGGGCGATCTCCCTCTCGCAGCTCGTGCACGCTGCGCCATCCTTCGCGTTGCGCTGCGAGCTGGAAGGGGCGCGCTGTGGAACGGATTCGGTAAGCCTCGTCTCGGAGAATCCAGTGCTCGCCGCGGAGCTCGTGGGTGGCGTTCGGGTCGAGCCCCACGCCCGGCTCCGTGTCACCGGATCGAGGATCGACTTTTCCGGGCTCGCGCGGCACTCGCACTACGCCGTGGATCTGCCAGGGGGGCTGCCAGGGATCTTCGGGGGCGTGACCAAGCCTCAGCACTTCGAATTCGACACCAGGGAACGACCGCCGCGGGTGAAGATCGAGCTAGAAAGTGGCCCGATCGAGCCCGGCCTCCTGCGGCCATTCGAAGTCCGAGTGGAGGGAAGCCCAAGCCTGGGCTGGGCGGCGCTTCCCCTCGAACCGCTGCAGGTGCTCCAATCGCTCGAACCTTACCGGGAATTCAGCCTTCTCGATGAGCTCTATCGGTACCAATCCGTTGCACTGGACGGGGCGGGGGAATACCGGGAGTCAAGGGACATCCGGGACGCGCTTGGAGCGGGTCGAACCCATGGTGCCGTGCTACTCGGCGCGGCCACGTCGCCCGAGAACGTGGATGAACGTCTGGTGCAGGTAACCGATCTCGGCGTGAGCTGCAAGCTCTCGGCCTGGGGGGGGCTGCTCTGGGTCCATCGCCTCTCCACGACCGAGCCCGTGGCTGGAGCGGAGGTGTCGCTCATGGCCGAGGGCAGGCTCGAGCCCTTGGGAAGGACCGATTCGAAGGGGCTGCTGGAAGTACCGCCCGACGCGGCGCGGGTTTGGGGCGATCAGGTTACGGGTATTCACGCTCGCGCTCCGCGGATCCGCATGGGCGGGATGGGTCCGCTCTCCAGTCCTGCCGCGGCACGAAACGGTGCGGCTTCGCCGCGTCCTACTGAGCCCACCGATTGGTATCCACGCGTGGCGCCTCGGATCCCGCCGACCGGCGAAGGCCACGACATGGGTTTCTACGTCCGGTCCGGCCCCGACTGGACTGTGCTTCGTATCAACCATGTCCCGGGTCTTTCTCCTCCCTGGGTGCTCGACGGCTTCATCGAGCCAGAGCCCTTGCGGGCTCTTCTGACGCTGTTCACCGATCGCGATCCCTATCGTCCGGGTGATACCGTCCACATCAAGGGGGTACTGCGGGGCGAGACGCCGGGAACGCATGTGCCGTTGCCGCGCCGACCGGTCCAGATTTCGCTGACGGGGCCTGAAGGTCCGCTCGTGGCCCAGGTCGCGACCACTGACGAATTCGGCGGTTTCTCAGGGGCGTTCACCTTGCCGAGCGCTGGACCGCGTGGGGTCTGGCTTGCCATGGCGCAGAGCGAGGGGGAGACCGCGCGCGCCGAATTCTACGTCTCGGACATCCGTCCCACGGAGTTCGTCGCCAAGGTAGTGGGTCCCGAGGACGTCATCGTCGGTCGCCCAGCGCGCTTCGCCGTTTCGGGGGAGTACCTCTTCGGACGGGCCATGGCTGGCGCCGTGGCTACCTGCACCTCCGATACCCAACCGGGGGTCTTCAAGCCGCCCGGAACCGAAGGCGAGGTGACGGGCTTGGAGGGGTGGCATCGCGTCAGTGACGAGGCATCGCCGGATCCCATTCGACCGAGCGAGATACGACTCGATGCCCAAGGTCGGGGCGCATGTGAGCTCAGCGCGGGGGGTTCGTTCAGCCGCCCTCAGGTGCTCACGGTTGAGGCGACCGTCTTCGACGCTTCCCACGAAGCCATCAGTCAGCGAAGCACCGCCGTGCTGCATCCAGCTGACTACTACCTGGCCCTGCGGGTTCGAGGGGCGGCGGTCGCGGGCTCCCCGCTCCGTTTCTCGCTGCGCGGGGTGACGCCCCAGGGGAGGACGGTTCGTCCCCGGGACGTCGAGGTTTCGTTGGAGCACGTGGTCCCGTATTGGGAGACCGAGGAACGCCGCGCCAAGATGGCCAAGGACGCGAGCTGTGTGGTTCGCTCTGGGCAGAACTCCTGTCTGCTGGTGCCGCCACGAAGCGGGGAGTTCGCGTTGAGCGCCCGCGGGGTCGACGAAAGGGGCAGAAGGATCGAGGTGGGGCGTGACCTGTCTGTCGTGCAGGCCCCCGCGCGACGATTCCTGCGGGCTCAGAAACCACACTGGAGCCGACGCGGAGTGGAGGCGGTGAGCCTGGAGCTCGACCGTTCAACTTACCACGTGGGTGACACGGCGCGGCTCGAGATCCGCTCCCCTTACCCGAAGGCCCGAGCCCTCGTCACACTCGAGCGCTCCAAGATCTACTGGCAGAAGAGCCTCACCGTGGGGCAAGCGGCGACCCTCGAGATCCCCGTCCTCGGCACGATCGGTCGCAATGCGTGGGTGGAAGTCCTGCTCCTCCAAGAACCCGGTAGAAGCCAGGCCACTTGCCCGCGCAACCAAGGCTTCACGCCAACCGCAGCCCAGGGACGCATCGAGCTCGAAGTCGATCCGGACGACTGGCGATTGAAGGTCGAACTCCGACCGAAAGCGACGCTGGCTCGCCCGAACGATCGGGTTCCGATCGAGCTCTTCGTCACCGATCGCTTGGGCCATGGTCGCCGGGCGGAGGTGACGCTCTGGGCCGTCGACGAGGGGGTGCTCGCGCTGAGAGCGACCCAGACCCCCGATCTCCTCCCGTTCTTCACCCGCACGCGTCCCGATGAGACCCAAACCCTCGAGGCGCGTGCGGGGCTTGGATGGATCCTCACGCCACCCGTGGGGGACGACGTCTTCACGGGGGGCGACGGGTCTGGTACGGCGGGTGGTGATTCGATTCCGTCGCTACTCGGCCCGAGTGGGCGAGCGGCGCGCACCCGGGGTGATCCGACTCCCCTCTTCCTACCCCACCTCGTGACGGACGATCAGGGCCGAGCGACGGCGGAATTGGCGTTGCCCGGGCAGGCAACCGCGTTTCGCGTCATGGCGGTGGCTCACACCGTCGAGGGGGAGTTCGGTTCGAATCAAGCCACGATTCGAGTTCGCTTGCCGCTCCTGGCACGCGCCGCACTACCGCGGTTCCTTCGGGTCGGGGACGAACTCGGCGCTGGCGTTCTGGTTTCCGGAGACACCAATCAGCCGGAGGTCGTCGCGGTCAAGGCCGAGGGTCAGGGGCTCGAGCCTGTGGGCACACTGGTCCGAGAGGTAAGGATCCAAGGCCAAGATGTCGCTATGGCGCCCTTCGCTTGGCGTGCCGCGCGTGCTGGAACCGCGAGCGTTCGCTTCGACATCGCCTCCGAGAGCGCGAGTGACGCCATCCTCGAGCGGTTCCCCGTCACGTACCCCAAGAGCACCGAGACCGTGGCTCTCTACGGCGAGACGAGGGGTGTGGCTCGAGAGCGCCTCGGCGATCTCAGCGGGCTCGATCCCGAGCGCACCAAGCTCGAGGTGATGCTTGCCTCGACGGCTCTCGCTGGTCTCGGCGGTAGCCTGCAGGCTCTCCTCGACTATCGCTACGATTGCAGCGAGCAACTGATGGGGAGGCTCCTCGCGCTCGGCGGGTTCGCCGAGATCCGACGCCAGAGCCCCGAGGCGCTGCCGCCCTACGACGACCAGGTCTATCAGTCCCTTCTCACCCAGCTGCTCGGTCGCCAGCAGGGAGGCGGTTTCGCGTTCTGGGACGACCCACGGGAGCCACGGTCCGTGTGGCTCACTGCCTACGTTGCTTGGGGGCTAAACGAATTGGTGCGGTCTGGGAGGCCTGTTCCGGAGTCCTCCCTGAACGGCGCACGGCAGTTCCTTTCCGCAGAGCTCGACAAAGACTCCATGGATGAGGGCGAGAAAAGGCGCCGTTTGGAACCCGAGGTACTGGCCTTCATGCTCGACGTGATGGCTTCTTTGCCTGGCAAGCACCAGCGACTCTCGGCGACCCTCGGAAAGCTCCTGGCAGTCAAAGACCTCCCTCTGTTTGCCCAGGCCCATGTGCTCCGCGCTGCAATTGCCTCGAAAAAGAGCCTTGTCGGATCGGAGCCGCGGCTTGCCCGACTCGTCGAAGCCGTCGAGAGCTCGGTCAAGCTGAGCGGTGACCGGGCCGTTGCCGAAGCGGACAACCGCTACCCGGCCCGCAGTAGCGCCGCCGACCGGACCACGGCACTGGTGCTGCGTGCGCTCCTGGCGTACGACAGATCGCACCCACTGCTGCCAAGTCTGGCGCGAGGTCTTCTGGCCATGCAGCGAGGTGCGGGGTGGTCGTCCACGCAGGCAACGGTCCAAGCCCTGGCAGCCCTCGACGAGTACCGTCGGGTCGTGGAGGATCAGGGCTCCGACTTCCTTGCTCGGGCCTGGCTCGGTTCGCGCCGCATCGGTGAAGCGAGGTTCCTCCCGAACACCCGCCAAGCGGCGCTGCTCACGCTTCCCGGTTCGGACCTCCGTGCTGATTCGGATCTCGTTTTCGAGAAACGAGGGCAAGGCGTGCTCCGCTATGTCGCGCGTCTCACCTACGCCCGCCAGCAGCTCGTCGATACGCCCGAACACAGCGGTTTTCGGCTCGAGCACTGGGTGGGGCCGCTCGTGGACGCCTCCACTCGGCCGCGGATGGAGCCGTTCGTGGGCACGAACGAGATCGAGCTCGGGACGTCGGTCGTAGGGCACGTGTTCGTCACCGCGCCGGTTCGCCGCGAGCAGGTGGTGGTCGAGGTTCCACTCGCCGCTGGGTTCGAGCCGATCGATCCCAGACTGACGACCAGCCCGCAGGTCTTGGTCCGCTACGTGGAAGGACTACAGAATGCGGATCCGAGGGATCGGTCGCGGCAGATGACCGCGCGAGAATGGGCGAACATCGAAACCAACCTGGGCGCCGTGTTGGCAGAGGGAGTGAGCCCCGGCGCGCCCCGGCTGCAGACGTGGCTCGACGAACGACTAGGGGTAGAGCCGCTCCAGGCGAGACAGGAAATCCGCGACGACAGCATCGTGTTCTTCGTCGACCAGATGCCCCCGGGGATGCACGCATTCTCGTACCTGGCGCGCGCCCGGAGCTCGGGACGCTTCTTGGTTCCCGCGGCACGCGTCGAGGAGATGTATGCGCCCGAGCATTTCGCAACCACCGCGGACGCAGTCCTGGTCGTCAAGCGCCAGCGAGCCGTTCCATAGCCTGATGGATCCGCTCGATCATTCCGCAGAGATCCGGAATGGGATGTGCTGGCTCCCTTACGCGTCGAGAGCGTCACGCCGCCCTCTGGACGTCTCAGCCTCGCGTGAACGTGAGGCTGTAGTTGCAGGGTCCATGAACGTAGCCGGTATCGATGGCGGAGTACGATCCCCCCATTGCACCAGGCATATCGGTCGTCATGAAGCCCGTTCCGCGCAGCAGCGATCCGTCGTCACTGCTCTGATCGACCGTCGCCGTCCACGACTCAATGACCGTCAGCGTCGTCCTCTGGCCGGGTGAGGTGGGATAGCTGCTGGGGTCAGTTGGGTCGGAGTTGGCAGGCATCGAGCGGCGCGTTGGCTCTGGGCGAGCGCGGAACCCGTAGTCTGAAAACTCAACGGCAGCCATTATGCGGCCCGTCTCTGAGAGGAATCGACGAGAGTCCGCGGTGAGACAATCTGGCAGCAGGCCTTGCGTTCGGCAACAGTGAGCCGTTTGCCCTTGATGGCGAGACGTCGACGCTGGTCATCGCAGAATGGATGCGCTTGCGACCGGTGACCTCAGTGAGTATCTCGCGTAGGACGCGATTCTCTTCGTGGGGGCACTCGAACCGACGAGCCATGCGTTCGTTCAAC
>CAYRKE010000338.1:0-7161 GCA_964424695.1 uncultured Polyangiaceae bacterium
GCCGCTCCCGCGTTCCGGCGCCGCCGGGGCGGGGGCCAGCGGCACCGATTGGGACACCCGCGCAGGTTACTGCGACGGTTGCTGAAGCTCTTGGATGCGAGCATTCAGCATCTCCTGGAGCTCGTTTTGGTGCGCGGCAACCCGGCGCTGTCCGAGCGCGGCGCCCTTGGCCATCAGTTGTGGCAACAGCTCAACGGATTTCCTACCGGTCGGAGTACCGTAAAAAGCCGTCAGATCTTCGACTTCTCGTTGTGAGAAGGCCTCAAGGTAGATCTGGACGAACTCGTTCTCAAGGGACTCCCAGCTCAGGTACTTGCCGAGAAATTCCCGCATGGCGTCAGCGAACGGGTTGAGTGAAGGGTTAGCCTCCAGTTGTGCGGCGAGCGTTGCGTCGAGGCTCGCGTTCATCACCTGGCGCATGTCCATTAGCTCGAGGAGCTGACGAACGGCTCGTTCATGATTCTCTGGGCTTTCGGGCAACCGCTGGGGAGACGACGCGGGCTGTCCGGATTCGGGCGGGGGCTCGGGGCACGCGGCGGGCGGTGTCGTGCTTTGACAGGCAACGCTGAGTACGATCGGGGCCAGGGTATGGACCAGCTTGAGTGTCGACGGGATGAGTCTCATCGGCGCAGGCTACCACCTTGATGCGGTCGATACTCGAGGTGCCGCGCCGCGCCTGAAGTTTCCGGCCCCTCTGCAGCGTGCCTGGGCTGTACCGAGACGCCGTGGGGTGCTGTCGGACCATTTGCACTCTTGGTTCTTCAGAAGGGCAGATCTGAGAGGCTGAGACGACGCTGAAAGACTAGAGTGTCTCATCCTCGAGCGCAGGGATGGGCAACTCGATCCCGGAACAGCTTCCTCGACGGTTCGAGTGTCGCCGTGGAGTCCCAAGGAGAACCGATGGCTTCCGCACAGTTTGCGAGACTAATCTGCATCAAATGCTGCCTGCTGGTTGGGGGCGTGGGTTGCGGTGAGGCTGATTCGGGGGACTCGTCATCCCCATCGGGTGGCGCTGCCGGTCTCGGTGGCGCGCTGCAGTCCGGAGGAGTCACGGGATCCGGTGGCTCAAGCGCAACGGGCATTGGCGCAACCTCTGGGGGAACCCCTGGTTCTTGGGGATCGCTTCAGAGTGGCGGTATCGGCAGCGGGGTTGGGGGGGCGAGCGGCCCTCAGAGTATTGCGTCGAGCGGCACGGGCGGGGCAGTTCAGGCAAGCGGCTCGGGCGGGCGTGATGGGACCGGTGGTGTTTCGGCGACTGGCGGAGCGCTGGGTACGGGCGAAACTGGGCCAACTGGTGGGCGCTCGGGCACCGGTGGTACCGGAGACACCGGTGGGCGCTCGGGAACGGGGGGCACGGCCGAGACCGGTGGGCGAGCGGGGAGCGGCGGTACAGGCTCGACCGGTGGGCGCTCGGGAACGGGGGGCACGGCCGAGACCGGTGGGCGAGCGGGAACTGGTGGGCGAGAAGGGACGGGTGGGACTGGTCCGACTGGTGGGCGGCCAGGCGTGGGTGGCGCGGCCGACACCGGCGGGGACAGCGGCACCGGGGCCGTCGCCGAGACCGGCGGAGCGGCGGAGACGGGCGGCGCCGGGACTTCGGACGCCTGCGGCTTCACCGTCGATGCGTCGACGAGCTCGAAGATCCCTACCGTTGGCATCGTGGAGTGGTCAACGGATCTCCCGGACCCGAGCAGCGCGCAGATCGTCTATACGCTGAACAATGCTGGCGCGGGCGTCCTCAATGTGGGCGGAGTCGCTCCGGTGGATCTCTCGAAGGATGACTATCGGACCCTACTCCTGGGACTCAAAGGTCAGAGCTCCTACACGTTCCATATCGAAGCCACGTTTTCGAACGGCACCAACTGTGTGAGCGAGGATTATGACCTCACCACGGGCGCTGCCAGCGGCGCGCCGCAGGTGACGCGAAATGCCTCGGATGCTTCTGCCCAAGCCAAGGGGTTCATCGTTACCTCCGGGGGGCTCAACAACAACTCCCCCGCATTCATCATCGATGCCGACGGCGCGGTGGTCTGGTGGGCTGCGGCTCCGGCGAGCTGTAGCCGAGCGCATATGGACTACGAAGGCGAGAACATGTGGATGCTGGCGCTCAACGCCCAGAACATGGGCGGGGAAATGCGTCGCGTTTCCATGGACGGCGACGACGCTCAGAACAACGTGAGTGGCCTATCCAGCACGCATCACGACTTCACCGTGCTGCCCGGTGGCATCGTAGCCGCTCCCTCGTGGTCGGGGAGTGGCATGGACTGCGAGAGCGACCTGATCGAGCGCTCTCCGGACGGGACGGTGAGGACGGCATTTCGCATCGGCTCGAGCGTCTACCCAGGCGGTCAGAGTGAGTTCGGCGTGGGCTCGAACACCTACCACACGAACTCGGTCGTCTATCATCCAGGGGATGACAGTTATACAATCGGTGACCGGAACCCCAACCTCTACGTCAAAGTGACGCGCGCCGGCTCACCAGTGTGGCAGCTCGGGGGCAACTGCTCTGCAGCTGCGGCACCCAAGTGCGCCAGCGCAGACTGGGATGTGAATCACGGCCATCATCTGGTCGACGACAGCACCTTCCTGCTCTTCGCCAACGGGGCTTTCGGTAGCTCGAGCGCGTCGCGCGCGCATGAGTTTTCGCTGAATACCTCGGGCAGCGCCATGACCGCCACCGAGGTCCACAGCCAGGTGGCGTCCAACAATGCTCACTCGGACTCCCTGGGGGACGTCCAGCGGCTCCCGAACGGCAACACGCTCATCGTGTTCTCCAACAATGGCCGCATCGAGGAGTATGACCCCGCATGGCATCTGGTTCAGACTCTGACGGCGAGCTCCTTCGGCTACATCGACTGGCGAGAAACGCTCTACGGTCCTCCGCAGCGGTGAGCTCGAGGGGCCGCGCTCTTCGATCATCTTCTCCCGCTACCCTGTGGGCGCCGCGACGATTCCGGGCACCAACCAGCGAGCGTGTGTGTCTCCAAAGCTCCAGTACATGGTGTGTCTCTCCCGCGGAGGGCGTTCCGGGGTGCCTCCTTAGAGGTAGTCACGCGGGCGTCCGGCATTGGCTCATGTTTCTTTCGGGGTGGCGCTGGCGCTTGGTGGAATCCGTGGGCTTCGGCGCCCATTTCGGTGCCCGGGGTTTGTCGGGACGGTGATCGTCAGGGTCACGGGAGGGGTCTGTACGCACGGAATGGACCACTGGCGCCCTTCCATTGAACGCGATCTGGCGTCATGCAAGTATTCTAGTTTTGGCTGAATCTTCGGGCGGTAGGCGTGCCGAGACCGTCTTGGATGGTGCACCCTTGTCACAGCGCCACCCAGAGCGCGGATTCGACTCGTGAGGAACCGAGAACGGCCCTTGCCCGAGACCAACTCATGGAGGATGCTGCGCCCCCTCAGGAGTCGATCGAAGATGCTTGTGCCCTCGTTCCGCCAGCGATTCTCGCAAACTTCCACTCTAGCCGTGCGTGTCCTGCTGGCCGTTGGGCTTACGATCTTGCTTGGGGGCTGCGAGGACAAGGCCAAGCCCAAGTTCGACGAATGTGTGGCGCTCGAGGTGAAGTCCGAGACCGTGAAGGCGCGTGACGCCTGCAAGGCAGCGGCCGAGATCGATCCAGAGAGCAAGTCTGGCAAGTTGGCGGCTGGGAAGCTGACCTATCTCAATGATGAAGCCGAGAAGATCCTCGCGAAGAAGGCGGTAAAGGAAGCCCCCTGCAAGGTGGGCAAGTGGGTGACGCACTGCAAGTGGAACGGCAAGCCCCGTCCCAACCTTCTGGAGGCGACGACTTACGCCAAGTGCAACCAGGAGGCGGACGAGGTTCGCGTCGTCGGGATGGTTTGTCCCGAGTGTGAGTGCGCGGATCGGTTCAAGGATCCGTACGCGGAAGAGTAGACGACGCTTGGGGGCTGAGCTGCGGGCTACGTGCCTCGCAGCACGCGGAGAAGCGCGGCAATGACGAGCCCTGCCGCGCCCGTGATCGCGAGCCAGAACCACCAGGGGCGCGTTGAGTGTGTCGTCGGGGCTGGCGTGTCGACGAGGGCTGCGCGGTTAGCGGGAAGGCGCGTGAGGGCGTCGCGGACGAGCGCGAGATCGTAGGCGGCGGGAGGTGCGCTTGCGCTGTCTGACAGGAGCACGAGCTCGTCATCGGCTTCGAACACGAAGTCGATTCGAGCTCGCTCGATCTCCAAGGTTGCCTTTGATACCACGAGGGTAGGATTGTCGCCGTGCTCGACCTCGATGAGGAGCTCAGAGGTCGTCGGCTGCCCGAGCGGGACGCTCAGGGGGACCTGGTGCCCGTCCGCGGGGCGCTCCACGATACCGCGACCAAGTAGGTGTCGTCCCGTCGAACCGCGTTCGTCGCGGCGGTTCTCGTAGACCGAGACTTCGCGACGAAAGTATGCCGGGCTCTGGGCCTCGAGGGTGATGGAGTGCGCCGATTCCATGGGATCGAAACCCGAGGCACGGAAGACACTGACTCCACTCGTGACATGCGTCGACAGCTTGAGCGGAACCGATGCCGCTCGCGGCTCAGACTCGACCACGAAGGGGACTTGGCGACCAGCGGCATCGACGATGCGAACGCGGTCCGCCTGGTGCACCGGAATGCCGACGAGATCAAGGTAGGCAAGCGGTCCCTCCGGTGGCAGGGTAATGGCCCGGCGGCGGGCAAAGCCTGTTGGCTGGATGGGAGGGCCGCGCAGCACGCGCGGTAAGGTTGGTTTCTCCCCGTGGTCCTCGACGGGGGCAAGGGTTGCGACAGCCAGATTGCGCGGAAGCCCAGAGGCGAGCGCCTCTGCAAGGTCATAGCTTGGAGCATCAGCGACCTGGGACCCGTACTGGAGGCTCAGAGGCGGAGCGTTGTTCGGCACGTGAAACACCAGTCGCTTGTGGCTCACCCACAAGGTTGCATGCTCGACGGCCAGAGGGGGTCCCAGTGCCTCGATCTCGACTTGCAGATTTCGGCTGGTGAGATCGGAGAGAGGAACCCGCAGTTGCTCGGCTCCCTGCGCTGTGCGCTCGATCCGCCCTTCCCCCACGAGACGCCTACCGAGATCACCCCGAAACACTCGGACTTCGTAGACGCGTGTTTGGCGTGAGAAGACCGGGGCGGCGACCTTGAGCTCCAAGGCCACCGCCGGCAAGTTCTCGGACGGGAGTTCAATCGCGTAGCTCTCCCCGAACGCAGAGGCGGGACGGCGCTGCGGTATCACGGAGACTGGTCGCTCCCGAGGTGCAGCAGGTGCCGCCGCGGTGAGCCGCGCGCTCAAGGGCTCGAGCGGGACACCATCTCGGTCATCGAACCTGAGCCGAAGATATCGGGCGTCGTTGGGGGCGAAGTTAACGCGCGTCATCTGAGCCTCCCGAGTTCGGAAGATCTCGGCACGCGCCACCTCGCGGAACCGGGTGCGATCCTCGGACGATTCGAGGACCACAGGTTTCAGAAAGGGAGCCGTGCCTCCGATCGAGATGTCGACGGAGTCGACGAGATCTCGATGCTCACCCCGATCGACGAGCGCCATCGTGTCGCGACCGTGCTCTCGGGTCACGTCGATGAACGGGAGACTGTTCGCCGGAACCGTGAGGCTGTCCTCGAACACAAAGGCGAGCTCGGCGGAGCCTGAGAACAGTCGCAGATCCGGGAGACCCGGTCGTGCGGCTGCTAGTACGTCGTCCGGCAGTTCTAGCACTGTCCAGCCGCTCGACGCCGTGACCCGGCGCGTGTAGCGATAGGAATCCGCTCCTCCGCCCAGAAGCAGGAGGCACAGCCAGACCAGCCAGATTCTCGCCCAACGTTCAAGGCTGTTCACTTGGCCTCTCTGTCGAGGATGAGACGTTGAGTCAAGAACGATACGCCGAGGAGTGCCACTGCGAGTCCCACGATCGAGCCCACGCGATATAGCGAACCAAGTGCCCACAGATCGTGGAGGAAGACTTTCCCGATCGTCAGCACGAGCACCGCAAGGGCGCCGATTCGCACCGGGCGCCGCCTGAGCCAGATGCCAGTGGCGAGGAGCCCGAGCGCGAACACACCCCAGGCTAGCGAATAGGTCATGTCCTGAGCGAGCCCGCCTCCGGTCCAGTGGAAGGTCAAGGTGGTGCCGGTGGAGTAATAGTCGGCAATCTCCACATTGAGCAGCAAAAACAGGAAGAGTGTGGCCGCCGTGCTTAGAAGCCCTTTGAAATGCGTCTTGGAATACTCGGGCGGGAGGACGAAGAGGCGTGCCGCGGCGAACAGCGCGGCCGCGGGGACTCCAATGGTATAGAGGTAATGATTGAGGATGGGGGTCGCGGCTCGGGGGTGATACTCGTAGAGCGCTGGGTTCAGGAGGACTCGCACGATGACCGCCAGGGCTAGGCCAGCCGCGAACAGCACCAACCCGCGGTGTGCTACCCGTCGGTGGAGCCACGCGATAGCAGCAACCTCGAGTGCCCAGCTGATGGTGAGCCACTCGTTGCGCAGCAGAATGGGTACGGAGACGGTCAAGAACCCGAGGGCCAAGGCCCCGAATGTCGCACGCAAGAAGAGGGAGTCCTCGTGGGAGAGTTCCCTCTGGCGCCCCACGAAGGCGAGCATTCCGACCTCCAGCGCGGCAGCTCCGATGGCTACCGCGCCGTAGAGGTCATGGCCGAAATGCTCGTAACCTACGGCATACGACACAGCGAAGCCCGCGGGCAGCGCGCCGGCGGAAGAGAGCCACGCGGTTCGATCAGCGCGACACCGGGGATGCAGGAGTGGCAGTCCGAACAGAGTCAGTGTCGAGCCGAGGGCAGCCCAACAGAGGGCGGTTTCATTGGCGCTGGCGTCTCCCAGAACGATGAGCGCAAGGATCAGCCCCGCGTTCCCTAGGGCGAGTGGAAGCCCACGCCGCTGCACGAGCCCCATCCCTACCAGGGCGCCGGTGTGCAGCGCGGCATAGGTGAACAGCGGCGCGCAGGACACTGGATAAGACTCGATCGCTACCACGCGCATGAGGAGAGCCGCGGAGCCGACCAGGAGGATTAGCGCCGCCCGCCAAGCCATCAGCGCCTGGGCGCCGGAGCGCAGCCACAACCACCCGCCGGCGTAGGCAATGGGTGGTAGGCTGAGACACACGAGCGCCAGTTCTCGTCGGGCTGGGAAGAGATCGGTGCTCACCCGCTGGAAGAGAATTAGG
>CAYRKE010000339.1:0-7071 GCA_964424695.1 uncultured Polyangiaceae bacterium
TCGAGGCGGTGTTGCCGGGGTGAGGCGCGTAAAAGGTCCGAGAACCTCTGCAAGGCAGCCGAAAGCGAGATGATCGGGCTCCATGGCCAAGGCATTGGATGGTAGCCCCCCAATGATGAGCTGGCGCATGGCGGGCGTGGCAACGGGCGACGCCAGTGCACGCAGCAGGAGCTCGGGTCGAGTTCACTCGAGGGTGAGCAACTCTACTTCTTGCCCTTGTTCTTCTTGCGGGCAGCACGCTGTTGCTTGCGCTGCCCCTTACGCGCATTCTTTTCGGACTTGGTGAGCTGCCGCATGGCGGGCGTGGCGACGCCGCCACCACCCATACCAGGCATTCCCATGCCGGGCATTCCCATTCCCGGGAAGCCCATGCCGGGGAAGCCCGGCATACCCATTCCAGGCATGCCACCGGCCTTCATAGCCTTCCGCATCTGCCGCGCCATGTCGATGTTCTTCATGCCGGGGAGGCGCCCGAGGAGGCTCTGGTTCTGTGCGAGGCCCCCCATCATCTGCTGCATGAAGAGGAATTTCTGGATGAGCTCACTGACGGCAACGTCGGTGCTGCCAGAACCCCGAGCGATGCGCTTGACCCGTGAAGGCTCGCGAACCATCACGTGTGGATCGGCACGCTCGGCGCGGGTCATCGAGTGAATGATGGCCTCGATGCGAACCAGCTCCTTGTCGTCGAGGTTCACCCCAGCGGGCAGCATCTGCCCCACGCCCGGCACCTTGTCGACGAGGTCCTTCAGGGACCCCATCCGCTGAATCATCTTGATCTGGTTCAAGAAGTCGTCGAGCGAAAACTGCCCCGAGAGCATCCGCATCGCGTCTTCTTCGGCCTTCTTCTGGTCGATGACCTCCTCGAAGTCCTGCATCAGG
Organism: uncultured Polyangiaceae bacterium; assembly: GCA_964424695.1. Lineage (GTDB taxonomy): Bacteria > Myxococcota_A > Polyangia > Polyangiales > Polyangiaceae > JAEWRL01. The sequence continues at coordinate 880 of CAYRKE010000339.1, forward strand.
CCGACGATGTCGCCCATGCCGAGGACCCGACTGGCCATGCCTTCGGGGCGGAAGGGTTCCAGCTTGTCCGTAGTCTCTCCGAGCCCCACGAACACGACGGGGGCACCGGTGACCTCTCGCACACTGAGCGCAGCGCCGCCCCTGGCATCGCCGTCGAGCTTGGTGAGCACGACGCCGGTAATCCCCAGCCGCTCGTTGAATGAGCGAGCGGTCTGCACCGAGTCCTGGCCAATCATGGCGTCAAGGACCAGGAGGATGTTCTCGGGCTTGACGGCTTCCTTGATGTCGCCGAGCTCGGTCATCAGGAGCTCGTCGATGGCAAGACGCCCTGCAGTATCGTAGATGACGACATCGCACCCGAGGCGCTTGGCCTCGGCATCTGCCGCCTTGCAGATATCCAGGGGTGAAGCCCCGGGAATGTTGAACACGGGAACGCCCAGCCTCTCACCGAGGATCTGCAGCTGCTCGACAGCCGCAGGGCGCTGCATGTCTGCCGCAACCAGCATGGGCTTCTTGTTCTCGCGTTCGAACCACCGAGCCAGCTTGGCGGCAGTCGTCGTCTTGCCGGAGCCCTGAAGGCCCACCATCATGACGCCCGTGCGGCCCGCAGCGGAGACCGTGACGGCCTCCCCCTCGTAGCTCATCATCGCGATGAGCTCGTCGTGGCAGATCTTGACGAACTGCTCACTCGCCGAAACGCGGTACGTCTCGCCGCCATGCTTAACGCGAGTCTGAACGGCTTGCCCAACGGCCTTCTGCTCGACGCGAGCCAGGAACCGTTTGACCACGCCAAGCTCGACGTCCGCTTCGAGGAGCGAGAGGCGCACCTCCTTGAGGGCAGCCTGGATGTTCTTCTCTGTCAGCTCAGTCAGTCCCGCGAGGCGGTTCTGCGCTTCCTTGAATCCACGAGTCAGGGCTTCAAACACGGCGGGGTCTTAGCACAATTGTCGAGCCAGGCCCGAAGGCCCGCACAGAGAAGCATGAGCCTGGAAAATCCCGCTGTTGTTGAGGGGTTCCGACGAAACCGGAAGGTGGTCGGCACGGCGGCCAGACCCGAGCCGCCGCTCGGCTCGCTCATGAGCCCTCGCCCACCGTCCCGTCCCGCTCGACTCAGTCAGCCCCCCTCGCCCTCCGTTCCGTCCCGTTCGGCCCGGAGCAACTCGATGCGTGCGTACAGGTCACGCTTGGACTGCCCCGGCACCCGGCCCAGCAGTTCCAGCACAGTTCTCGTGGACGCTCCGTCCTGTATCAATTCGCGGATCCGGGAGTCGATGTCCTCTGGCTCGGCGGTCGCCTCGGTCATCCCCCCACCGGCCCCCATCACGATACACACCTCGCCGCGCCACTCCCGGGCCTCGAGCTCGCCCAGCACGCCTCGAACAGCCTCCTCGTGGAGTTTGGTGAGTTCCCGCACCACACAGACAGCTCGCCGCGGCATCAGAGCCGCAAGCTCCGCCAAGGTGTCCGCCGTGCGGTTCGGAGCCTCGAGCAGGATCACCGGGTCGGGGTTGGACCTGATTCGCTCGAGTGCCTCGCTACGTCGCCTCCCCCTTCGTGGAATGAAGCCGAGGAAGAGGAACGCGCCCTCCACCAGCCCGGAGAGGGCGGCGGCAGCGGTGATGGAGCTTGGCCCTGGAACGACCGTGACCGGTAGCCCCTGCCTTGCTGCAGCCGTAACCACTCGAGCCCCTGGATCACTCACCGCGGGCATGCCTGCGTCGGTAACCAGAGCGACACTGGTTCCCAGCGAGAGCGCCTCGACGACCCTACCCACTGCACGATCCGATACATGGCTCTCGATGCTGACCAGCGGCGTTCCAGTGATGCCGAGATGGCTGAGCAGCGCGCGGGTTCGGCGGGTATCCTCCGCGGCGATCAGCCCCACGGCGCGCAGTGTCTCTACGGCGCGAAAGGTGATGTCGCCCAGATTGCCGATGGGAGTCCCCACGACGTAGAGCGTGCCTGGGCCGTCGCCACCGGGGCTGCCGCCACTCTCCGTCACCACCCTGCCCCCCTAGCCCGCAATCTGCACAGCATCGCCCAGCGACGCGGTGAGAAACTCGCGGAGTTTGCCGATGAGCCGAGCCTCGAGCTGCCTCACCCGCTCGCGGGAGATCCCGAAGTCATCCCCCAAGTCCTGCAGCGTCACAGGGTCCTCGGCCACCAGGCGCCGATCGAAGATGATGAGCTCCTTGCCCTCGAGGGTCGTCCGAAACACGTCCAGGCGCTCCCGAACCATTTCCTGGAGCTCGGCCCCTTCGACGCAGGCATCCGGACCCACTGTGGTGGTGGGGAGCAGATCCATCCGCGTCGTGGGGCGCCCGTCACTGTCCCCCATGGGAGCATCGAGCGAGGCGTCGCCGCGTGCCAGGCGCCGATCCATCTCGATGACTTCCTTCTCTTCGACCTCGAGGCGTTTGGCGATCTCCGCGGTCGTGGGCTCGATGCCCATGGCCGTCAGGCGCGCCTTCTCCTTGCTCAAGTTGAAGAAGAGCTTGCGTTGGGCCTGGGTGGTCCCAATCTTGACGAGCCGCCAGTTGTTGAGGATGTACCGGAGCATATAGGCCCGAATCCACCAGGCAGCGTAGCTCGATAGCTTGACGCCGCGGTACGGATCGAACTTCTTCACCGCCTGCATCAGCCCCATGTTTCCCTCTTGAATGAGGTCCATCATGTTGCGATACGCTCGGCGGTACTCGTACGCGATCTTCACCACCAGGCGGAGGTTGGCGGTAACGAGACGCGCGGCGGCATCCAGATCTTCTTCCGTGTTATAGCGGACGGCGAGGCTATGCTCTTCTTCGGGGCTGAGCAGAGGATGCGCCTGAACCTCGCGCATGTACGCCTGCAGGGCGTCATAGCGGGCGAGACCGGTCTCGTGCTGCCGCGAGATCTTGGGCTCGGGATAGGTCGCGTCGACGAGCTCCGCTTCAACCTCGATGATGTCGGGCTCCACCTCGAAGTCCGTACCCGCTCCATCGCCGTCACCTGCCAGCCCGTCCGCCTCCTCTCCGTCCTGGGACGCGGAACCAGCCGCCGAGCTCCGCGGCTCGTCGGCCAGGCTCTCACCACCACGCCCCTTTCGGCCTCTGCCACGAGCTGGCGACGAAGCGCTCTTCTTCGAGGAACTGGACTTGGCAACCCTGGCTGACACGATGAGCCTCGCGACGACAAAACGGACGGCACAGGGTGTGTCGTGACCCCCACTCCGTCAAGTCACGACCGTCCGAACGGGCGACCTTCCCAATTACTGAGGTCGGATGACAGCTTCAGGGAATTCCGACCTCATGCACGTCCCTCCGTCACCGCCGCCGCCATCGGGCGCCAGCTCATCACCGAAGACGGGAAGCGCCCAACGGACGAGGTGTGGTCGGCTCGGGGTCGCCCCGTGGCTGCGAGCGCACGTGGAACCGCAGACCGTGCGCTACAGTACCGACATGGCCGAAGCCGCCCGCAAGCGCTCCACCTACGCCGATGTGCTCGCTGCGCCGACGCATCTCATCGCAGAGCTGATCGATGGAGAGCTCCACCTCAACCCTCGCCCCGCCAAGCCGCACACCATGGCGGCAACTGCACTCGGAGAGGAGCTCGGTCCGCCTTTCAAGCGGGGGCGTGGTGGCCCGGGTGGCTGGATCCTGGCAAACGAGCCCGAGATGCACCTGGGCGAGGACATCGTCGTTCCCGACCTCGCAGGATGGCGCCGGGAACGAATGCCGGTGGTGGTCGCGGATGTGCCGTACTTCGACCTTGCACCGGACTGGATCTGCGAAGTCGTGAGCCCAGGAACAGAGAAATACGACCGAACGGACAAGCTGGATATCTACGCGAGAGAGCACGTCGGGTGGGCTTGGCTCGTCAACCCGATCACGCGAACCCTCGAGGTCCTGGAGCGAGCCGACACCGGCTGGCTCCTCCGACACGTCTGGCGCGACTGCGCGAGGGTGCGTGCCGAGCCCTTCGACGCCATCGAGCTCGATCTCGCCCTGCTCTGGGCAGACGTGGTGTTTCCGGAGTGAGGGGGAGCACGGCTCCGCCCATGTTCAGTATTCTCATAACGTTTCAGGATGGCGAGCCATGAGGCATGTCGTGGACTATGTGACTGCCTCGACACTTCTCATTCGTGTTGGAGACATCGCGTAAGTCGCTGCGCCGGATCGGCGGACGCCCACGGCGAGCAGACTTGCGATAGGAAATTACGGCACGCGCGTGGCCCATCATGATACTCATGAGCCCATGATGGGTTCAGACGCCTCGACCCTGGTTCGTGGATCGTTCACCGCCCTTTCGCTCGCCGTTTGCGGCGCTGCCATCGCGTCGGGTTGCGGAGGCGACGGAACGAACACCACCGGCGGCTCGGGAGGCGCTTCCGGTACCACAACGAGCGGAGGTACTGGCCTTGGTCCCTCGGGTATGACGACGACCGGCGGCGCGGAGCTCGGCACGGGCGGAGTAGGCGCGTCGACGGGTGGAGTGGAGCCAGCCTCGGGCGGCGCTGTGCTGGGATCTGGCGGTGCAGAGCAATCCACCGGCGGAGTGGAGCTCGGCTCGGGCGGCCCGGCGCAACCATCGGGCGGTGCGCAATCGGCAACTGGCGGCGCGACTGTCGTGTCCACAGGAGGCAGCAGCGGTGGCTCCGACTCCAACCTCGGTGGCGGCCCGGCAGGGTCGACTGGCGGGGAACCGGGATTGGGCGGCGCCGCAGCGGGCGAAAGCAGCTGCGTGGCTGGGATCGCGACGGGAGAGCCCTGTGAGCCTGCCGTTGACACTGCCGTGTGCGAGCTTCTCTATCAAGACTGCGCTTGCGACGCCTCGGGAGCTTGGATGTGCACACCGAAGGGCGAAGAAACGGGGGGAAACTCTGGCTCGGGAGGGAGCACCGGCTCGGGCGGAACAAGTGGTGTGGGCAGCGGCGGAGCCGGCGCGGGGGGTGGCGGAGCCGACACTGGGGGTGGCGGCGGTGCCAACACTGGGGGCGCCGACGCTCAACCTGTCTACGACTATGGCGCAACGGTCGAGAGCACGAGCGTTGACTGCGAAGTGCCGACACTCCCCGATGGTGCAACCCTCTCTCCCATCCAGAAGCTCCCGGATCCTTTCAAGAAGATCAGCGGCGAGCGTATCACGAAGAAAAGCGAGTGGCGCTGTCGAAGAGAGGAGATCATCAGACAAGCCCAAGCCTACATCTATGGCGAGAAGCCCAATCCCCCGGAGAGTGTGTCGGGAACGGTTACTTCGACGCAGATCACCGTCCAGGTCGAGGATAATGGCAAAAGCGTCAGCTTCACCGCTCGAGTCTCACTGCCGCAGGGGCAGGGTCCCTTCCCTGCAGTCATCAACGTGGGCAGCTTCGGCACGTTGGACACCCAGCTGAAACAGCAGGGCGTTGCCGTCATTCAATACAACAACACCGAGGTGGGCGTCGAGCCACCGGATGAATCAGGACAGAGAGGCCAGCCAAACACAGGGAAGTTCTATGACATCTACGGAGGCAGCCACTCCGCCGGTCTCCTCATGGCGTGGGCCTGGGGTGCCAGTCGCATCATGGATGTTCTCCAGCAGTCGGGAGGCGACATCATCGACTACCGGCGAGTCGGCGTCACGGGTTGCTCCCGGTCCGGCAAGGGTGCCTTCGCCATTGGGATCTTCGATGAGCGGATCGCGTTGACGATCCCTCAGGAGTCCAGCACGGCTGGCGTTCCAGCGTACCGCATCGCCGACGGAATGGCAGAGCGAACGGACTACAACTACAACGGTCAGAACTGGCTCAGCAACAACTTCGCGCCGTTCGTCTTCAGCGGCGGGTCCAAGACCCCGAAGCTTCCCATCGACACCCACTCCCTCATCGCCTCGATGGCGCCACGCGGGCTACTCATTCTCGAGAATCCGAATGCCCCGAACGAAGGCATGGGGGCTAGAGCCGGCCACGCTGCCGCGGTGGCTGGTGTGGAAGTCTACAAGGCGCTGGGGGTCGAGGGAAACCTCACCTACATATCGAATCATCCTCAAGCCATAAGCCACTGCCAGTACTCGAGCGCCTACGATGAACCGCTGAGCCAAAGCATTGAGAAATACCTCAAGCATGCGGGAGATGAGCCTGGAACGATCTCCGCAGGCACCACGTTCAACCCATCCGACTGGATCGACTGGGAAACGCCCACGTTGGAGAGCGACACCACAACCTACGGGGAATAG
>CAYRKE010000340.1:0-2449 GCA_964424695.1 uncultured Polyangiaceae bacterium
CTAGGCGGAGTTCCGCGGTAGATTGGTCCAGCGTACGAACGCCATCTCCCATGCGCATCTCGGCTCCATCGTCGGCGCCCGACCACTGCTCCACTGTCGCAGAGAAATCCCTCTGAACGGTGCCAGCGTGTTTCGCCAGAGTCGCGACGACCTCATCGGCATCACATCGGCACGCGGACTGGGAACCGGCGGGGAGCACACAAAGGACCCCGAGAATGAGCGCGCGAAGCGCATGGCCCGGAAACCAGTCCGCAAGCAGCAATGCTCCTCTGCTGCCATGGGATCGCATGAAAATCGATGGTACTCCGTGTACTTGCCTCTGCACAATTCGCGAGCCGGAGGGAGACTCGCAACGCCGCTGGTGGGAGCGTGTGGCTGGCCAGAGTCCACCTTGCTCGAGGTGGCTTGGTCGCAAGGCGCTCCGACCCGCTGATCGGTGGTGTAACGAAGCAGTACTCAGCCTCCCTGAAGAGCAACCGACCAATCGCCCGTTCCGTCCCCAGTGAAACAGAGCACCAGAAAATGGGGGCTCCGGTCTGGGATACCTCTTGATGACGACCCTGATTGGGCGCCATGGTCCAGGGTCTGGGGATCATGAGGATGCGAAGCTACGAACCGGCACTCTTGTATGTGTTTCTCGCCTGCGGCTGCAGTGCTCAGCAAGAGGAGGCCTACGTCGCCCCACCACCGCCCCCCCCCGCGTATGTGCCTCAACCGGCGAGTAGCCAGTCCACGCCCACGCAGGAGGCCTCTCCCCTGATGCCCGAGTGCAAATCGCTCACTGAGGGGTGTGTCACCGACGACGTGTCGCGTCTGCCCATCGCGAAGGTGGCGACGATAGGACCGCCCGCTGGGTGGTCGTACGCCTTCACGGCTGACCAAGGGATTCGCCTGCTTGCCCCCGAAGGGGGAGCCACCATTGCGTTCGAGCGAGTCGACGGCACGAATCCCGAGGTGGTGTGGCCACATCTCTACGCGCTGCTCACGAAGCTTCATGTGACGGGCGTCGTTCCCGAGGCCATTACCCTCGCCAGACCCCAGGACCAATGGCAGGCGCAAGGGCTGAGGCTTCAGGTGTGGCAGGTCGAGGAGTCGCAGAAGATCGGAGGGACGACTCGTTCCAAGGACCCAGCGATAGACGGAGAACCCGGTGCATTGCTCGTGGGGATCACCCAGATTGACGCGACGAACGCCGTGCTGGGAGTCGGATTCCTGAAACGCTCTGCGCCGAAGGCGCTCGTCCCCTCGATTCGCCAGATCATGGAGTCGCTGAGCGCGCAACCGCAGGAAAGTGCCGCCCCCGCCTCCGGCCCCACGCCCCTTCCGGTACCAGCAACCCGCCCATGACCGAACCCACGAAGCGCGCATTCCCTGGCACGATGATAGTCGGTACCAACGCCGGCGTGCTCTCCCCGCCAGCCGGGGACAATCCCGAGGCACAGGGCGCCCCCGCCGCAGCTCCCGCGCCGGGGGCTGCGGTGCCGCCTGAAGCGCCCGGCTATTTCCAAACCCATAGGCAGGAATTCGATCCGGGTCTCGACCCACGTGGGGCGCCCCCCGGTGGTCGGCCCCCCACTGCGGAGTGGCCGGTAGCTCCGCAGCCCGGCACGTTCGATCCAAGCACCGCCCGAGGCGTAGGGCTGGAAGGCTCGACTCCGCAACCGTTGGAAACGCTCACGGCTCGCGGCGTCGGTCCCGGAGACGCGTCACCGCGGGCACCGGAGGGAGCTTGGGCGAAACCAGCAGCAAAGGCGACCTTCCTGGGCATGGGAGACCCGGGGGGGGTCAATCCGCCCCAGTCGCCCAGGGAGCCCGCGACAACACGAGGCGTCGGGGGAGCGCCGGACGCAGTGCGCTTCGAGCATTCGATGCCGCCCCAGCAGCTGAGCCCGAGTCATCCGCCAACCCTGGCCTCGGGCTACACCGGAGTTGCCCAGCCACCAGTGCCCCTTCATGCAACCGGTAAAATGACCATGATGGGAATGGGCAAGCGCCCACTCCCGGAAGCACCCGAACAGGCGGTAGCACAGCCCGATGCGGCGGCGTTCGCCCCGCCGGGATCGCCCGCAGTCCCGGTTGGCAAGCAGACCCTGTTCGGAACCGGCGCGACGCAACCGCAGCAGCAGGTGACTCAGCGCTCTGAGCTGCCCACGGCCGGATCGGACGAATATGGCGGGCAGCCTTGGGCACGTCGAAACGCCGCCGATCATGTGACCATGCCCAGCGCCGGACCGACGCCAGCGGAACCGCCGCCCCCGTATGGGCAACCCGCACCACCGTACGGCTCGGGAGCGGGGTCAGCCCAACCCAAGCATGGGATGTCTAAGGCTACGCTGTTTGGCATCGGAACCGCTGCCACGGCACAGATGCAGCAGCAACCCGAAGTGGCGCCTCTGCCCGCAGCCGCCAGCAGAGAGCAACCGCAGTTCGGCCTCGCCCCGCAACCGCA
>CAYRKE010000340.1:2549-7051 GCA_964424695.1 uncultured Polyangiaceae bacterium
GCAACCGCAGTTCGGCCTCGCCCCGCAACCGCAACAGGTCCAATCGAAGACCCTCTTCGGGATCGGAACCGGCGCGGTCATGGCCCCCCAACCGCATGCTGGCATGCCAGGGCCGCAAGCGGTCGGAGGTGCACCAGTCCCCGGGCAGTATGGGATGGCCTCGCATCAAGCGGCGTCGGCCCCGTGTGGAGCGCCCCCGGGGCCAAGCGCTTCCCCGTATGCCGTTCCGCCATACGGCGCTCCCCCGTATGGCACGCCTCAGTACGCGCCGGCGCCGCAGGGTCCGTCGCCCTTTGCTGCGGCACCCGCACCGGAACCGTCAGTGACGGGGGCAAAGCCCCCGCTTGGTGGCGATTTCGCTGGTGCGCCTCCTCCAATGCCGCCATTCGCCGAAGTCCGGGGAGCAGGCGGCGCGGCGCCGCATCCTTCGGGCTCCCCGTTTGGCAGCAGCCGGGAGACGATCCAGGTGGGCCCTCAAGGTTATGGCAACGCGGCGGCGCAGAGTTCTCTTCCGCCCCCGGCGCCCTTTCCAGAGGGTTATCCTCAGAACCAACACGAGTACTCAGCGCCGCCGGCGGCTCCCGCTGCAGCTTCGCCAGGTGCTCAGGATCACTTCACTAGCCCGCCAGCCGCGGTTCAAACCCTCCCTCCCAAAAAGTCTCGCGGGAAAGCGCTCATCGTCGTCGGAGTCGTTCTCGTGGGGGGCCTCCTCATTGCCGGCGCCGGTGTGATCTATCTCTGGGGCGGCGTGACTCCACCTCGTCCCTCCGTCCAGGTGGCAGCACCCACCCCAGCCCCACCCCCGCCAACAACGGCGGCGTCAGAGAAGACGGGACTGACCCCCACAGCGGCGCCGGTGGGAAGTGCCGGAGAGGGCGTACCGCCTGCCGCCTCCGGCACCGTCGAGCCCGTCGCAGACGCCGGCCCTGTGACGGCCGCAGCAGCCAACGGCGAACTGACAGCCCCATCCGTCGACGCCGGTCTGCCGCCGAGCACTGCACTCGCCGAGTCCAGCGTACTGCTCGAGTGTTCTCCCCCTTGCGCCTCGCTCCAGTCGGTGGTCTGCGATGGCACCCAAACCAAGTTCGAGGGCGGCATCCTGGCGCTAACGCCGGGCCAGCACAGCTGCATCTTCTCCGCGGCGGGCTACGCTTCGCGCAGAATTCCAATCGAGATCATAGCTGGCGAACCGCAGCAGACGGTCCCCGTTGTCCTGACTCGCGCAGCAGGCAGGCGGAGAGGGGCTTCGTGTGGGACATTTATCAATCCCTGTGACTGAGCCCAGCCAATGTGCGCTCCTTGCTTGAGGAGCCTGGTACTGCCGGAAACTTGTCTGAGGGGACGCCCGCCGATCTCGGCTTCTGGATCGTTTTGCTGCGCTTCCGGTGCTCGAGTCCCTCGCGTGCACCAAGCTCCGGTCCTGCAAGACTTCCCCACAAACCGAGTTCACCCCACCAACTCGAGCAGGATCCCGAAAGCGGACTCAGCGCCGAGGAGGACTCCTTCCCCACAGATAAGGAAGAGCCGCTCCTGACAACCTGGATGAGCTAGTCGATGAACGACAGAGCTGCCTCGAGATCGCGGTGGCACCGCTCCACCCAGGCCTCACCCCAGTAGAAGTTGCAGCTCGTCTCTGCCCTGAGAAGTCGCCACGTGGCCTGCTCGATACGATAATCGGCCGCCCCGTCGGGTCGAGCATGCCGGAAGGCTTCCAGGCGAGCGCTCACCTCCTCGATCCGGGCGAACGCTTGCCGCTGACGCTCCGAACGCGTCCATTGGACGAAACCACGACCGTCGTATTCCCCGGTATTTCGGGCTGCAGCCTTCACCCGCACGCGACCGTAAACCCCATAGCGATCGATGTAATCTCCAATGAAGGTCGGACACGCCCTGTCGTCGCCGGACCGAACACGGTCGAGAAACGGTCGATAGAACCCAGACCAGAAGTTCGACCCACTCGTTACGTTGCGGAACCATCCGCCATTGGTGCCATCGGTTGCCGTCGTCACGAGCGGAACGAAATGGCAGTGCTGAGTACGCTGACGCACCTCTTCGAGGAACCACCCCTCATCCATGCCCGACTCCTGAGCATTCGAGAGTTCCCGATCCCTCACGACGACCGTAATGTGCTTCCCGTCGTACTCGGCGATATGCGGTCGGTAGCGCACCTCTTCCCAACTCATGGGATCGAGCGGTTCGACATGTTCGCTATCAACGATCACGAACTCGTATCCCGAGCGGCTGATCAGTGGAATCAGTTCCTCACAGAAGCCCATCTCTGGTGGCCAGAACCCTCGAAAACGGCGCCGGAACAGGTGCGTTCCGATCCCCAGCCAGCGCTCGACGTGCGCGGCCCAATCGCGCTTCGGGACGATGGGGAGTACCGGATGGTAGTAGCCGGAACCCAACACCTCGATGATGCGCGGGTTCTGCCAGTGCCAGAGCAGGTCCCCGCACTTCACGACCCCGTAGGCGCGCGCTTGAAACTTCGGATTCGAGAGTGTTTCGAGCAGCGTACCCGAGGGGCTCAGGTGAACGCGTCCGAGATCCTCGTACGCCCAAAGAGAACGAGCTATGCGGTCCAACGCGAACAGGATTTCGGTCGCCTCCCAGCTGCCCCGATCGAGCAGATCATCAAGATTCCCCGCCGGCTGGTGCAAATTCAGAACGAGGGCGTGCTGAGCCGTCTGCATCAGGGATCCCTAGAAGTCTTTCTCGAGGATTTCGGACGTCCGCCTCAGTATCTCGCGACCGAAGTCCGTCCATTGCCCCTGCCCCCAGTAGCGGAAGCAGCTGGTCTGGCCCGACATGAGGTGGAAGAGAGCATTGCGAAACCGCGGGTCGTTGGTGGGTACGTTGGTCCGCCGCACAACCTCGGCAAACTGGGCACTCACTTGTTCCATCGGGCCGAGCACGTTCTCGTAGCCGCGAATCCAGGAAATGTTGTTGGTCCAACTCCCACCATCGACATGGAACCTGTGGTCCTCAGAGCGAAGCTCGGAGATGACGCGCTCCAGCTTCTCCGTACCGTCGCCAGGCTTCACCCGCTCCCAAATCCGAGCTTGGTGGACCGGCTGCAGTTCAGGGAGATCCCGTTCAGAGATTCCGATGGCATCGAGGTATTCGAGGTACTCGCTGACGTTCACCGCCGGAACCGCTGATCCGCTGCACTCGCGCATGGCTTCCATGTACTTCGCGGGAAACTCATTCATCATGACCCCGCCGTTCTCGCCGTCCGCAATTTGGGTGACGAGCTGCGGGATGCTCTTGCCTGCTACGACCAGACGACGAAGCCCCTTGGCCTCGTAGTAGGGCTGCATCTGAGCAACCAGCTTGGTGTCGCTGCCCTGCGTCTTGATGACGGCGATGATGCTCGCACTCTCACCGCTGGAGCTTCGGCACACCAGTCGGTGAGGGATGTGACGCAACTCGGGGTGCCGCCCGGAGTCGGGCAGCTCCACGCTGTGCTCCTGCACCAGCACCCACTGGTATCCGCACTCCTTCAGCGTTTTCACGAACTCGTATGCGACGTCCGGGTGATTCGGCAGGGCCATTTCGGAAGGCGAGAATCCCCGAACCCTACCGACAGCCCCGAGCCCAAAAATCGCCGCAAAATGGTGCTGCCAGGCCTTCACGTGGAGACGGTAGTCCTGCGCTGGTGTCGACGGCGCAACAGCATGACCCCACGGTGCACCGAGCCACTCGACGCAGCGGTAGAACTGCGGTTCCACAGTGATCCGCCGCAGACTGTCCAGGACATCGTGCTGGCCCATCTTGCGCAGTCCGTGAAGGAGTGTGCCCGAATACTCCAACATGATGCGTGGGTTCTTCCCCTCGGAGACCAACCCGGGAATGAAGTCCCCCATACGCTTGTAGCACCACGCAAACACCGGGGCGTTGTGGTTGTCACCAATGCCCTGGTTCTGCATCATGTGATCGAGGTTGCTGATCAACGCCGCGGTCCGCAGGTCACCGCCGCCGGCAGGAATCAAGGGCTGGTGCATGTGGAGCGCCGAGGCAAAGGTGCTTTCCACAGCACCGAAGTCGATACTGCTCTCTGGAAGATAGAGCCTCTTGCCGCGAGTGGCGCTCAGCGCCTCCTCTATCATGCCTTCGGCACCTGAGACATTCGGAACCTCGCCAACATACTCCGAGAGCTCACTCATGCGACCACCTCACTGCCCACCACCGCGACCACCGACTGCCCGTATGCTCGAGGAACCCGGGAAAGCCGAATGAGATTGTCCGTCGGAGGCCCAGCATTGGTCCACGCTTTTTTTTGTCCAGCGCCGTGACGGTCCCCACTCCCCGGGAGGCCCAGGCACTGAGCGCCCAGAAATCACACCGGGGCATCCAGTCTGAGCATACTGGCCGCGCGGACCGCTGTGCCGCATGGAGCGGCCCCAACTCTCCCCAGCTCGTATGCGTTCACGGCCCCAGAATACCCGCTGCGCAAGCCGCCTCGCCCACGAGGCGCACCGAGGACCGGAGCGGAGCGTACG
>CAYRKE010000341.1:0-6986 GCA_964424695.1 uncultured Polyangiaceae bacterium
CGTAGTACGGTGATTCGAGGCCGGCGTGGAGCCAACACATCGCAGATATCGTCGCTGCGACGATCCACGTATAGCCAAATCCGAGCCAGTCGACATTTCGGACGACGACCTCGCGGTTGTGCCGGATGCCGACCACGATTCCGATAGCGCTTACTGTCGCAATGAGCCGCAGGACCAGCGTGACGGGCAGGTGTTGCGGGAGGACCCAGAGGTCCATAATCCAGAAGAGCGGCATGAGAAATCCGCCAAGCAGACTCACGACGCGAAGCGAATCGGTGTTCAACTCGCGCAGGTGCAGACGGAATTCGGCCGCGTCCTCTGGTGCCGTCCCGAGGCTGTTGGTCAGGGAAAGGCGCATGGCTATGGACTCGCGGCTGGCGGCTTTGTGCCCGAAGCTACAAAGGCCTGAGTAGGATTTCCGAAGCATGCTCGGATCGAGATATCGGTGAGTTCTACGTTTTCCAGCAGGGTTCGAAGCTCATCGGAACGCAGGAAGTTGAAGGTCCCCTCCTCCGTGAGTCGCAATAGCCGGCCTGCCGAGTTCGCGTAGCAGCGCAGTTCCGCGAGAATGCGATCAAGTGTGAACCCCGTGGGTGGGCGTAGCGTTCCACTGTTGACCTTGTGGACCAGATCCTCCTGTAGTTTCGAGATATCGGTATCGGGTTTCATCGTCGAGACCACGATGCGCCCCCCCGGCCGGAGTGCCCGCACTAGTTCGGATAGGGTTTCGTCGGGGTTGCGTAGATAGGGAAGCACCAGGCTGCAGAGAATGCGGTCGTACTTGTCCGATACAAAGGGGAGTTGCTGGGGAGCTCCTGAGTCCCCGAAGTCGAGCAACCCGAAAGCGAGCTGGCGGGTCGAGAAACTGGCGGCTCCGCCACGGGCAAGCAGCAGACGGCCCTCGAGGGCGTGTTTTGGATCGAGATCGGCGACGACGAGGGTGTTTCTAAGCAGGCGCGCAGCGCGACCGAGCTCGACGACAGCCTGAAAGGTCGTCTGATCGAGGTGCTTCAGGGAGTTCAGTGGAGCTCGTTCACCCCGGATCGCGCGGTGCAGGAGCGGGGCCAGAGGCGATCGGTATTCCGCTTCCAAACACTCGATTATCTCGTTGGTCAGGCCCGATATACGCCCCCTCAACGACGAAATGCTGGGGTACTCTCCGTCGATGAAGCGTCGGACTGGTGTCAACTGGCTGACTTGAAGGTCAACGGATCGCCAACTGAGTTCGAGCTCCGCTGCCCGCGAGCACCTTTCCAGCCGACGCCGGGCGCGACCCAGTGCGCTCGGTACGAGGTCGACCAACTCCAGGCATTGGGGGAGTGGATGAGTCGACTCGAGAAGTCGGGCCGCGAGCTGCCCCGTGCCGGCGCCAGCGTCGAGCGCGGTCTGGCCATACCTCGGATCGAGGAGCTCCAGCTGCACAGCGGCGAAATCCTGATAGGCGTCAGTGAATGCGAGTATCTCATAGCCAAGCGACTCATTGGTCTCGCCCAAGAGATAGCCTTGCCAATAGTCGTGGTGGCTGGATAGGTGGGTTCTGGGTGCCCTGTCCCATTCATCGCGCTGCAACAGATCCAAACGGTCTGGCGACGATACGACGAGGTCTGTGGTCTCAAGTCCGTGTTGGTCCATCACTGCGCGAGTCACCTCGGTGGCAACGAGCACACTCTCGTCGCGTGTGGGGATGTGCCCCGACTCGACAACTACTAACTCTACAGTGGAATGCGCGGCATGTCGAAGCAGCTGCGCGACCTGGTTCTCGTCGATCCACGCGTCGTGCCTGCCAATTAGCCACGTCACGCGGGCGCTGATGCGGCGGATGTCGTCCTCCGCGTCGCTGAGAAACGCGAGGCGGTTCCGGATTGCGTCCGCGGTGACAGCATCCATGTCGACCAATAGACCCAGAAAGTCGACCTGTCCAAATCGATGTCCTCTTCGGGCCTCCCCCACGTAGTCTACGCCGCCAGAGGCGTTCTTCATGAGCTCACGCGTGGCCGGTGTGCTCGTGGGTAGTATCAAATGCCCTATTCGTGATTCGGTGGCGGCGAGTCGGAGGGCGAGCTGTCCGTTGAAACTGGGGGCGACTAACGTGAGAGACGTCGGAGTGAAGATGGGGTTGTTGTGACAGAACTCTATGGCGGATTGCGCGTCGTCCAGCGCATGGGAGAACGTGAAACCAAGGCTCTCGCGGCCCGAGGCACGATTGCTGGTGGGGACGTAGCTCTGCCCCTTGTGGTGGGAGTAGTCGATCCGGAGCACGGCCAAGGGTGCGCCGACGCGCTCGAAGTTCTCGATCAGGCTCAGCGCGTAGCCGCAGAAAGACTCTTTGGAATGTCCCCATGACGGTAGGATCAGCACGACTGGTCCCGAGAAGTCTCCCATTCCGCTGGTCTTGTTCAGGAGCGCGACTAGCTCTTCTCCGGAGAGATTAGTGAAGCGAAGGAGCTGGGACCTGGATGTTGCCGTGGTGGCGGGAGCGTTGTCGAGGGTGAACCGCAGCGACGGTTCGGCAACGCGGCGAAGCGGTCCGGTGTCTCGGGTGAACCTCAGCCCGACCTTATAGTCGCCGGATTCTGGCGTCGCAGTGACATGCCGGACCTCGCCTCGCTCCTTGAGTATCTGCGTATCGCCAGCAGTCACAAGCACAGGGTCGAAGACCGAGCCGGGTAGGATGAGCGCCCGGTTGAGGTCTGCCAGGAACGAAGCGCCCATACTGCTGAGCTCGAGTAGGGGGAACGAGAGCCACCCGTCATGGCGGCGGGGATCGCGCACCCTTACCATGAGCTGCTCGGCGAGTGGCAGGTGGTGTCGGATGCGGGAACGCTTCTCGGAGTAGTAGATCACGCGCGGTAGCTCGCAGACAAAGCGAGTGACCCCAACGTCGACCAGCGTCACATCGAAGAGATAGCTTTCGAACTCGTGCACCAGCAGAATGTCGAGCGTCTGTCCCGGCGCGATGGCGAAGCTGGCGGGGGGGACTCGAATCTCCATTGCCGAATTGTGGGATGACACGCTCAGTACGGAGCTCTGCCAGACGATCCCGCCTGTGGCACTCTGGATGGTGAGCGATAGACCCTCGTTCATTGCTTGGACCAAGAAAGCCTCGATACGCTCACGACGCGCGATAGGGACGACGTCCGAAGAGGACCCCTCGCGAAATCGGCGCTGCATGTCGCGCAGGCCACGAGTGGCCAGATGCCGTCGAGCGACACCGAGTAAGATGCGTTGCGCGCGCTCCGGTGGGGCGACGAACTGCAACGCAACGCAGTTGCGGTCGAGGTTATCCCGCGTTTGTCGTACGACGCGGCCTGCTAGACGCAGTGTGGCCGCGCGCCCTATTCGAAGCGCAACCTCGAGCTGAGAATCGTCGTCGAAGGAGGCTTCCGAGCGGAACGCCAGGCCTCCGGGAGCGAGGTCAATCAGTTCTGACATCGGAGGGTTCTCGATGCGAATCGCCTCCGGCAGGAATCTCGGAAAGGCGCGCCGGTCACTCCGGCGCGCTTCTGCCGCGGCGCGTTTTGAATAGAGGTCGGTGCAGCACACTGCAACGGCTTCCGCGCTCGCCGATTGCGGAAACAGCCGAACCTCCGAGCCACTACGGATCGCTCGAATCACGTCGGGAATGCTGCGTGGGCTGTAGAGCAGAATCATGTCGGTGCCAGTGCCGCACGAGCTCATGGCGACATCGAAGGCGGTCCCATCGTCGAAGTAGTCGAGTACTACGGATACCCACACTGGGCGCGACCGCATGATGTCGATTGCGTCGCTGGCAGCATGGCACGCGTGTGTGCTGATGCCTGCCTCGCGAAGCCGGGCAGCGACTTCGCGAAGCAGCCGAGAATCGCCCACCAAGAGCACGAGACCCGACGCCCGGGATTCGGAA
The DNA here is from genome assembly GCA_964424695.1 of uncultured Polyangiaceae bacterium. GTDB lineage: Bacteria > Myxococcota_A > Polyangia > Polyangiales > Polyangiaceae > JAEWRL01. Next base: position 3,884 of record CAYRKE010000341.1, read on the forward strand.
AGGGGAGAGGAATCGACGTCGGGGTCGGTGAGAGTGTCGATCTCGTGCGTCGAGGACGAAGTCGGTGTCTTGCTCATGGCTCAAGGCGTCAGCAGCGGAGGGTGCTGCTGGCATGTGGGGCAATGGGGTTTCGGTTTGAGTCGAGTCGGCGTGCTGCCCCGGGATGGCGGGACTGCTATCGCTTCGGGGTTGCGGATAGGACCAGAGGGAAGGCGCGCCGGCGGCGGCGTCGAACGGGGATACGCGGTACTCGCGCCCGCCTGCCGCTCGGCCCTCTAGAAGCCGAGGATGGTTTTGGGGAGATGGAAGCACCGGCGAGGCGCTACGGGGCCTTGGTAAGGGGTAGCTGTACTCGAAAGCACGTCCCCTCGTTGGGGACACTCGTGCAGGTCAGCGTCCCACCGTGGTCCTCAACCGTCGAGCGAGCAAGACGGAGACCGAGCCCCATGCCGGCCCCGCCTTTAGTCGTGAAGAATGGCTCGAAGATGTTCGCAAGTGTCTCCTCCGTCATTCCGTGCCCGAAGTCCTCCACCTCGATGATGGCCCAGTCACCGATGGTCAGGGTACGAACCACGATGCTCTGCTGAGCCTCGGTCGCTTGGGCCGCGTTGCGGAGGAGATTGAGAAGGACGTGGGTGAGCCGGTTGGGGTCGACCCGCACCTCGGTGGATGAGGAGCAGGCGACGTGGATATCGCGCTGTTTCGCGAGGGGATCGAACATGAAGAGGCGAACCGAACGCTCCACGACGAGATCCAGATCGATGACGGGAGGTTCTCCACGGGTTCGGTGCTCCTCGACGATTGTCAGCATGTCCTCCAGCAATGCCCCGAAGCTGTCGATGCCGCTTATGGCGCAATCGTGGAGTTGCGCCAAGGGACTGTTGGCTGGCAGCTCCAGCCTGGTTTCTCTGATTTTCTCGAGGACTCCGAACTGGTCCCGCGTGCGAGTGAGAAGGGCGCCAACCATTCGTCCGACGGTCGCGAGGCGTTCGGCGTGGAGGAGGCGCTCTTGAGTTGCTCGAAGCTCGGTCGTTGTGGCGTCCAACCTCGCGCAATCGAGCCCCAGTCTCTCAACGTACTCGCGAATTCCGCACTCGACGGAAAGCGCCTGGTGGGCCTTGGACAGCGCGTCTGCGAGCGTCGAGCGCACCGTCTTGCGCCGCAACAGCTGGATCGCTCGCCACTCGTTGATTGCGTCGCGGAGGGCTGCCCTGCTCGCAGCCCCGCCGAGCACAATGGGTCGTCCTGGTAGCGCCAACTCGGCCAACTCGCGCAGGGCAGCCCTATTGGTGCCGTCCAGGTCGTCTGCATCGAGGACCATGACAGCCGGTCCCCGTGGGGGCGGGTCTGCGCTGGGTAGCGCCAGAACCTCTGCGTTGGGGAAGGTCGCGCGAACGAGTTGCTCGCACTGAGAACGGGCAACTGGGCCGAGCCACACTCGAAGCGGCACATCCACCGGAGAACCGCCCAGATCACAGACGAATGCCAGATCTTGCATAGGAGACTCCCGTGGGTACGTGGATGCGGGCTCGGGTGCCCTGGCCCGGGTCGCTGCAGAGCTCGAGCTTACCGCCGTGGGAATGCGCAACGAGACGCGCAATTTCGAGCCCCAAACCCAGGCCCGGTGGGTCGAATCCGCTGAAGAATGGGCGAGCGACCTCTGTCATGAGTGACGGATCCATCCCGCACCCTTGGTCGGCCACTTCCAACGTCAACCACTCTTCGACCGCGCCTGTCCGCGAGGCATCGGTCCGAAGATCAGTGCTCGTGCGCAGTACGACTGGTGCCGCCTCTGCGCAGGCTCGAGCCGCGTTGTCCAGCAGCGCGAGTAGCGCCAATTGAATCCTGGCTGCGTCGAGGAGCGCGTGAGGCGGACAGCTGCCGAAGTCCGTGTGAACGGGGCGGCCCGCGCGCTGCATCGAGGCGAGGGCCGCGGTCGTGCGGACGAGCTGGGGCACGTCCACCTCGCAGAGTTGCGGACCGTGGTCTTGCGCGCGCGCCAGCTGGCGCAGGTTCTCCAGCAGTTCTACAAGGCTATCCATCTGCGCTTGGGCTGTGACAAGTGGCCCGAGCACGCTCTTTGGCGCGTCCTTTGTGGAGAACTCCGCCATTAGCATGGTCATGATGGTGCTGAGATTGCGGAGGTTGTGAACGATACCTGCGGCCGCTGCGCCGACGGTCGACAGCCGCTCAGCGGCGAACAGTTGCCGTTGAGTATTGCGCAGCTGCGCCACGGTAGATTCCAGCGCGTTGCGGCGTTCGGTGAGCGCTGCGGAGAGTGTCCCAAGCAGGGAGTAGCCGTGCTTGGCCCTCAGGGCTTCTTCCACCGTCGCGCGCAGCTCCTCGGGTTCGTAAGGTTTCGTGAGAAAGCGCCACGCAGCCGCCCGGTTCACGGCGTCGAGCATGGTTTCGAGGTCACCATACGCTGTGAGCACGATTCGAGCCATTTCTGGCTTCGACCTGGCGAGTACCGCGAGTAGTTCGATACCCGTCATGCCCGGCATTCGCTGGTCGGCAATAACCAAGTCAACAGCGAGACCCGCCTCGATCAACTCGAGGGCGGTTTCACCACTGGGGGCAGTGATTACGTGCCATCTGTCGCTGAGTAGCGCCCGGAGTACCTCAAGGTTTTCTGGCTCGTCATCGACGAGCAGCACAGCGTTTGGGTGTTCGGGAAGCGCGACCTGCGCTTCCGTGAGCAGCTCCTGTAGGTGCGGCGGTAGCACGAAGACTCCTTCCCCCCGCAGCACTCTGATTGCACGGGCAGGTGTCTCTCTCGGGACCCTTGCTCGTCTCGAACATAGCATCGCCCATCGTTCGAACGGTCTTATACAACAGCCCGAGGCAATTGTGGAGTCCTGTAAGGGCGCATCCCAACTCTTCATTAAATCGCGGCTGAATCTGGTCGGCATTGGTCTAATGCGTGCGTGCTGCAGGTGGGAGAAGCTCTCCCATTCATCTCACGTGGCGTGTGCTGTAGGCGTCTTCTGGAAGGGCTGCCCAGGCGCTGCGGCCCGTCTTGTCTCGGAGTCAGGATTGCCAAAGCGACGGGGCCAAAGCGACGGGGCCAAAGCGACGGGGCCAAAGCGACGGGGCCAAAGCG
>CAYRKE010000342.1:0-6968 GCA_964424695.1 uncultured Polyangiaceae bacterium
GTTCAGTCACTACCTTCGACTTCGTTCCGAGCTACCCGAATGGGCGGATCGCGCCGCCCGATCTTGTCTCTCCCCGATTATTCGGGTTAGCCCGTTGCAGCTCTGGCACCACAAGCGTCTGCTGTGCGTGTTTCCGGAGCTCCGCACCAGTGTCCTGCTCAATCCAAAGGTGGGGTCGACTTGGCTGAAATGCGTGCTTTGGGAGCACTTCCTCGGTGGTCCGATTCCGTCCAAGCGGATCCACAGCGCATTCAGGTTGGCTCCGTTCACCGCTGAGAACCAGCGGAGTCTCACGTCGGCCCGAGCGCTTTGGGATCCGCGCTTCAGGAGATTTGCGGCGGTCAGAAATCCCTACTGTCGCTTGATCAGCGCTTTTCAAGACAAGTTCGGTCGACAGCGGCGTTCCTCCCGCGTCCACGCTGAGGAGGGGACGCGGCTTGGCGCTTATGCCGAAGCGAAGGGACTCCGCTTGCGGGATGCGAGCGGGACCCTCGCCTTCGACACGTTCGTCCGCTGGGTCGTGTCTCAACCGAATTCGCTCGCGAATCCGCACTGGGGTCAGCAGTCGTGGCTCCTCCTTCACGGCGTTGTGCGCTATCACAAGATCTACCGTTTCGAGGACGAGTTTCGCGATTTCGCGCTCGATCTTCTGACGCGGGTTGGCGCGTCGAAGGAGTGGGTCATGGCCCGCATGACTCGGATCAACGGTTCCCACCCTGACGCAATCGCCCGCTACACTCCGGCCCTGGCAGAGATGGTGTTCGAGAAGTATCGGCGAGATTTTGACGCCTTCGGCTATGAGAAGGACTCGTGGGCCTCTGCACATGGATCGAACGCGTGACTGTCAACGACCTGGGGTTTGAGTCGACCTTGTTTGCCGAACTCAACGCTCACAACGCACCGAGATTCGGCCACGGTCCGCACCGTACCGTCGTAGTGCTGGGCGCAGAGCCTCTGGCGACGGCGCGGATTGTTCGGGTGCTGACAGAGCTCGGCGTGTTCATGGGTCATTCCCTCACTCCGGACGGTCAGGACTGGGCTTTCTGTGTGCCGACGCCGGGCTCCCTGCTGGCGGCGTGTACCGCCCCCGGTCGGTTGTGCGTGACCCATATCCGGGAGACCGCAGGCCGCCGCAATCGCGACCATCAGCACTGGGGACTCAACGTCCAGCTCGATCTGGCGAAGCTGGCTTGGTTGGCGGGGCGGATCCGTGCCCCCTACTGCATTCTTCCGACGATCTCGGTGGCGCCTCTGGCATCGGAAGAGCTCACCGTCACAGCTCTGGACGACAGAGTCCTCTTTCTTGCCGAGTCGCATCTGGATCTCTGTCGATTCGTCAAGGGCAACGGGCTGCCGGGGGTGGTGTTCGACATGGCGCGTGCGGAGCTGCACCCGAGGCGTTTCGTGACAGGGCTAGCGGCTCTGCTCGGCATCGAAGTGACAGCTTCGCGGCTCTCGGCGGCGCGGGCGGTCCTCGAGAGTCCGGCGAATACGCAGGGATTCTCCCAGCTCTTCGGGTATGTGGACACCGTGTCTGACACGGACGTGAGCGGTTGGGCTGTGGACCCCACGTTCCCTACTCGGCCGCTCGAGCTGCGCCTTCTCGTGGATGGGCGGTGCATCGCTTACACGGTCGCCAACCAACCTCGACCGGACGTGGGTGCCGCGCGAATGCATCCCACCGGGGAGTGTGGTTTCGTGTTCTCGATTCCTCGAGGGGCTGTCGCGCTCGGACAGGAGGTGCGGGTCGTGGACTGGCGCGGCCGGGATCTGAACAAGAGCGGAGTCCTACATCGTCCCGGCGTCCTGCGACTCCTGCGGTACCCCAGGCAGTCTTCGACGATCTCCGGCTCTGCCTGGAAGCAGGCGAGACACTGGGCTCAAGCCGCGCAGCTACTCCTGGGACGGGTGTTACCCTAGGGTCATCGGGGGACCCCAGGCGTTCAGACGGCGTCCTCCGGGCTGACATGTCGGGCGCCCGTTCCTACAGGTTCCAGAGCCGACTCCCGGGAATTGGGCGACGATGGGTTCGAGGGGGGCGTTGAGCTGCGGGGCCGTCCGGCGTGCATTCGTGACAGCCACGACGGGTCGAGGTACTGCCGAATGGTGCGTCGCGGAAGGGATGGGTCAGGGGGCAGCCAGGGTTGACGGTGATGTGGCCCCCCGCTATTCGCTTCCCATGAGCTGCGCGTCGGCTTCGAGTAGTCGCCTTTCCCCACGGCTTGAGCCCCAAGAGCCGGAGCCCGGTGCATCCCCGGTTACGTCACACTGCCATGTTTTGCTTCTGTCGTGCCTGTCCCTGGTCGTGATCGGTGCTGGAGTGTGGTTGGTCTCTCCCGCGAGTCGCTATCGTGAGGAGTACGCTCGGGTGAAGAACGGTTGGCACGTTGGGAGCACCCAGCGCGTCGAGATTACCCTGGTCAAGAAAGACAAGGCCGGTCTGTCTTGCGCTTCTGACCAGAGCATTGCGGGACTCCGCTGTGGCTTTGGGCGCGACCATCGCCCGATTGGCGCGCTGCAGGCAGACGATCCAAACGTTCTGCAGCCCTTCAACACGGTCAAGAATGAGCTCCTGCTGGGCGCAGGTTTGTGGCGCTCCCCCGAACTGGCGCGAGACCTGCCGGATCACCGTTTCACGGTCGTCTGCAACTACACCGTGAAAGGGGTTCTGAGATCAGGGGCGATTCGTTTTGGAGTCGCCGGCTCCTTCTCTCGCCTGGGGCGGACGGCGACGGCCGGAACCCTTACCGACTGTAAGATCCCCAAGTGACGACCGGAGCGCAGGCGCTGCCGGTCCCAGCCCCTCGCTGTTCCTCCTCCCGCACTCTCTTGATAGTCCATTATTGACCGATTCTGGTGCGATTTTTCAGTGTCTTCGCTGCTATCAGCGATCAGTAGTCAGCTATCCCTGATGGTAGCGTATTGGCGCATTCGCCCATTCCAGAGTTCGTGCGAGGTTTCTCAAGAGCCGCGAAACGCTCGCGTCTCCTGACAGCTGATCGCTGACTGCTGAAAGCCAGAGTCCTATTGGGTTCCGGCTACGCCGGGTTAGGGGCTACTACTCCTGGGGGGCCTCTGCCTCGATCACCAGACGCAGTGTATGGGTCTCGGCCCTCCTGGGCGGAGTACTCGCTTCGACGATGAAGCGGCCATGCTTCAAGCCGCATTGGGTTGCGACCGGGGCAGCCCGGGCCGCGCGCGCGGCCCCGACCTCGAGTGCCGACTTGTAGGACTTCAGCGCAGCGCTCTTCGACTGGGCATCGGTCCCGAGCCCCTGCAAGCGCACGCGGATGGCCGTGGAACTCTTGATAGGGTCGAGTGCTTCACACAAGAGCTGCTCTCCGGTTTGCGTCAGATCGACTGAGTCCGCCTTCTGGAGGGTTCGGTGGTGGAGGGTGAGACTGAAGCCAGCGTCAGACTTTTCCAGGCTGACCTGGTTCTTGTCGAGCCGTGACCGAACGTTGCTCTGAACGGCATTGTAGAGATCTTCCATGGCCCGAGCTCGTTCAGCGGCGTTGGCAGCTCGCTGTGCCTCCTTCTGGCTCAGCGCGTCGCGGGCCTTGGTCGTGGCTGCAAGGGTACCGGACGTCTTCTCCAAGTCTGCCCGAAGAGCCTTCGCTGTGTCGCTCGCCTTCAGGTATTCGCCACGGAGCTCAGCATGTGCGCGATGTAGCGGCCAGTACCAGGCCACGACAACCAGGAACAGAAGGCCGCCGAGCACCCCGAGGCCAATGCGCATGAGTCTCCCGTGTTTTGACCCTAGAGTCGCCCGAAACGAGTCCATTTCGTCCATGGTTCGCGGTTCTACGTTCGCCATCCAGTCTTCGAGACTTCGTACCCTGTCCCCGGCCCGTTGGGAAGCCAGTCGCCAAAGCCGTCACACGTTCCAGACCCCCCGTAGATCTTCACTCTGAGTCGGAGCAGGCGGTCCGAGCCATCCCTCGAGAGCGTCGAACATTGCCCCTTTCGGTTGCGGGGCTGCTAGGCTGCTGCAAGTTACGCTGACGGACGAGGCTGGTAGGTAGGCTCGGTCGATTGCGCGGGAGTTGGCGATGGCAAGGCTAGTGGACGGGGACCGAATCGCGCACAGCGGAGCCTCCGAGTCTCATGTCTGGCACGTCCTCGTGGGTGCAGACGACTCCCACCGCGTCAGTCTCGATGAGCTTGACGCGATGTTCCAGCGGCATGAAGTAACCGAAGACACGCTGGTCTGGAGGAAGGGCATGCGCGAGTGGATCAAGCTCGGGCTCGCCGTCGGGCTCGGGAGCGATGATCCGGAGAGTTCCGCTTCGGAGCCGCCGGCCCGCCCGCCCTTGTCAGAGCCAACCGAGCAGTCGCTCAGCGTCTCCGACACCTCGGGGGCTCCGGAGCCGGGCACTGGCGCCTTGGCGTCCCAGGGAGCGGTGGCCGCGTCATCAGCCCACAAGAAGGGAAGGCCGTCCGGAGTGAGCGCTGGTCTCCCGCCACCGCCAAGGCCCCCCATGGCGAGTCGTGACCTGGATGCGGGCAGGTCATCCTCACCCGCCGGAGACTTGCCGCGAACCGCCCCAAGAACGAGCAGTCTGCCTCCAGCCCCCAGAGTCTCTCCCAACTTGGCTCTGGGGGCGGGCAACGCCGGGGACTCCGAAGCAAGCACTCGGCGGTTGGAGCCATCCGGGGCGGCTGGTGACTGGGTCAAAGAACTCATGGGAGAGGACGAACCCGAGGAAGGCGCACTGACCACGCATCGCCGAAGGCCCGTTCCGCCCCCCAGTGGCCCGCCCCCTGGGGCCACCCATACGGTGAGGCCTCGCATGGCGCGCCCGGTGCCTCCCCCGTCCATGCCCGCACCTGGGAGCGCCGCGGCGTCGACCCAGTCGGTGCCTCCGCCAACCGCGCTTCCTGGGGCACTCAAGGGTCCGCCGCTGCAGTCCCCAGTGCTTCAGGAGGCGACCGGGGCACCTGCCTCCGCAACGCTTCCGATACCCGGTCGTCTGGCTCCGCCTCCTGGTCCGTCTCCGCGACCTGCCAGTGTGGATCTGGCTTCGGCGCGTTCAGCGGCTTCCAGTCAGCCGCCACCGCCGCCACCGCCGCCGAGCGGTCCGCAGCACGTCTTGAGCTCGGTCCCCGTTGCTGAAAGTGGGCGTGCACCTGGCCGTCCGCCGCCGCCCTCGAGCATTCCTCCCCGAACGCAGGGCAGCCGGCCATCGGTGCCGGCGGTTCCGGCGCCTCCGCCATCGGTGCCTGCGGTTCTGGCGCCTCCGCCATCGGCAGCTCCCGCTGTTGGGGTCACCAGCCGCCGACCGCCGAGTCCGCCGCCTCTGGTTCAGAGTGCCGTCGCTCCTCCAGCGGCGCCTACTGCCGTACTCCTCGAGTCCAGTGCTCCGCTCGACGAGCGTCCACGAGCCACGTCCCAGCGAGTCGAGGCTTGGATCTGGGCGGGCGCTGCCGTCGTGGTGCTGCTCGTGGCGGCCTATCGAAACGGTGTTGCGGATGCCGTGGGCCTCGGCGACGTGGTTGAGCGGTTGGAGCAACGGGTTTTCGGCGGCGCACCGTTTGGTACTCCAAGGAGCGTTCGGGAGCTGGTATCCGCTCACCCGGTTGACCATTCGCCGGTGCCTGTGCCTGGTGCCGCGACCAGCGGGAACACGGGCAGGCCCTGAGTCGGAGCAGGCGCCGAGCGGCGAATAACGACAATTCCTTGGCACTTCGATTGGGAGCGACGACTATGCCGTCGTGCCTTCCAACACCGAGCTCAAGCGGCTGCTCAGTCGGCGCATGCTGGTCTGTGCCCTGCTCGGGTTTTCCTCGGGGCTGCCGTACTACGTTCTCGTCTCCCTGCTTCCCGCGTGGCTTCGCACCGAGGGGGTGGGGCTCGCTGCGATTGCGGCGTACAGCTGGCTTCGCGTGCCCTACACTTGGAAGTTCCTGTGGGCACCTCTGGTGGACCGTTTCAGCCTTCCTTGGCTGAGTCGGCGTCGGGATTGGGCAGTCGTGGCGCAGCTCGTCCTCGTGCTGGTCATTGCTGCGATGGGATCCTTTGACCCCAGCACCTCGGCATGGTCCGTGGCCGGGATGGCCTTCGCCGTCGCGCTATTCAGCGCGACTCAAGATATCGCTATCGATGCTTACCGGCGCGAACTCCTCGACGATTGGGAGCTCGGGTTCGGCAATTCTCTTGCCGTCAATCTCTATCGCCTAGCGGGCGTTGTTCCGGGTGGGCTCGCCTTGTTTCTCGCCGATCGACTGCCCTGGTCTTCAGTTTTTGCCATCGTCGCCCTCTTCATGGGCGTCGGGGTGGTGGGGACCTGGCTGGCGCCCAAGGTCGAGACGGCGAACGCCCCTCGAGCGCTCAAGGCAGCCACCATCGACCCGATCCGCACGCTCTTCACCAGAGGCCGAGTGCGCGGGAGCCTGGGGCTACTCGCGTTCCTTCTCCTCTACAAGTTCGGCGACAACCTGGCGACGACATTGGCGACGCCCTTCTACTTGGATATGGGGTTCTCCCTGACCGAGATTGGAACGTTGGTGAAGGTCGTCGCTCTCTCGTCCATGGTGGCAGGGTCGCTTCTCGGGGGCCTTTTCATGGCTCGCATCGGGATCAACCGGGCACTCTGGATCTTCGGCGTGGTCCAGATGGTTTCGATTCTCGGCTTCGCGGTGCTCTCGGAAGTCGGTCGGAACACCTTGGTGCTGGGCGCCGTCGTGCTCTTGGAGTACCTCGGCGTGGGGCTCGGGACTGCGGCGTTCGTGGCCTTCATCGCGCGCGCGACCGACAAGCGATTCACCGCGACCCAATACGCGCTCTTCTCCAGCTTCATCGCACTCCCAGGCATTGCGGCAGGATCCATGGCGGGCATCGTCGTCGAGGCGGTCGGGTACACCACGTTCTTCCTGCTCTGCACGGCCCTGGCCATTCCGGGGATGCTGATGCTCTTCGTGGTAGCGCCCTGGAACGAACGGGCACCCGCTGCAACCGGAAGCGACTA
>CAYRKE010000343.1:0-6962 GCA_964424695.1 uncultured Polyangiaceae bacterium
AGTCGGGGCCTCTTGCCGCCGGGACCGGCACAACCAGGGTTGGCCGGGTCCTCGACGGGCTGTGGGGGCGAATGCGGCGCCCGTGCCGGCTCACGGCGTCAATCGATGCTTCTCGGAGCTTGGGCCCGGGCTGGAGTTGGTGAGCAGCCTGTTCCGGGGTACATCGGCGGCCCTATTCAATGGGATAGGCCTGCAAGTGCGCGAGCGTCTCCTCCGCCACGACCTCTGGTTGCTCATCGACAATGAAGTGAGCTCCTTCCGGTTGCGCGACCCGATACGGACCCGTCATGAGAGGCGCAGTATCGGCCACCGTGCCTTGGCCCATGTCCTCGGTGCCAAAGATGAGAAGAGTGGGTACAGCCACCTCCCAGGCGTCAAAATCGTCAAGCACGCTTCTGTGGCCATCGGACGCTCGATACCAGTTTAGCGCTGCTGTCATAGCGCCGGGCTCCGTCATGTGCGCGATGGTTTGCTCGGTCTGGTCGGCAGGCTTCGCTGACCACATGTTCCTCATCGCCTCCGGGGTCCAGAAGTCCTCTCCGTCGCCTGGAGTCATCCAAATATTGAGCATCGTTCGATAGGTAGCCATGTCCGGGGATTCGAGAGCCGCGCGCGCCCAGACCTGGTAGTGCGGTATCGCTATCGCAGTAAAGGATGCGATCGGCGAGGGGTCCGCTTGGAGCATGAGCCATGCTATGTTCGCGCCCCAATCGTGGGCGATCACATGATACCGCTCGCCGAGCTCACTACCGAGGGCAAACGCATCCGCGATGAGTTCTTCATATTGGTAGGCATCAACCTCGGTTGGGCGTGCGCCGGGGCTGTAGCCGCGCTGGTCCGGTGCGAGGCAATGGTAGCCGTTCGCCGACAGCGTCTTCATCAGACCAGTCCACATCAGTGACGTATCGGGAAAACCATGCAACAGCAGAACGGGCTCGCCGTCTGATGCGGTCTCCAGCGCATCGAAGGTGAAACCCCTCGTTTCGATCTGGCGTGCTTGGATCACTTCCCCGTCTTGCGTATCGCTCTGACCCCCAGCGCCAGCGGAAGCCCCACCTTCGCCGCCTTGCGACTCGCTCCGACCGCCGTCGCCTGTGGAGGTTCCGCCGGTGCTCGAGTCGGCTCCCCCCGTGCCCCCTGAAGTGGTTCCTCCCGTACCCCCGAGCAACCCCGCGCCGCCCAACCCGCCGGTACCGACGGGTCCTCCTGTGCCGGACCCACCTGTTCCAACCATTCCGCCGATACCTCCAGGCTGCCCACCCAGAGGGACAACTCCGCCCGAGCCCACGATTCCGCCCGAGCCCGGGATTCCGCCCGAGCCATCGGCTTCACCTGAACCAACGATTCCGCCTGAACCGGGGGTTCCGCCTGAAGTGGGGATTCCGCCTGTGGCAACGGTTTCACCCGAACCAAGGATTCCGCCTGAGCCAACCGAGCCGCCCGTGCCGCCAGAACTGGCGGTACTGCCGCCAGCAGCCATGCCTCCCGTGCCACCCGAGACAGCGCTGGTGTCACCTGAGCCGGAGTTGTCGTCGTCCTCTCCACTGCCGCAGGAAACCACGACCAGGCATAGGGCCGAAAGCGAGAGAGTGACAGAGCGGTTCGAGATGCTCATGGTGAGTCCCTTCGGTAGACGAGAGCGGTGCACGAGCGGCGTCCGGTCGGCTGCGTCAAGCCAGGCGCGCGTGCGTTCATGAACCACGCAATCCTACGAGATCGGTATCAGGATTGGCGGATGTGATTTTCACCATGAACGGGGTGTTTTTTGGTGGTGTTGGAAGAACGCCAGCCGTACGGCGTTCCTCCACCAGTCCCCCGTCACCGCACGCAGTCGGGGCTTCGTGCGGAGAAGAGAGTCATTGGCCACGCAGAGGAACTGCACCCCCTTCACGAGGAGGACTCCGTTTTGCCGTAGTACTTGCGCCCGAGCCAGAATGCCACATGGACCAGCCCGACCATCATGGGTACTTCGACGAGTGCCCGATGACGGCGGCGAGCGCCCCGCCGTGGTGGATGCCGAGAGTTGTGGACATGACGGATGAGATGATCGCCAAGACCAGAGAGAACATCCGGGCTCTGAACCTCACGAACGTCGAGGTACGCAAGGGTCTCATCGAGGATCTGCCAGTCGAGAGTGGCTCCGTTGACTGGGTCATCTCGAATTGCGTGATCAACCTGTCGCCGGAGAAGGCGAGGGTTTTCTGCGAAATCGCTCGGGTTCTCAAACCCGGCGGCAGAATGATGGTCTCGGACATCGTTGCCAAGGACTTGCCAGACAACGTTCGCAGATCCGCTGATCTCTATTCTTCTTGCGTCAGTGGAGCGATCAGCGAGGAGGAGTACCTCGCCGGGCTACGCGCGGCCGGGCTCGTCGACGTCGAGGTTCGCGGGCGTCTCGTTTACGATGCCGACCAGCTCGAGGGACTCGCTGGCTCCGAGCTGGTGGAGTCGTCGTGTTGCGGCGGAGCCAAGTCACAACCAGTTGCTGGCTTACGAACCCTTGCTGGCAGGGTCTGGAGCGCCAAGGTTCACGCACGCAAGCCCAGCTAGAACGCCACACAGGTTGTTCTTCTGTTCTGGAACAGGCAGCTGAAGCACGGGTCGTGCGGACCACCTTTCCCGGAGACGACGAACACGGGGTTGGCACGGCAGTCTGTCGGCTCCGACTCGTCGCAGGGCGAAAGTTCTCGAAAAACGCCACGAATCTCGCATGTCACGGCGCGGCCTGTATCACCACGACCCGGTCTTGCCTTCGACGCGATGCTGCGGGCACGGGGCATTCCTGTTCGGCGCCTCCAATCTCGCGACTCAAAGTGGTCCCGGGCGCGGTTCGGGGCTCATCTCCAACCTCGCCACAAAGATCCGTCCGCGGGTGGTAGAGGGAGAGTGTGCTAGAGTCCTTGCCTAGCGGTTCTTCTTTTTTGTGTATCGAATCCCGATGGGTATCGCGGCGTTGCTTGCCGCCCGTCACGCACGGGTCCGTGTTCGAGGTCCGCACGGTTGCGGTATTCCGATCGAAACGCGCGGTATCGGGGATGCTCGCCCAGAGGTATCAGCAATGAACAGACTACTTGCATCGATTCCCAGCGTTCTGCTCGCGGTCTTCTGCGTGGCCTGTGGCGATGACGCCGACTCGTCCACGGTGGGCACTGGCGGTGCGGGTTCACCCACCGGGGGCTCCGGAACCGGCAGTCCCGGGTCCGGCGGGAGTCCGGGAACCGGGGGCGCCACCGCGAGCGGGCTGGGCACTGGCGGGGGCTCCACGAGCGGTCCGGGAACGGGCGGCGCTACCTCGAGCGGGCTCGGAACCGGGGGGAGTCCGGGCACCGGTGGCACTCCGAGCACTGGGGGGGCCGTGGGTACGGGTGGCACTCCGAGCACTGGAGGGCATGCAGGCACTGGTGGCAGCCTTGGCACCGGGGGGACCCCGAGCACTGGAGGGCATGCGGGCACCGGAGGGATTTCGGCCACTGGCGGGGCCGATCTCGGTGGGACGGGGGGGGGCGCAACCGGGGAGAGCTCCTGCGTGTCTGGCGTGGCGACCGGAAGTCCCTGTGATCCAGCGGTCGACACCACCGAATGCCAACGCAGCGATCGAACGTGCACCTGCGATGCGAGCGGGCAATGGAGCTGCACACCGAGTACCGGCAGCGGAGGGACGAGCGGTGTGGGGACGGGCGGTACGACATCGACGACTGGTGGCACGGACGGCAGTGGCGGGGCGGGAGTCGGGGGGACCAACACTGGCGGCGAAAACGTCGGGGGCGACCCGAGCACTGGCGGCAACACCGCGATCGTGACCGAGCCCGAAGTCATTACCTCCTCGAACGGCAACTGGTGGCAAGAGGTGACACCCACCAAGGCATCGGGCGGCAATGCCAGTGTTACTGTGAACCCCAACAACACCCACCAGACGTGGATTGGGTTCGGTGGCTGCTTCAACGAAAAGGGGTGGGTCGCTCTGTCGGACCTGAGTGCGGAGGAGCGGACTCGTGCGATCAAGCTCCTGTTCAGCAAGACGGAGGGTGCAGGCTTCACGTTGGGGCGGATGCCCATGGGCGCCAGCGACTACGCGCTGACTCGCTACACTTACGATGACAGCGCGAACGATACATCGATGAGCAGCTTCTCGATCCAGAAGGACGAGGCGAACCTCATCCCCTACATCCAGGCCGCGCTCGAGATCAACCCGGACCTGTTCATCTGGGGCAGCCCATGGACGCCTCCCCCTTGGATGAAGGACAACAACGCCTATGACAAGGGGAACATGAAGAGCGATCAGTCGATTCTTGAGGCGTACGCTCTCTATTTCTCCAAGTACATCAGTGCCTACCAAGCCAAGGGTATCAGGATTTCCGCCGTTGCTCCCCAGAACGAACCTGGTTACCCGCAGGACTATCCGTCTTGTCTCTGGGACAGCAACACGTTCACGAGCTTCGTCAAGATCCTTGGCTCCAAGCTTCAGACGGATGCGCTGGACGTGGACATCTGGCTAGGCACCATGTCCAACCCCGACACAGACGCCGGCATCATCAATGCAGTCCTCGGCGATGGGACCGCGAAGGGGTTCATCAAGGGCATCGGCGTGCAGTGGGGGATGATGGACCAGGCCGCGAGCCATGTCTCCAAGGGCGTGCCGCTTCACCAGACCGAACATAGGTGCGGGAACTACCCGTTCGGTTACACGCCGCCCGCGGGCAGCGCGGGGGGCGATCAGAGCAAGGCTCCGAACGACTTCAACTACGGCCTCGAGAGCTGGTACTACATCAGGAGGTTCATCAATGATGGAGGACACTCCTACAGCGCCTGGAACATGGTTCTTGACAGCGTCGGTAGGAGCTTGGACACGGTGCGTCCGTGGGCTCAGAACGCGCCGCTCATCGTCGAGGGGGGCCGGCTGATCGAGACGCCCGCCTACTACGTGTTCCGACACGCCGCGCAGTTCGTGGATCCTGGAGCTGTTCGCATCGACACCAACGCCAGCGACGGTTTTGCGTTCCAGAACCCGGACGGAGACATCGTTCTGGTGATGCAAACCAACAGCACGCAGACGATTACCGTTGGCATTGGTGACACGACGCTGTCTTTCCCAGGACCAGGACAAGGCTGGGTTACCGTCAATTATCGGCCGGAGTAACCGGAACGGACCTGGGTTTCCTCGTCAAACACTCGACACCAGGATGGTCATGTAGACCACGAACCCGGTAAAGAGTAGGGCTCCCTCGGCTCGAACGATGCGCATCCCGGACTTCATGACGGGAAACAGTAGGGCCGATACTCCCAGCAGCCACCAGGTGTCCCTCTCGAGGATCTCGGGAGGGACGGCCAGTGGATGGATGAGCGCCGTGATCCCGCCGATTCCCAGCACATTGAAGATGTTGGAGCCCACTACGTTGCCAACCGCGATGTCATCGCGACCTCGCCAAGCAGCAACCAGGGACGTCACGAGTTCGGGCGCGCTGGTGCCGGCTGCGACGATGGTGAGCCCGATGACGGTGTCCGAAACCCCGAGATTGGTGGCGATGCCGACGGCACCTCGTACGAGCGCCGTCGAGCCGCCTGCGAGTAGGCTAATTCCCACCACAATCGCGCCCACGTTCAAGACGGCTGCAGCGCGGCCCGTGCGACCCAACGAGGCGGTGGTCAGTGAGCCGAGCGAGTCGTGCTGAGCCTCCCCCGCATTTCTGCGGCCAAGCCAGACAGCATAGGCCGTGAATGCGACTATCGCCGAAAGCAGGAACCCGCCTTCGAGCCTGTCGAGGCTTGTGTCCCGTGACAGCAGATGCAGCTGGAACGCCGCCAGCATCATCACGGGCCACTCGAGCCTGACCGTGTCTCCCTGGATCCGGAGCGGGCGGATCATGGCGGTGAGCCCGAGGATGGCCGCGATGTTGAAGATGTTGGAGCCGACGATGTTGCCGACCGCCATGCCGGGGTTCCCGGAGAGTGCCGCTTGGACGCTGACGACCAACTCCGGCATCGAGGTGCCGGCAGCGACCACGGTGAGACCGACCACAGCCGGGGTGACCCGTGCCAAGAGCGCGATGCCGGTGGCTCCGCGAACGAGCGCTTCGGCGCCACCCACGAGCAACGCCAGACCGACGACCAACAAGACCCAATCCAGCATCATCACCTCCAACACGCGGCACGCATTGCGGCCACTCCCTCACTCATCCACCATCGGCGTGGTAGAGCACCAATCTGTGCGCCAGCTTTGATGGAGCCAGCCCACTTCGTAGCCGAAGTCGCTGGATATCTCCAGCCCTATCAAAGTCCTCCAATTGGCGGACAGGGGGAAGCCGGTTTCTCGGCCCACAATCGCAGTAGGTGGCTACCGCGAGGACGAGCGAGCAGGGTGAGCCTTGGGCTGTCGACGAGCATCAACGCCCTCAGGGGGAACCCCTCAGTCGCCTCGGCAACGAATTCGCTGCCACCATCCTGACTGTCAGAGCCACCCTGCGCGTATCCGTTCACGCCTTTCAACCTGCCAGCACGCTGCGCGATCCACCTCGCACACGGGGGGGCTCAGGCTTGGGGTCCCACTCGGGCAGCAGCTCGAGTGGGGCAGCCTGGGGGGGCGCCTGTGGTTCGGTGCTCACGTACCCGCGTACGCTCCTCTCCGGTCCTCGGTGCGCCTCGTGGGCGAGGCGGCTTGCGCACCGGGCATTCTGGTGCCGTGAACGCATACCCCGGCGCAAACAGGAGCGGAACATGCTCGACTACATCATCGAGGCGTGCCGAGCTCGGCTGAACGGGCGCGAGCCTCCATCGCAGCTGCGTCCGCACCGAAGTGCAACACACCCCGCTCAGACACTGGCCGAAGCGGCTTGAGTCCTCGAGAGTTGGGCTGCTCACTACTGGACCTGTGGCAGCTCTTCAAGCCATGGCCGCAGCGGTTTCTGACTTCGCACCTGCCACGGCGGCTGGTCCCACTGCTGCCTTCGCTACAGAAGCCGCCCCTG
>CAYRKE010000344.1:0-4389 GCA_964424695.1 uncultured Polyangiaceae bacterium
GTGCCGAGCCAGGCCACAGTGTCAGCGCCCTTCTAGGCCGTCCCAGAGGCGCTGAAGGAGCTCATTCTTCGCGCTGTCGAAGGAAGTCCATGTGCCCCACGCGGCTTCGTTGGTGTCAGGGCGGTAGGGAGTGGTGTACAGACCGCCTGTGTCGCCAGACTCGGGGTTGATCGCCCAATAGCAGGCCTGGATGTTCTTCTCGATCATGTAGTCGACGAACGTGTTCTGCCAGTCCAGGTCCACCTGGGTGTTGATGTGACTCCACAGTCTCTGTTCGGCGTTGCGTGTCCCCTGGGGCCAGTCGATATTGCCGCCGAATTCCCCGATCACCATGGCGTATCCCTGGTCTCTCAGGTATCCAAAGTGTTCCTCCCATCCAGGATAGAGTCGTTCTGAAACGATCTTGATGGGACAGTTGTTCTCGCCGGCTTCGTCACCTTCCATTCCCTGGCAGACACTCCCCACCACGAACTGCTTCTGAACGAAGACCGAGGGCCCATAGGTGTGTGGCGAAAGCACGAGCCGCTCCTTGGGAATGTTGAGTGGAGCATCCTTGAAGCTGTGGAGGTTCTCTCCCCAGTTGGGATTGGTCTCGTCCGAACCGTGGGGGATCTCCTCCCCGGCGTTGGTCTTCGACCCAATTCCCTCCACAAAAATGAGGAGGTCCGGATTGACCGAGTCGATGGCAGCAAACGCCTTTTCTGCCAGGTCTTTCCACTCAGCCCAGGTGTAGTCCCAGGGCTCGTTGAAGATGTCGATGCCGATGATATTGTCCACCCCGAGGCTCTCCGACATTCCGGCGATCTCCCGCAGGTTGTCCAGCCATTTCTCCTCGTTGTACTCGTCGTCGCCGCTGGCACAGGTGTAGTCCTCCCGCGTGAATTCATAGTCCTCGCGGGTGGCGTCCACGTAGGGCGGCGCAGCATCGAGCCGCCCTGCGCGCCAGCCCACGTAGTTGGAGCAGGAGTGGATGTCCACCAAGACCTTCAAGTCGTTTTCGTCCGCAAGCTTGATGAAGTCTTCCATCGCCTGGCGCGCATTCTCCTGCATGACCGATGGCGCGTTCTTCAACACGCCACCCTCTCGCACACTGCCAATGCCCTGCGGGTCGGTCGGGTCAAGGGTCTGGGGCGCGATGGGGAAGCGAATCATGTTGATGCCGAGCTCCTTGATCTCGGTCATCGTCTTCTGAATGGTCCGCCCGCTCTCGTTCCACCACATATTGCCCACGTACAGCTCCATGGGCGCGCCGCCGGGGTTGACCTCCGCATCGTGCGGCTCGTACTGTCCTTCGAGGCCAAACCAGTTGCCGCAGCGTACGTGGAACACTTCGCCGCTGTCGGTGATGTTGCCGCCTTCATCCACCCGATACTGACCAACGGTCGTCGAATCGATGATGCTGTCCTCCTCCGGCTGCGCGACCGTATAGTCCTCGTCCAGCACGTCCTCCCAGGTGGTTTCGAGGTCGTAGTCTTCGTCTGTGACCACGGGTTCATCCGTGCCGCCACCCGTGTCTTCGGTGCCCGCACTGCCACCGTCGTCGTCGTCGTCGTCGTCGCTGCTCGAACCGGTGTCTGCAAACCCCTGATCACTGCCCGGCACTTCACTCCCGTCCTCGCAGCAGATGGTCTGCGCGCCGGAACAGTTGCCCTCAGTGATGGCTGTGCCTGAGTCACAGCTTTCCCACTCCATCTTGCAGGTGCCAAGACACTGGCGTGTGGCGTCCGTGCCAGGGATCCGGCAGCACACCTGGCTGTTGAGGCACGTCCCCTCGACTTCCTCGCCTTTCATGTTGTTGGTGCAGAAACCAGGATCCCAGGCGCACTCGTAGGCGCAACCACCATCCCTGAAGATTTGCGCGTCCCCTCTGGTGCTGCTCGATCCTCCTTCATCACTGCCTCGTTCAGTGGCTCGATCTTCATCCTCTGCGGTACCACTCCCGTCACGATCTGTTTCATCCTCGCTCGCGTCTGCGTCTGCGTCTGCGTCTGCCCGCTGGTCGTCGTCGTCAGCGTCAGTCTCAGCGCCCGCACTGCCGGCATCGTCACCGGTCCCGCTCCGATTGCTATTGGACTGGCCTCCCGAGGAGGAAGTCTTCGACGAGGTCCCCTTGCCACCTCCGTCGCTGCAACCGGCAACGGCCGCAAGGGTGGAAGTCAGCACGAAAGGAAGGAACGCTCGGCTAAGTAGTCTAGTCATGATCCACCTTTGCTAGCATGAATGCTCGGCGATGCAGCCTCGTCTGGGTCACCCGGCCGGCGCGCAGCCGTCACGGCTTCTTGCCGGCTCTGCGAAGCCCCAGTCCGTCACCGAGGCTCGTGATCCATCTTCGAGTGTCGCGATGGCACTGCTCTGGGACCGGGGTGCAGCCTTTCAGCTCCACGACGTAGTCGTCGAGTTCGGTGTGGCGGAGCGCTGTTCCATCGCTTTCGAACGCGCTACCCCGCAGAGCCTCCGACCGGTCCCCAATCTGCCACGGCTCGTCCCAAAGTACCCTCGGTTGGTCGGCTCCGCCTGTCCTTGGCGGCGCCCTGGTTCCACCCTAGCGACGTGCGGCGCTCCCAGGGCCGAACCGGGACGTTGCTGAGAAGGGAGAAGCACCATGATGGCAGAACCAACGGTCAATAACGGCATCTACCGGAGCATGGGCCATGCCTGGTGGGACGACGACGTGGGTGAGTTCAGTACGCTCCGCTTCTGGATAAACCCGGTGAGGTTCGGGTACTTCGCTCGGATATTCAACGAGGAGAAGTCGGTGGAGCGCGGTCGGCGCAGGCTTCTGGACGTGGGCTGTGGCGGCGGCGTTCTCTCCGAAGAGTTCGCGCGGGCGGGTTTCGAGGTGACGGGCGTCGATCCGGCTCCGGAGAGCATCGAGGCGGCCCGCTCCCATGCCCACCAGAGCGGGTTGGATATCGGCTACCAAACGGGCTCCGGAGAACGGCTGGAGTTCCCTGACCAGTCGTTCGACTGCGTTGCCTGTTGCGATGTCCTGGAGCACGTGGACGACGTCGACCTCGTCATCGGCGAGATCGCGCGAGTCCTGAGGCCCGGCGGGCTATTCTTCTACGACACCATCAATCGGACGATCATCAGTAAGATCGCGATCATCAAGGTCATGCAGGAGTGGCCGTCCACCGCGTTCGCGGCTCCGAACTCGCACCTCTTCCGCAAATTCATCAAACCAGAGGAGCTGGTGGCATGCCTCGAGAAGCATGGACTGGAATCCCGGAACATGCGCGGGATTGCGTCCAGGCGCAATCCCATCTTGACCCTGCTGGACTTCAGAAAACGCGCGAAGGGCAAGCTGACGTTCAAGGAATTGGGAGAACGGCTCGCCTTTGAGGAAAGTGATCACCTTGAGGCCTCTTACATGGGATACGCCCAGAAACGGGGCGTCTAGCACGGGTGCCGGCAATCTGTCTGAGATGTCCCAGACCGAACGCCATGCTGCTCTCCCCAGGCAGGCACTGGAGTGCGGAGGCCCCTCGACCCTCGCGGAGCCAGCACAACTCGCGAGAAGGAGTCCCAGCGACAGCCCGAGCGGTACTGACTGCATCCCTGCTAGCGGCATCCCGCGTCGCTCTCATTCGGGGCCGACTAGTCGGTTCAGGCGCGTGAACAGACCAGGCTCTGGCACGACCTCGAGGAGCCAGCGCAGCAAGACAGGTAGGTTCGGGATCTGCGCATCCATGGTGCCGCCACCGTCGTGCAGCCAGACAGCGTGGTCACGCGCGAACCGGGCACCATGACGGGTGAAGACGATGGTGCTGTAGTCCGGCGTCCCAGATGGGACGGGATGTCGTGCGACGGCATAGAGTCGGTCCCAGCCGATCTGGGTCACGTACAAGAGGCTTCCGTGCTGTCCCGAGGCCGCATCGCCGGGGACGAGCAGGAAAGCTGCAGCGACTTGACGCGTGACGAACGCGGGCGTCTCGACCAGGGGCAAGACGATGATCCCTGCGACGACCAGGACCGCGCGCAGCTGCCGGTACAACCTGGGTAACGTGGCCAGCACAGCGGCAGACAGAAACGCCCAGAAGGCCACCGACGGGGGCGCTGCCTCGGTCTCGGGGAAACCCTCCACGCGATTGAGCTGAGCCAAGGCCGCAACGTGGACACCGGCAGCCACGAGCGCCCAGGCGAGGCGTGCCCCTTGCGCGCGAGACACCACGAGCGCCGTACGGACCCACCCCAAGGCAAGGACCGCGATGACGATGACATACCCCAGGGCGTCGAAGACGTCACCGAGCCAGATCAGTGTGCCCGTAAACAGTGCACACCACCCGAGCACGACCGCGCGGGGTAGCGGAGGTGCCACCGCGACAGGAGAGTCGGCCCTCTGTGATCGCGCCATGCGTACCGTCTACCAGACACTGACCCCGGCTGCGA
>CAYRKE010000344.1:4489-6961 GCA_964424695.1 uncultured Polyangiaceae bacterium
AGGGCAGATGCAGCAGGGGCGAGACGGCGAACGATCGGAGAGCTGAGCAGCGGAGTTGAGGCGGCGAAGAGTCGTTGCCTGGCGACTCCTCGATCCTCACTACAGCGCGCGGAGCGAGATGCGAACGAGATTGGCGGCTGGACCAGAATCGACTTTCCTCGCTAATCGGGTGATGCTACTGGTCGAAAGAACGACTGATGATTGGTGTCTACGATTCCGGATTCGGCGGGCTCACCGTCCTTCGGGCGCTGCAACAACGGCTTCCGAGCCACGACTTCGTCTATCTCGGGGATAGCGGTCGCGCCCCCTACGGCGGAAGAGACATGGACACCATCCTCGACTACGCCGAGCAATGCGTCGAGCGGCTGTTCGACGAGGGGTGCCGATTGATCGTCGTCGGGTGTCACACCGTGTCATGCACTGCCTTGAGGCATCTGCAGCGCAAGTACTCCCCGGACCGCGACGGTCGGAAACGGATCTTGGGCGTGACGATTCCCACCGCAGAAGTCGCAGTTCGGACCTCGGCAAGGCACATCGGCATCATCGGCACGAGCCGCACCGTACAGTCGAGGACCTTCTCCGCCGAGATTGCCAAGCTCTCATCCCATCGCGTGACCGAGGTGGCGGCACCGCTCCTGGCGCCAATCGTCGAAGAAGGCTGGGAGCAGACCGACATCGCGTACCAAGCCGTCGCTCGGTACGTCTCCGGGTTCGGCGACATCGACACGCTGGTTCTCGCGTGCACCCATTACCCACTGTTGGTGCGTGCCTTTGGTGCAGCCGTGCCTGCCGGCGTAACGGTTCTCGATCCAAGCCCACATCTCGCCCAGAGCCTGCTCGATTGGCTGCAGCGGCATCCGGGGTTCGTGGAACCGAAGACCGGCGCATTGCGCGTGCTGTGTACGGGTCATCCCGAGATCTTTCGGCAGCACGCCAAGCGTTTCCTCGGGGCGGACATTCCCGTCGTGCAGCACATCGCCGAGGAGCGGGGGCGGCTCGCTCATCGCGACGACGTGCGCGTTGCGGTGGGGCAGATTACGCGCTGAAGTGGATGGGGCGTGCGTCGGCCGGTGGCTCGCCGAAGACCTGCAGAAGCTCACGCGGTTGCACGGGCGTGCGCGTGAGGGTTGCCCTCCTGATGCGATCGAATCGAAACCAACGGCCCGCCTCGCGGACGTAGCACCAGCCGAGGACATACCAGCGACCGCCGGTGCGTGCGATAGCGAGCGGATCGATCCGTCGCCTCTGTGTGAGGCGGCCCGCGCCGTCTTCATAGTCGATGGTCACGGCGACGCCACGCCGGACGGCTTCGTCGATCGTTCGGGCACAGGTACTCGTCGTCCCTCGCCAGTCTACGCTGGAAGCGCGCACCCAGACGCGCTCCGCAATACGGGCAACCTCGGCTTTCTGGGACGCGCTCATCGTGCGGAGCAATTTCGTCAGCGCCGAGCGACCGTCCGGAGCGAAGGGCAACTCCAAGTCAGCGCCGAGCGCGACGGCAATTGCAGCCGCTTCGGCGCTCGTGAGAGTGATCGGCGGCAGCGCATCTCCCGAAATCTGATAGCCACCCCCGCGCCCGTCCTGACCGGCGATGGGCGTGCCAGCCGATTGAAGAGCGACGATGTCCCGTTTGATCGTGCGCGCAGACACCTCGAAGCGACGCGCGAGCCACTTCGCGGTGCGGCCACGCCGGCCGTTTGCGCGGAGTTCCTCGACGATCGCGTAGAGTCTTTCGGTGCGGTTCACGAACGGTGACATTACGGTGCCACTCGGAGTTGCTAGGAACAAGGACCCCCACCCAAGAAGGGCTCACCATGGCAACCATCGTCCTGTTTCATTCGGCTCTCGGTCTCACGACCGGCATGCGGCGCTTTGCGGCAGCGCTCGGGGGCGACGGCCATACCGTCGTCACTCCCGACCTTTTCGACGGGCAAACGTTTCATACCATCGAGGACGGTGTGCAGAAGCGCGACGCTCTCGGCATTCCGGAGCTCATGCGGCGTGCGGCTGCTGCTGTCGAAGTGACGCCTCGGGACTCGATATACGCTGGGTTTTCCATGGGTGCGGCGGCAGCTCAGTACCTCGCGCTGAGCCGACCGGGAGCACTTGGGCTGGTGCTGATGCACGCGGTTCTCCCCCTCGCCGCCCTGGGCGCCTCCGAATGGCCTCCCGTCCCTGTCCAGATCCACGCCAGTGAAGCTGACCCCTGGGTCGATGACAGCGTCGTTGCCGACTTTTCCCGCGTCGCGTCAGCGACCGTCTTCCGCTATCCGGGCGCGAGGCATCTCTTCGCCGACCAAGGCCACGCGGACTACGATGCGGGAAGCGCAGACCTCCTCGAGCGACGTGTTCGCGAATTCATTCGCCTCTTGGTCGGAGGTTGATGACGCTCGTGACCAGCTTCCGTCGCCATTCGGCGCCAACTGGCTAGTGTCAACGCCGCCCTGCCTCCTGATCTGGCGTCGGCTCTGA
>CAYRKE010000345.1:0-6960 GCA_964424695.1 uncultured Polyangiaceae bacterium
GCCTCCCTGAAGAAATGATCCCCAGTCGCCGCTTGGGAAATAACCCGATCCGATCTGCAATGTTCCCTGCCCCAAACCAATGGTAAAGCTGTGACCAATATGGGTGGAAAGGTCCAGGAGTGCATCTTTTTCAATTAAGACTTTTCCGGATACAGCGCCATCAGCTGAGGTAGTTACCTCGAAACCGTCACATACATATACAATTGTTGTTGAGGTTGGAGTTCCACCGTCGCCCGGTATTCCTCCACGGGTGGTTGACCAGGTTAAAGGGTCGTTCCAGTTTCCATCTGCAACACTGTATAAAATGTCGATCGTGCCGGTAAAAGCTGCATCATCTCCGGCGGTATAATCACCGTCAGCAGTATAGGTATTGTTATAAAGCACTTCATTGGTGCCTTCATTCACATTTCCCGGAAGATTGATCACTTCCCATGCACTACCGCCGCGATAAACAGCGGGAATAAAATCAGTTTCAATACCTCCGTTCACAAAATAATCCGACAAGCCTGCTGCATCATGGTAATACTTGTGTGTCACCGCTGTGGCCGGTATGCCGGTGAACCCGCTGCTTGTTGTATTCCAGTAACATAATAGCGCGTCGGTTGTTGCAGTAAGCGGGTGCCGACCTGAAACGGGCCTTGATGTGATTGTTCCAAAGGTGGCAGGGGAAGCAGTGAAACCAATTTTCGCAGGCATGTAATAGTAGGTGCTGTTGGTATAAATACCGAACGGAAAGGTAAACTCATCATTTGAGGCGTAGTGCCTGGTTATTCCCCCGTCGGATGTCAATCCTCCGGTGAGTATCATGCAATTCTGGTTAAAGGAGGCGGCTGTTCCGGTTAAGCCGGTATAAATAGCCCCTGTGGTTTCAATCAGTAAATTGTGAGTGCCTATGTTAAGCCTGGTAGGATTTACTGCAGAAGCCGAACCGGCAAGGCGCAGGTTGCCTGTGACGGTGGTGTTGGCGAGCAGGGTTGTTGTTCCGCCTGATTTATTCAGTGTGAGGTTATTAAAAATACCGTTGCCGTTGCCCGATATGGTTTGGGCAGCAGTGCCGGTTAGTTGTATACTGCCCGCACCTGAAGCCGGGCGGTAATGCGTGCCGCTGTTTACAATGTTGCCATATGCATAAACGGTTTTGCCGTTGTCGCGCAGCGTGGTTCCGTCGTCAATTGCAAGAGTTCCGTTTACGGTAAGCGTTGTATTGGTGCCGTCCAATGTAAGATCAGTGCCACTATTCACCAGGCTCAGGTTGTTCAGTCCACCGGTAATGGTACCGCTGTGCGTGAAAGTTTGGGCCGAAGCACCGTTAAATGCAGTGGTGTTGTTGCCGGGTGTGTAAACTGCATCCGTTCCAATAGTGAAATTGTGACCGATGTTCAGGTCAATGGCGTTTGTTTGCAGATTAAGCCTGGTATTGGCGCCCAGCGAAAGATCGTTTAAAATGGTCAGGTTTGAAGCAGGTGTACCCCATTGAATGGTAACAGTTCCGGCACCTGTTCTCCGGGTGATATTTACGTTGTAAAACGGAACAGTTGAATTGGCGGTGTAGGATGTACCTGAACCGGGCAAATCAAAATTGATGGTTCCTCCTGTAACATTATAATTTCCTTCCTGGGCCTGAATATTCATCAGCCTAAAAAGAGTATTGGTTGGATATACAAAGTTGTTATCGGTAAAATGAATGGAGCCTCCGCTCATGGTAAAAACGGAATTGGTATTGCTCAGATTGAACATGGCAGTAGCAGTCGCCTGGTATTGACCTTGCGCCCTGATATAAGCATCACCTCCGGTTTGGATATAGGAAACCCGGTTACTGGCTGCATCAATCGACCAAAACTGGGCAACGCTAAGTGTTCCGCCTTCAATCAGCAACTCGGGAGTTCCCAGCTTTCCCAGAACCAAACCGGTTGCATGCTGTGTAGTGAAAGAGCCTGAACTAATACGGAGTTTACCATATACAGTTGCTGATTTATAGTATGGTGTGCCGCTGTTTAATGTGCTGCTGACACTGGCACCGTTAATCCATAACTGGGCGGTAGGTATAATATTAATATCTTCTCCACCTTCAGAGAGTGAGGGGATGGAGATATTTTCGTTTAGCTTCAGTGTGCCATAATGAATAAACAATGCTTTGCTGTATGTACCCCAGCCAAAACCTTCAGGGCCACCTTCATTTATGTCTCTTCCCTGATTGTTAGGGCCATAGAGCGTGAAATTGGCAGCATTGGTCGAATTCACTTCAAGCGTATAGGTCTGATCGGTTCCTTTTTCAACAATGAGGCGGAAAAAATCGGTCCTGTCATTGCAGTTAATCGTATTGTCAGTAGCTCCTCTGAAAGTTACCTGGACTTCACCGTAGTTAATCCCCCCGTAAGTAGTGCTTGTTTGGGTATAGTATGCATTGTCCCATGGGTCCGGTAAGCCTGTAAACCGAACAATGCCGTTATTGGTCAGATTTCCATAAAGGTATAATTTATGTACCGGAAAGTCCGCAGGTATTCCACCTGAGTTTGGATTGGGATATGTTAAAGACGAGGCAAACCTGTTTACCCCAATAGTACAACCAGCACCAACTTCAACATTACCATAAATGGTCATGTTAATCAGGTTGCTGGAGGGCGCAGAGTTACCAAAATTAAAAATTAGACTTCCCGTGGAACGGTTTTCCAGTGAGAAATAACCATTTACCGTATAATTAGTGGGATTTGTATTGTTGTCAATATACACAGTATTGGCCGAGCCTGTGTAATTGGAAATGATGAGATTGTTATAGGTATGCTGAACATTGCTGATTCCGGTACCGCTTATATCATAATATTCAACCGTACCACCTGATGGGGCGACAAAATTAGTAAAGGTTCCGTCGGGGAAGGTCCCGGTATTCAGCCGCAACCGGCCCTGGCCAATGACATTACCGAAGCTGTGCCCGGTTGTATTGCCGATATCAAGAACACCACCTGCTTCAATGTTCAGGTAGGTGATTGTTTTATTAATAGTAGTGATATCAACCGTTCTGCCATTCAAGATCACCACCTTATCTATTGAACCGGGGATCGAATTGGACGAATTGATGCGTGTGGTACCTGACGGATCAAGTGTCCAGGTTTCCCAGTTGTCCCAGTCACCGCTCAGGTAGGAATACCAAGTAATTGAAGGTACCGAAGTACCTGCAGTCCAGTTTCCTGCAAATGAACTGGTGGAAGCAGGAGTGTTAATACTGTTTGAAGCGGCAACAACTGAAGAACCCGAAGGTGAAGTCCAGTTTCCCGATTCAGGAATATACCATGCCTGATAGGAGTTTTCATTTCCATTGATCTCGGCATCTGCATAAGTAAAATAGGCTGTAGTAGTATAGGAAGTAAGTCCAGTTTGAACATTCCAGTATTTCGAAATATTACCAGTGCCAATGTCAATCGAAACGGCATTCACGGAAACACTATTAGTACCAATGCCTGTAATTGATGAAATTACCATTGGCGTGTAATGTCCGCCCGATCCAACCGGATAAGTCGCAGCCAGATTTGTTGCTGCTGTGGCAGTTTTTGTAAAATAGCCATTACCATTGGTGTTGACATAGCTTGTTGATGACCCGCCTATAATTGCCCCGGCAACAGAAAGGTTGTTGTCGCCCAAGGTGAGAAGACCGCTGGTTAGCGTGAGATTATTTGCAATCGAAATATCTGCCAATAATGTTTTTGTACCTCCGCCTGAGGCGGTGAGATTATAATATGGTGTGGTAACAATATTCTGGGCTCCTGTTCCACTATAAATAACAGTGCTATTCGCATTATTTGCAGTAAAAGTGCCATTGTTATTTAATGCACCTGATATTGTCAAAGTTCTGTTTGCAGCCAAAGTTAAAGAGGCATTGACTGATAAAGTTAACGTTCCACTTATTGTTGCACTCGTAAAATTTGTAAGCGAGAGATTAACAGCATTTCCAGCAGTACCATCACCCAATGTTGCAGAACCTGATATATTGACTGTTGCGGCTCCGTTAGAAACGGTTAATGTGGTTGATGTTCCATTGGCTATAAAAGTAATTCCAGTGCTGGCTACGCTCAATGAGTTTAATGTTATGATTGGAACACGGCTTATTGTAATATCATTAAAACCTGCCGGTATAACAACGTTATCTCCATTTACAGGAAGTGTATTTCCTGACCAGTTATTTGCAGTGGTCCAGCGGTCATTATTACCACCCCCATCCCATGTTCTGGTGGTTTGTCCCCAAACCTCAGCTCCAACCATCAAAACCACCGCCATCAATACGGTAATACGCAAATATTTCATGAATAAACTTAATTGTGGGGCATGCATTTTATTGTGCAAAATTGTATTGAAAAATCTCACTACCATTTTTTTAGGTTTCTTGAAGGTAAGGCATACAAGAGGTTCAACTCCCACGATGGTTTTATAATTTCATACATAAGAATCAAATGCTAATATTTAGCATATTACCATATGTTCTTATATTTGAATTTGTTAAATTCCCAACTCTTTGTAACGTACAATTAACTTGCAGGTTACAAATGTTTGATTAAAACGATGGTAAATTTGATAAATAAAGCAACGCCTTCGGGAGCATCTGGAAGGATTTTATCAACAATTCTGCCCGATTTACCAGAAGAAACAATTAATTGGGCTTATGCGATTCCTATTCATTCCACTGGTTGTGGATGTGGTATTGCGGACCTGTAACCGGCACCGGATACACGGTTATGTTAAGCACGTTGGAGGCCTTGGTGCAAGCAGCACTCTTGATAGCTCTCCTGTAATAATAGGTCGTAGTTGTTAACGGTCCTGCATCATAGGTTGTGGAGGTCGCCCCGCTGATCGCATTCCATGTGCCGGTGGCCGGATCGCTGCTGGTGGTCGAGTAATACCATTGGTAGGTAAAGGTACCCGGACTGGCATCGGCAACACTGGTGAAGGCTTCCACGTCGGCCCCTTCGCAACGTATTTGTCCGGCTGCTATGGTTCCTCCGCTAATGGTCGGTCCACAGGTCAGGTTCACGATCAAATCATACAAGGTTGGATCGTTATCTTCCAAATCTGATTCATCACCGGTTGGTGTGAAACCGTCAATAACAGGAGTGTCATCAAAAACATAGAAAGCTCCGTCGTTGGAAACGGAATTAGAATTGGGACTGGTGATATCACCTACCACAACCACGCGGCCATCCACATCCATCGACCCGGAAGCGCCGGTGAAATTTCCAAGTATAATGAGAACTCCGGTAGGAGAGATAACCATTCCATAGCTTTGCACGTCGAGGTTGCCGGTTATGATCAATGTGTCACATATCCTCTGATTGCCCCCGTTGATGGTCAGATCACCATTAACCGTAATTCTTCCGTTTATGCAGAGCGGTTGAGTGTTCATGGGATTGGTAGGCGGAGGCAGCGGCCGCCAGGGCTCATTGGGCGTGGCCCAGGATGTTTCATCTTCCCAGTTGCCGGTGTAATTATCCCTGCTGATGTATGAAGATGAAAATCCTGCACAACAATTGCTGGTTGTAACATCAACAAAAACTGAATCAGTTGTTGTACAACCTTCGGCATTAAATGCGGTGAGTAAATAATAGCCCGTCATGATAGTAGTGGCAGAAGCCCGGGTTGGATCTTCCAAGGTGGAAGAAAAGCCTGCAGGACCTTCCCAGTAATACTCCATGGGCCATGTACCGGTTCCGGGATTCGCAGTTGTAGACAAACTAATTGTGCTTCCAACCAGTACCGGGCTGTTTGATGATATGGCTGTAATCACCGGTATATCCGTGCAGTTTTCATTGACCAGGTCAGCAATGGGGGAGTCCTGCAAATCAATTGGATCACCATAGTTGCAGCCGGAATGTTCGTGGTCGCCCGTACCGCATTCCAGTATCGGGAAATTGTCGTAATCGACATTGTTGGGTGGGGTTACGATCCCCCCCACATAAACCTGGGCAGGATCCTGGCTGCTGGTGAAGCTGCCTTGATTTCCACTTCCTGCAAAGTTGAGATTGCCCATCACGACCAGATATCCACCAGCAGCAATCTCAACCTTGTTGGCTACCGACATGCTTCCATAGATGATCAGGATACCTCCGTCTTCGATGGTCAGAAGGGCATTATTGCCAAGAATCAGGTCACCCTGTATTTTTAGGGTATCGTTATCGCTGATGATCAGTTCACCCTTGTTGAATTCGAGTCCTGTTGTACTCGTGATATTTCCCTGTATGGTAACGGTCCCGGCAACGTTGTAAGGCATAGTTGGTGGTCCAATCTGCCAGCTGCCCGCATTCTGCCAGTTCCCCGTAAAATTGTCATAGGTGATCTGCTGAGCTGCCAGTTCAACCGTAAGAAAACAAATAAAAAAAAGAATCAACAGCTTCCTCATACCTCAATACATTTAGTCAATCCCAATTCTATTGAATTGTCAGTTCGTCACAGCGTTTCGGTTGTCAGATATGAAAATATAATCATAAATAACTATGAAACGCCAAATCATAACTTTAAGTTACGAAAAATTGATCACCCATCTGAGAAATTGCTGAATAAAAGAAAATATTTGCTAAAACCTAACCGTCATCCTCAGGTTCAGCAGCCTTCCGGTCAGATAATTCGGCACAGCAAACATATTGGGAAAGCCGGCCTGGTTGCTTACGGTGCGGATCCATTGGTAGGAGGCCTGGTTGTTAAAACCGAAGAGGTTGAATACTTCCAGACTGAACCAAAGGTCGCGAATGTATTTTCCGGTTCGGATGTTGCCCTGCCTGTCGGTGAAAAGCGATTTGGAAAGCCCGATGTCAATACGCCGGTATGCCTTCAGATGGTAATAGTCCTCGGGGTTGTCATATTCAGTGGAATTGTAAGGCAGTCTGCTGCCGTAAAACAGGCTCAGGTGAACGCGGAAGGAAGGATTGTTGGGAAAGTAATCCTGGAAGAACAACCCGAAATTAACCAGCTGATCGGTGG
>CAYRKE010000346.1:0-6930 GCA_964424695.1 uncultured Polyangiaceae bacterium
CTGCCTCCGAAGCCTTGGCGGACGCGATCGGAAGCACCCAGCTGCCTCCGAAGCCCTGCTTGCACGTCTCAAGGACGGAGCCTGCGTCCATGCCTCTCGAGTCCGGACCGCTTACCGGCCGTCCGCCGGACGCAGCATCGACGTTGGCGAAGTGCCGCTGGAAGAGCCAGCGTGCGCGATAGACGGTGTAGCTGTCGGTCACGAGCAGAATGCGTCGAGCGTGGGCGGCTGCGACGGGGCGCGTCGCAACCCCCGCGTGCCCGCGTGGCTCGGCTCAGAAGTACGGTTCGAGTCCATGGCCGCGTGCCGCCCACCAGACACACCACTTGCCGGCCGAGACGAGGATGTCTCGAGCGAAATGAACCGCTAGGTCAGAGGCGATGAGGAACCCGCCAGGTTTGGCAGAAGCGCGCTGGGACGGGAGTTGAGTCTCGCTACCGCCACCTGCGTGGCGCTCCCGTGAATGAGTCACGATGGCAGTTCGGAAACGTCACCGTCGCTTCGAGACTCTGTAGGAGTCTCATGAGCCCGTGGTGCGCACGGCCAAAGTACGCGAACGCTCCGTCGTAACGGCCGAGCAGGGGACGAATCTGCTCACCGAAGGCGAACCCGCGCGCGAAATACTCGCGGTTCTTGCCGTAGTCGAAGGCGCTGCATCGGTAGGGCTCGAGGAGCCAACGGCGCCATTGCACGAGCAGGGCATCGAGCTCTTTCGGATCGGCATCGTCGCGATAGTGGACACCGAGCTCGGCGTGGAGTGCGCGAATGGTGGCGCCGTCCCGGGCGTCATCGGCGAAACAACGGCGCAGGGCATGGACGAACGTTGCGCCGAGACGCACGACACATCCAAAATCGATGAGACCGAGCTTTCCGTCCTTCAGAAACAGGTAGTTACCGGAATTCGGATCCGCGTGAAGCGTATGAAGACCGTAGACGCACCGGTGAAAGAGGTCAACGAGTAGTTGCCCGTAGTGATTGCGTTCTTCTTGCGTGGGGCACGTTGCCAGAAACTCGGCCAGGTGCGTTCCCGCAAGGCGCTCGGTCGCAATGACGCGCGCGGTACCGTACTCGGGGTAGACGCGCGGCACGACCACCCCGGGCAGACGCAGATTTTCTCGAAACCAGGCACAGTTGGCCGCTTCGACGCGATAGTCGAGCTCTTCTGCGAGCCGTTGACCCACGTCCTCGAAGCACCCCTCGAAGAGCGGACCCATCGCGGTGGGTCGAAGCAGTGCCCTCGCCAAACGCAAGTCCGAGGACACCGAGGCCGCAACACCGGGATACTGGAGCTTGAGGGCGAGGGGCGTCCCATGGTGAGTCGTCGCCGCGTGCACCTGACCCAGGCTCGCGGCAGCGAAGGGTACGTCCTCGAAGTCTCGGAAGAGGGATGCTGGGTCCCCCAGCTCCACGCGCAGGAGCTTCTGGACCAAGGCGCGATTGATGGGCTCCACCTGATGCGTCGCCAAGGAGAACCGCGCTCGATACGCCTCGGGCAAGAGCTCCTCCTCGGTGGCGAGCACCTGAACCAGCTTCAGCGGCGTACCGCGGAGGGCCGAGCAAGCGTCGAAGAGTACCTTGGCTGCGTTTTCGTCGGACTTTTGCTTGGCGCGGGCCTTCGCCGCCGACGAACGGAATGGCGCCGACAACCGAGCCCCGGCCTTCGCTGCCGAGGCTCGGGCCACGGCTGCGCCGAGGATGCTGCCGCGCACGAACGGCGACGAAGGAGCGCCCGAATCCCGACTCATGGCTTGCCCGTGAAGAGCTCGCGCCGAAGCTGTCCAATTCCCGTCACCGCAGCCGCGATCTGCTCCAGGTTGCCGTACAGGTGGTTCTTGACGAAAAACCCGAGCAGTCGGGCTGCCTTATCGACGACATCGCTCTTCAGTAACGTCACGTACAAATCGAGACTGCGATCGACGAACTCCGTGGTTCTCGAGAAACCTTCGGATCTGTCACTAACCCAATACAAGGTCACGAGGATGGAGTAGTCCCAGAACAGGCTCGCATAGAAGGCCTGGTGTGTGATCGCGTCGACCTCCTGCTGCCGGACGGCATCGTCGAGGAAACCATCGACGAGCTTCGTGAACCGCTCCTTGAGCGGCTGCATGGCGCCAATGGACTGCAGCGGCGCGTCAATCAGGGTACGAAGCGCAAGAGCCACGAACTCTCGCTCCTCCAGGTACTCACTGAGGAGAAACTCGACGAAGGCCTGGAGCTTCTCCTTTAGGCCATAGGAATCGAATCCGGGCAGAGCCCTTGTGGCCGCTTCGGCGTCGACGAACTTCATCTCGAAGAAGGCGAGTAGTAGCTGTTCTCGTTCGGGAAAGTACTTGTACGCGGTTCCCGGAGCAACGCCGGCACGCGATGCAATTTCCCGCATAGGGGTCCCGGAAAACCCCTTCTCGACGAACAGCTCGACTGCCGCATCGATGAGCGCCCGGCGGATCTCCCCTTGCTTCTCCTTGGATACCTTCATGTCGCTTCCACCTGAATCCCAGGCAATACTCTCAGGTGACCCGAAGATCGAGGATCTTGAATTTGAGAACCCGTTTCAGGTTTCCGTCACAGAATTTCCTGAACGGCCCACGCAGAAACAGGGGAACGCGTCGTAGAATCGCCTGAACCTCTTCGCTCACCGCGTTCGGATCGGTATCGACGCCCTCGAAGCGACAGTACAAGCGATAACCGCTTGCCGCGTCACTCCCCGAACCAATCATCCCCATGATTCCCCGCAGCGTCATCGGAATGGTGACCGAGAAAGTCGCCCGGGGATTGTCCTCGAGGTTCTTCATGGTTCGCGGCAGCATCCCGTGCAGAACATGCACGGTGTCGGCATCGACGACACGCATGGATCCAATGGGAGCGACGTTGGGGTGCCCCTCCCGGTCACAAGTGGCGATGGCGGTCGTCTGCCCCTTGAGGATCCGGATGGAATTGAAGGTGCCCTGGGCTTGGGCAAACAGCTGAGGATCGATGGCCATGGCTCCGTTGGCTCCTTGAGTGAGGTCCGTGTTGGTGTCGAATGTGATCATTGTGCTCTATATCCGACTATCGTCAACATCTAATACGCACGACTGTCCACATTAGAACTCGGAAGGACTGACCGCAAGACCGGAGCACCGGTCGGGAAAGCGTCACCCAGCTCTGGGTCGAGGCGTCTGTCTCTTCGCTTGCCACTTCAGCGAGCGCGACAGCTCGCGCGCGAAGGCTCCCAGCACTTCCCTGCACAGCTCGCTGTCGTAGCCGAGCAGGGCTCGCTCCCCACTCCTCCACGCGAGACCTGAACTCAGGCCAGATGCTTCAAGTAGCCAGCCCAAGGGGCGCGCGTTGACTCAACGGAGACGCGCGCTGATTCTGGCATGCGGATTGCTCGAACGAGCGAACCAAGATGAAGAGCCAACGGAACCGCGGTTCAGTCGCCAGCAGCAGAGGGAGCTCGAATCGGCTCGTTTGGCGTCCGGCGGCCGGGCACGACTCGGAAGCGCGAGCGCTCGGCATGCTGGTTCGGTGTTTGACAGCGCTTGCGCTCCTCGCGAGCGCCCCCTGCGCATGGGCTCGGGCGGGTGAATCGCGACCGAGCCTTCCTTCCGCCGATCGGCAAGCCTCAGAGACGCCGGAACCATCGAGCAGCGCCGATTCCAGCCCGCCGAACGTGCAGGCCTCTGGTAGCGACGACGCCACGCGCGACGTCACGAAAGCGCCACTCAGCGCCGCCCCGAGCCCGTCGCTTGCGGAGGCTCCGAACGCTGACGACGCTTCGCGAGCCGCGAGCGTGACCGTTTCTGGGAGCCACAGTGGCGTCGCCGCGGCACAGAGTGACGCGCCAACGCCACAGTCGGGGTCGCGCTTCCCATCGAGCCGGTCGGGCCGGAGAGCTTGGCGGCCAGTTTCTTCGGGCGCGACTCGAAGTCGCGAAACGCTGGGTGCTGCCGACCCCGCAAGCGACGAGGGCTCGAGTGCCTGGTATGGCTGGAAGAACCTCATCGTCGACGGTGCCGGGATCGTGACGATGCCCATACTCCTCGGTTTCGGCGTCTACGCTCTGGGATCCCCCATAGTCCATATCGCGGAGGGCGAGGGGTGGAGAGCCGCCGGTAGCCTGGGGTTGAGACTGGCAGTGCCGCTGGCACTCGCGTACCTCATGACGGAGCCGGGCCACACCGAGTGCGAGGAAAGCCAGAGTCTCTGTTGCTCATGTGGCGGAGCCATCGCGGGCGGGGCGCTCGGCATGCTCATCGCCATCGCGATCGACGACTTCGCGCTGGCACGCCACTCCGCCCCGGAGCCCAACCTCGGCGCCGTATGGACGGTGGCTCCCAGCGTTGCCGTAAGCCGCGACGGCACGAGATTCGCGCTTCTGGGATCGTTCTGATCGCCGCGCGCTACCGCCCGTGCCCCCCTTCGTTCAGCGCCGCCTGGCAGTTGGCAAGCTCGGCAACCCTGTAGTTGACCTTCGCCTCGAACGAGGCGCACCGGTAGCTGCAGCCATCCGCGAGGCGGCAGAGACGCATTCGGGATTGCTCGCCGGCTTCCGCTGTAACCTTCAATCCAAGAAGGAACGAGCGTTTACGCCGGCCCCACGGTGATTGGGAACGACCTCGATGTCTTGACCTATCAAAGGTAGTTGCCCGCCATGGCGAGCTCGTGTCCCGGCAGCATCGAGACGGGTCACAGCACTGAGCTCCTGATCCCGCCCCGGCAGGACCGAAACGGTTGACAGCCCCGCGGCGCTCCGCAGGGACTCTTCCGCTTCGTGCAAAAGGAGCCCCTCCACCGGGTCCACGAGTGTGCGTTCGCCGCGCTCGCGCTCGCGAGTGAGCCGGTGGATCCCCGCCTCTGAACCGGCAAGCGTCGTGTCTCAGGCCGTGTCCGTTCTCGCCTTGCGTGGAAGCCAGTCGTGCTCCGACTCGCGCGAGCGAGTGGCGCGAGAACCGCACCGCAAAGCACAGCGGAAAATCCGCCTTCCGTGCGCGAGACGGTGCGCTCGGTACGGACGAACGCGGCAAGTGCGCCCGCGATGACGCTCAGCCTGTCCGGCCACCGGTGCGTTAACGAGGACGCCACCCGATTGACGCAGATGATGGATCGCTGACGTCCTCATATTTTCCGCGCGTGGAAGATAGAGGAGGACTGTGTTTGGAGCAGTTGGGGGCAAAGGTAAGGGCAGCCACGTCGAGCGCGAGCGTGTTGGCGGGCGCGCGATAACGACCGAACCCGTCACGTCCAGTGCTTCGCTCGCGGCCGGGCTTGGTTTGGCGCAACGATGTCCGGCGCGCCGAGCCACCGTCACCCGGCGCTCGACAGCGGCGCTGGATGCCGTCGCCCCGGGACACGGCTCGTCGTCGTGGCCCGGACACGCGAATCTCATCCGCGTCAAAAACCTACCGGAACCTGGCGACTTGACGCGACTCGGGGGCTCTGGTGTCATGGGATTTGCGATGGGGGCCGGTAGGCAACAGCGGTCCGTAGAGGCGATCGGCCCCTACGAAGTCTTGGACGTGCTCGGGCGTGGAGGCATGGGCATCGTGTATCGTGCCCGTCGAGCGGGTTCGGACCGCGTCGTCGCCCTTAAGACGGTGCAGGTTCCCGCCCCCCATTGGGTTGCTGGGATCCGTCGTGAGATCCAGGCGCTGTCGCGCATTCGCCACCCGGGGGTTGTCAGGATGCTCGAATTCGGGGTCCAAGACGCCTTGCCGTGGTACGCCATGGACCTGCTCGAAGGCGAGACGCTTCGGCGATTCTTCCAGCGGATCTGGTCGCCATATCGGCCGCCCGTGGTGCTGCCGCCCGAGGCGCTGCCGTGCAGGACAACCGAGGACGCACGGGGTGCACGCCATGACAGCAGCGTTCCGCGCGAATCGCACACGCGGCCCATTCAGGTGCGGCCACCAGCGTCTGGCACGTCGGATGAGCGCCGCCCCCCGGCTGCGGCGGGCCAACTCCCCACTGTTCTGGAGATATTGCACCAGCTCTGTAGCACTCTAGCGTTTCTGCACGGTGAGGGCGTAGTCAACTGCGACCTCAAGCCGGAGAACGTGCTGCTCGTCGAGGGGCGCCCGGTCCTCATCGATTTCGGGCTGATGGCACACGCGCCAAAGGCGAATCGGGAGGTACTCGATTCGCATCAGGGTTTCGCCGGCACGGTATCCTACATGTCCCCGGAACAGGTTCTGGGCGGGTTCGCCGACGCGCGGAGCGACCTGTATTCCATCGGGTGCATCCTCTACGAGCTCGTCGTGGGGCGTCCCCCCTTCGAAGGCGCGGTGCTGTTGGCAAAGCAATCCGGTGAGGCTCCCCGTCCGCCGAGCGACATCGTCGACGGTGTTCCTCCCGAGCTCGAACGCATCATCCGCAGACTGCTAGAGAGGGATCTGGACCGCCGCTTTGGATTCGCCGACGAGGTCGCCACCGAACTCGCCAATCTTGCTGGGACCGAGCCCCATGTCCGCGGTTTCCCGAAGCCGGCTCCGTACCTCTACCGGCCACGCTTCGTGGGGCGCGACTCGGTGATGGCGGAGTTTGACCAGGCTCGAACGCGCCTCCTCGACGGGACTGGAGGGCTATTTGTTCTAGGTGGCGAAAGCGGTGTGGGCAAGACCCGGCTCGCCATGGAAATGACGCGGACGCTCCCATCGCAGCCCGTACGAGTCATTACCAGCGAGAGCTCCTCCGCACCGATCGAACGCAGGGGTTCGGGAGCGGCCCCCCCCTTCGGCATCCTGCGCCCGATTCTGGAGGCAGTCGCGGATCAATGCCACGAAGGGGGCTGGCCGGTCACCGAGCGGCTGCTCGGATCGGCGCGCCTCGTGTTGGCGCCCTACGAGCCGCGTTTGACGAGCGTGCCGGTCCGCACGCCCGACCCCGCGCCGATCCCGCTGTCTGCGGAGGCCGCGCGCAAGCGCCTCTTCCAGAGCGCCGGGCGACTGCTAG
>CAYRKE010000347.1:0-2611 GCA_964424695.1 uncultured Polyangiaceae bacterium
GCTCTATCCCATGTTGTCGAATCAGCAGGGGGTCCAGCTATCCAGCGAGGCAAAGCGAACACATGGCTATGGGGCTCGACTTGAACTCCGACATGTACTCTGACGACGAACAACGCGAAGTTCAGGCGCGAGGCGAAGCCGCCAGGCCCAATGCCGAGTAGCTCTACCTGAACTCCGAGGACGAACAACGCGAGGCTCAGGCGCGAGGCGAAGCTGTCATGCCCAGTGTCGGGTCACCCAATGCTGATTCGTCCACGGAGGCCATCGTAGGGATGTCCGACAAATTACGACGACTCCTCTGACACCGATTACGTTCACGCTCTTTCGATAGGGTGCCGATGAATACCGAATCTACCGCATCGTCACGGCGTTTTCTTGCCGCCGTGGTCTCTCTCGTCGTCGCTTGTTCGTCCGAAGACGGAAGTCGCGATAGGTCCTCGGGTGTTGGTGACGGGGGAACGGTGGCAGGAGTCGGTGGCGATGCTGGACGCGGTGGTTCTACCTTGGGCTCGATGAGTGGTGGCGCCTCTGTGGGCGGTACGATGTTCCAAGGTGGGGTGAGTTCTCCAAGCGGTGGCGCGCTCGTCGAGAGCGGCGGTAGTCTCGGGAAGGGGGGGGACACTCAATCCGAGGGCGATGCCACGAATCCTATGGGCGGCACGGTATCTCTTGGTGGGCGGAGTCCGTCGGAGGGCGGCAACTCTGCCGAAATCGGCGGAATGTCGTCAGGACAGGGAGGGACCTCGTCGGTTGGTGGCTCGATATCGGGAGTCGGTGGGACGGGGGCGGAAAGCGGAACCTTCGGAGGTGCTCAGTCCGGTGGTACTGGTGGTACTGCCGGACGGGGCGACCAAGGAGGAGACACTTCCGAGTCCACAGGTGGCACGACGAGCATCTCTTCGGGAGGGACCGCAAATACCGCCGGCGTCAGCGGCGGTGCAGGAGCCGCCGGTGCCGGGGTGCTCGTCGAACATCCACGTCAGGTACTTCTTTGTGACGAGGGTAATCGACGTGTACTCCTCGTCGATCTCGAGAATCCGAGCACGGCCGTCTGGAGCACTCCCCTGGACGACGCAGCAAAGTACGGTGGTGGGCTTCGTGATCTTCAGCTGATTGGAGATGACCGCGTAGCGGTGTCAGTCGCTACGGGGTACGTCGAACTCGACGTCCGAACGGGTGAAGTCCTAAAGGAGGTCACTCAATATGCGGGAGTCGAGAGCCTACGGCGCCTCCCTGACGGTCACACGATTCTCGGCGGGAACTCCGACGGTGGCGTGACGCTCCAGGAGCTCGACGCGAGTGACGTCGTGGTGCAAAACCGCAAGATCACGTTCACCGAACACTCCGATCTGCGGATGCTTCGAAGGACTAGAGAAGGGACGTTCCTGATCGGACTGCGCTACAAACTGGTGGAGGTCGACTGGGACAAGCAGACGTTGTGGGAGATGGCGATTCCCGGGGGTGACTGGGTCTATCAGGGACTGCGTCTGCCGGACTCAACGATCGCCGTGACTTCCGGGTATGGTGCCGCCATTTTGGTCATCGACCCCGCCACGCAGACCGTGCGGGTCACCATCGGGGGCAAGAATCAGCCGGACGCGACGGAGATCGTTCCGAACTTCTATGGAGGATTCCAAGTCCTTCAGAATGGTCATTTCGTCGTCACCAATTGGGAGGGCCACGGCGGAGGCAACGGAACCAAGGGTATTCAACTCCTCGAGTACGACGCTGAGGGAGTCCTTGTATGGTCGTGGAAACAGGATCCCAACCTGGTGTCGTCGCTTCACCACGTCATCGTTCTCGACGGTCTCGATACCACGAGACTCCACGACGACGTTGACGGTATTCTGTCTGCCGTGGTCGAGTAAACAAGCGAGCACAGCTCTCCGACGCAGGTGGAGATATCGTGGCGTTTCCGGTACTACATGGACTTCATTATCACCATCAGAGGGTGGCGTGACCGAAGGATGACGAAGGGAGCCAGCACAGGCGTCACGGGTGCGACGGGCTCGAGCTCGAGACGTTCTACCCGAAGCTCCATCCGAGCGCGACCCCGCGCTGCGTGCCCGGGGCCGCTCGAAACCAGCGCAACGCGACTCAGAGCTCCGTCAGCCCTTCGCGGCAGGAACCACCGTTGCTGACATCCCAGCACTGACCAGTGCAGGTTTGTGAGTCACAGGTGCCGCAGCATACGGCGCTCCCACACTCGGCGGACGAGCT
Source organism: uncultured Polyangiaceae bacterium (assembly GCA_964424695.1). Taxonomy (GTDB): domain Bacteria; phylum Myxococcota_A; class Polyangia; order Polyangiales; family Polyangiaceae; genus JAEWRL01. The sequence goes on from CAYRKE010000347.1 coordinate 2,221, forward strand.
GCATCTGCGCCTGTCGCACACTTCCCCCGGTCCGTCGTTGATGACTACGCACATTGCCCCGTCAGGACAGGAGTTCGGGTCGTCCTGCGTGCAAGGGATCTCGCAGTTGCAGAACGCGCCCACCACGGAGCAGCCGTCAATGCCGCAGAACGTGACGGCGGTAAGGCCGTCTGGGCACCCGCCGTCACATGAGGCTCCCAGGTCGTTGATGGAGGCCCCGTCGCTCATGATGCCACCAGCGCCGCCTGAGCCAACGTCACCGCCGGAGCCCGTCCCTTCGCCTGCGTTGCCACCAACCGGCTGATCTTGGCTGGATCGCCCTGCCGAGCCCGCAGCGGAGCTGCCACCGATTGCTTGCGGCCCCGTGCCGGCGCTGCCGCCCCCCGTGCCG
>CAYRKE010000347.1:2711-4186 GCA_964424695.1 uncultured Polyangiaceae bacterium
CGCCACCAGCGCCGCCCGCAGAGGGAGAGTCTGCTATCGGAATGCACTCCTGCTCCTGACACGACCAGGTGTCCGGCGCGCCAGGGCATTCGAGCACGCTAGCACAGGCCTGCGTACAGGCTCCCGCGTCCTCGACCATCGCCGCACTGCACACCGCATCAGCACCCAGCCCGTCGCAGTCGGACTGCACAGCGCAGAGACGGGTGCACACGCCTGACACACAATCGAACGCGTCCGAACAGTCGGGTTCTTGCTCGCAGTGCTGCAGCCAGTTCGTGTTTGTATCGCTCAGGGGCGACCCGGCGTCGCTGCATTGGACAAACACACCGACCACAAATATGGGGACTATCGCTCTGACTCTATAGCGCCTCATGGCTTCTGTTCCTCTTCCTCGGTGTTCGGTGGTTCGATGTTCTGGCCAAAGTAGAAGGTCACGCGTGTCTTGCGGTCCGCGTCTGGAGGGAAGGCCTCGTTGTGCGCTCGCACTCGATGCCATACATCGTTGAGCTCCTCTCTGATTCTTGGGAGGAGGCGGGTCACCTCGGTGTAGTGCGGATGGTCTGGGTGAACCTCGAAGACGAGTGTGCCACCCCCAATCAGGTCATGGGTGCTCGAACGCATCAACCCACGGGTCACCTTGGCCCCAAGAGCCCGCGTGACGGCGTAGAAATGGTCGAAGAGCGCCGCCTCCCATCCTGCGGAGCTGCCCACGGAGATGTGGACGGGTCCGGCCTCGTATTCCAGCACTCCTTCGTTGTCACAGGTGTGTATCCTGCTGTGCTCAAGGAGCGCGTGGACCGCACCCGAAATGGCCTCCGGGCTAGTCTTCAGCTCGTCGGCGAGCTGGTCAATGCCCATCGCTCCCCCTCGAGACAGACGCAACCACACGAGGTTTTCCAGGGCTTGGATGGCACTTTCCGCTGACAGCGCCTTCAGATCCGCGGGCGACGTGAGCCCGTAGACCGCACCTTCGCCACGGCCTGTGGAATAGAGGGTGCCGTTGTCCACCAGATCTCGGAGTACGCCGAGCACCTCGCGCTCACCGTCCGCAGCGAAGCGTACTCTGATCCGTGACTTGCTCGTACTTCCCTGCTGGTCTATGAACTCGATGAGCGCTTCGGACAGGGTCTTCTGGAGCCGGTGGGTCTCACCAGCAAGCCGAGCCACCTTCTTTTGGTAGCCGCGCAACGCGAGCCCGAACATGTCAGCCACGACCTTCTTGCTCTTTCCTTGCGCTTCGATGGCAGCCGTGAGATCGAGGAAGACCTGATCCGCCACGTGGGCGAGCGGCGCGTGCACACCAGCCGCGGTCGAGAGCTGCGCGATCAGGACCGTTGTCTGCTGCACGATGAGATCAATCAGGTGTCGCGTGTCCATTTCCTTCCCCATGGTACCCCGAGCGTGTAGAGAGAGAAGGTGGCCTGGCGTTCGCCCCTGAGTTCTGAGGCTGGCCCCACCCGGCGAGCGCCAAGGGA
>CAYRKE010000347.1:4286-6924 GCA_964424695.1 uncultured Polyangiaceae bacterium
AACGGGATCACGTCGTTGCCGGCCAGAAGCCAGGTACCCCACGACGAGACGGCCAAGGGTTGGGGCGCATCGGGCTTCTGCGCCAGCTTGCTGCCTGTCCCCAGACCTCCTCGCACGACGACCACACGATTCCGGTCCAGGAAATGCAAGGAGCGATCGGGCGAGGCCAGCACGCTGGTCGCCGAAACGAGCGGCACGTCACCCGTGACCGGAAACGTCACGCGACGCACCTTCGCGCCCACCAGCATTCCTTCGGGGAGTGGCTGGCCCGCGGAAGGCGTTGGGGGTCGCGCCGTGGCGGGTGGCGTAGGACGCGCCGGGCGTGCGACGGGAACCAGGCTCGGCAGCAAGGTACCGCGGTAGAGGCCGTACGCGCTCGAGAGCCACACCTGGCGGCCCCGCCGCGCCGCCATCGAGACCAAGCCGGAGGGCGCGCCCGCAACCTGCCACCATCTTGTCTTGTCGTGCACGAAGGCTCCGTGAGAGCCCACGAGCCAGAATCGCCCGAGCCCGTCCTGGCGCTTGTCACCGCGCCCCTGCCAGTCGACCATGCCGGGCAGAAGCGCTGGAAACGATCCCTTCGGCTCTCGGGAGCGCAGTGCTTCGTGGAAGGGGCCAGCGAACGCCGACTGCCCCGATTCCAGGACCCATTTCTCACGCCAGCGCCACTGCCATTCGTGGTCGTTGTTGCAGTAGTAGCCGAACCCGAGTAGGACCAGGGAGCCGTCCTTGGGATCGAACCTGGGCCACACTTCTTGCAGGGTGGATGGGCAGTTCGTCTGATCGAACGTAGGGAGCGCCAGTCGCGTCTTGGCGCGATCGGTCAGCACCCAGAGCGCCACCGGGTTCTGAGCCTGGACCTCAATGACCGCCACTCGATCCGCGTACGCGTCGAGCCCGCCCGTGGGGGTCGACATGACCCGTTCGAAGTCTGCGGCTCGAGCCGTGGGTACGTCAGCCCGGGGCTCTGCCTCTTCCTCGAATGCCTCCAGGGGCGCACAAGCATGGTTCCAAACCGCTATTCTCTGGTCTCTTTCGAAAGGGGAGGTTGCGCAGTAGGGGCGAGCGGGTTCGGCGCGGCTCGTGCTACCAAGCACAACGGAAGCTGCGAAGGCCGCGACGGGGAGCAACGCCTTCGGGCGGATGCGACGGATTGGTGAGCAAGCCACCGGAGCGGTTGGGTACGCGATCCTCATGGTTTCCCCTTTCTCGCGGAGAGCGTGAGCTTCACGACGGTGGCATCCTTGAGCTCACCCTGGGACCAACCGACATTGGCAAGGCTCGAGCCGGCGATCCAGAGAATGCCGTTCGGAGCGACCCACTCGGCGTTCACGTGCGCCATGGGCAGTTCGGCTTGGCTCCAAGCGCCGTTCTGCAGGTGCCACGCGCGGTGCGGGCCGAGTGCCCAAAGGCCGTACGCACTGCTCACCACGAGCCGCTCCGGTTGGAAGCCCTGTGGAACTGGGTGGGCAACGAAGCGGGAACCGTCGTACGAGAGCAGGCAGTAAGGGGTGGCAGCGTAGTAGTGCCCGTCTTCGTCGACGGTGAGCGCAGCTATGTCCTCCGCGTACACGAACTCGGGGAGAGCGTCCTCGCGTTCTCGCCAGCGCAAGCCTGTCCACTCGACCCAATGGGTGTCGTCCTGCCACGCCAATGCCCAGGCATGCACGCCGCCTTTCGATACGGCGATGGGGTCCGCTCCCTTGCCCTCCAGGAGCCCCGGCTCCGTGCTCAATGCGGATCCGCCGAACGCGAACTTCAGGCCCACTGGGGTGCTGTAGACCGTGGTGAGCTCCCCGGCTGACCAGAACCGGTCGATTCCCCAGTACTGACCGAACGCGCTCTCCTCGCACAGCCATGCGCCCTTCTTGCTCCGCCTGGCCGATGCTGGGCTGCGTCCGAGAGAGCCCACCGTGGTGCCAAGCAGCTCGACGCCGTCATCGCGCACCCTCAGAGTACGGAACTCGGGCCCGGAGAAAGAACCCTCGGGTTTGACGCAGATCGAGCGGTCCACCCGGCGGAGGCGTTGGCCATCGCTCCAGTAGAGCGACGCAAGATCGGGAAACTGACCCTTGGCTTGTGGCTCGTTTGCGAGCAGCCACACGTGCTGCTGGTTGCCGTGGATCGCAGCGATGTAGGACGCGCGTTCCTCTTCGGCCGAAAAGGGAACGACAACGACCCTGTCGCGCAGCAATGCGGCGGGCGCTGGAGGCAAGGCCAAGCGACGCCGCTCGATGGCCGTCGGCCTCTCTGCCTGCTCGGGTCGCTTCGCCGGAGGTATCGCACGGAGGAGCGGTCGAGTGGGTGTGGAGGTGGGCGGGGAGGCTGTGGAGCAGGCCCACGCCAGACAGAGCGGGGCCAAACCCGCGCGGGTCACCGAAAACATCGTGGTCCTGGTGGGGTCGATGCCATTCGGGCACCGACGTTACAGCCGTCCCCGGTGGTTCGAAAGCCCAAACCCGCCCAGGCGAGGTCGACTCCTGAACCAGTGGCAGCTCAGCGGTTTCTCACTCCGCCCCTGCTACGGTGGCTGGTGCTGGTGCTGCCTCTGCCACAGAAGCCGCTCCTTCGGCTCCGTCGATCGCCGCTGCGGGGGCTGCCTCCGAACCAAGAAACCCATGCTCCGGCGACGCTCGAT
>CAYRKE010000348.1:0-6817 GCA_964424695.1 uncultured Polyangiaceae bacterium
ACGCCACAATCTCCTGCAATGGATTGATAGCTTATCTCCTCACCGTTACTCAGGGCTATTAAATCCAGAAATTCGGAAAATTGAGTAATCTTCCTGGTCAATGCCTCATTCTGTATCTCTTCTCTAAGATATAAAGCAATATAGGCATTGAGTTCCTCCATGTAATCATCGCTAGGATAAATCGATGGCAATCCTCCCCTGTTTAGATATGTGATCAAATCAAAATTGGGGATCTCGCCTGATGTCAACGGAAACAGTTCAGCCCACCATGCCCTTCCTGCAAGTAGATTAGCGCCTCCTCTTTTAAGCTTGCGTGTGCTGCTTCCGGTAAGCAAAAAAGTAAGTCTTTGGCCTTCCATTAAGCGATGAACCTCATTCAATATCTCTGGCAGTTTTTGAATTTCATCAATAACAACAATTGGCTTCAGGCTGCGTTCTGAAAGGATAGATGGATTTTTTAGATACTGACGAAAGGTCTTTATTTCCAACAGGTCAATGACCGTGGCATCCGGAAGCGTCTGTTTTATGAGTGTTGTTTTCCCGGTGCCCCTGGGTCCGAATAAAAAAAATGACTTTTTTCTCAATAATTCTGTGAGATTAAGGGTACGATGATACATAATTTACCGCAACTCTATTTCAATTTATCATGATAATCCGCAACATTGTTTCTATTTATATTACCATTTTACCCGGTTTTCAAGCTTTTTTTAGATATTTTAATAGACGTTTTCTCCTTACTGCCATGGTCTCCGATAATCCTTAGGAGTGTTGAACAGTGGAATCCATACATCGAGGCTTTTCTTGGAATAGTTAAAACCAAAGTTGGAAGGAAATGACCTAACTTTTGTCTTTTGATAGCGGGTCAGGGGGGTCTCCTGAATCATCCTCTTCCTGCTTTTTCTGCTGTTTTATTTCAATAACATTTTTTACATTTGGATTTAACATCGCAAAGACACAAAGGCGCAAAGGTAACTACTTAAAATAAAATTGTTTTTCTTTGTGTTCTTTGGGACTTTGCATGATTACTTACCTTTTTACAATGTTGTCAGCATTGGCATTCTGCACAAATACCCCAAAATTATTTTTTTAAAAATTCAATTTCATCTTCAGCCTGCTCTGTTAATGCTGTTTTGTATGGTTCCGCTTTTTCTGCAACTTTCAAGCTGCCCGCAATTTGCAGACCTGTGGCATATTGTTCAACCCAGGTCCGCTGTTCTATAGTATCAGGGACAGGCCGTTTGCGAGCCTTTTCTATTATCTGGAAGGCTGAGTCAATTTCTATTCCAAGTGTAACCAATACTAAGGCTGCCATCATGGACGATCTGCCAATACCTTGCCGACAGTGAAATATGATGTTTTTACCATTCTCAAGAAGTTTTACCCATTGACGCGCAAGCTCAGCAAAATATCTCATATTTGAAGGAACCCCTCGATCGGGTATTGGCACTAATTGATAATCTATTCCTTCTGCCTGACACAGTTTCTCCTCCATATCCAGCCCCAACTCACGTGATTCTTCAGGTGTCAGCATGGAAACCAATAAATCAGTTCCAGTATTATGAAGGGATTCGATATCATCTTTTAGCCAGTCCCCTCCACGAGGCCGCGTGGCAATTCCTATCCGACCGGGTGTATCACATGGTATCCAAAAGATATCGACACTCATAAATCTTTTTCCTCTTTTATTGTCTGAATATCACGAGGCAATGCATCAACATCTATTCCGCGTTCGCGTAGTATATGAATCCGGTGATGACCATCCATGATAGTACCATCCGGTTGAACCTTTAATGAACATGGTTCGCCTGGTTTTAAGGAGTCGATAAGACCTGGAGTACCAATCTTCCGGTAAGCTTCCAGCTTTGCTATGCTGAAAGAGCTATCAGGGTACAATGCTTTTATAGGTGGTTGCTTCAATTGTTGTTCCTTATATTTGGATGAATTTATTCGTGGAACGTTGTTAGGTCATAAGGTAGAATCATTTAAACCTAAGAATCTGCGTTCCCTTCCACTCACTGACCCCGATCTTTACGCTCAGCGTCTCCTTTCACAGCGATTGAAAATGCTTCAGTCATCAAAGACATAACTCTCTCAACATCTTTTTGGTATGGAGATGCCCAATCTGTGTACGTAATTGTTGGAAAGCCACTTTCGGAGACTCTAGTCTTATTGAAGCCCCATACGTAGGCATGGCCACCAATCAATGTAGAAACATTATCCCACAGTGCTGTTGTATTCTGAAATGACCTAAACTGTGGTGTTCCTGCTTTACGCTGTAAATGCCGCAACTGCTTCTTTACTCTTGTTAATGCATCAGCCCCGATAAGTCGGCTTTGGCGCTCAACATCTGATACAGCCTTCGGTCCGGTTATAGTCCAATTTTGATCAGAAAACGGATAGAAGAGTCCGTCTGACATTTCATAAAGAGTTATAGGTAGTAGCAAAAAATCGTCTGGTGCAGCACGAAATTTTAAAACGACTTGCTCATGCTCCTTATTCGGAGCATCTACCCATGCAATATCAAGTCTATGAAATTGACAGTCATCAATAACTACTCCTTTATGTCCTTTGACTGAATCGCAAATCAACTTAGCATAATTGTCTAAATCAGCTACCTCGCTTGTTTCCATGATTGATTGATAGTCGAGAAGTAGCTCTATATCAAAACTAACTTGATGAGAGTAAATCCAATTACGTTTTTTAAATAAAGCCGCCTGTATTTCGTTTTTCCAGCGCTCTTTTTCTTGCTTATTGGGGGAGGAGTAGGGAACCGGTCGTCCTTTTATGGTGACGCTCCACTCTCCCATCATAGGATTTAGACCAAGCTCCATGTATTTATGTTCTATTTCGAGGCTCAATGCATTACCGTTGTAATTTCATCGTTTTATTGAAAGTAACTGGAAACCTATTAAAACTTTAGGACTGAATGTGTCTTTAATGGGACGTTGTATATCTTTAACGTTGTTATGTAATAAGGTTGAGTCTTTTAAACCTGATAAACTTACAGTGCCCCCTTTCACAGCGTCCCCTTTTTACAAATTTATTTGGCTTTTATTTCATCAATGCGACTTTTTGCTTTTTGAATAAGTGTTTTTATTTCAGATAACGATGTTAGTTTATAATACGCTGTTACTTGACCAATTTGTCCGCTAGAAACTGCGACCATGATCTCTTCATTGGTACTAAATGTGGAAACCTTAAAGTCACCTTTTGTGTTGTAATCAGCCTGGAAGCTTATGAACTTCGTACTAGAACCATCCACTTTTGCTATGTAGTCAATTCCTTTAATTAAAGATTCTATTTCATCATAATCAATATAGGATTTATTTTCTTTGTCATAGCGCCCATCTTCTTTTTTAACCTCTATCGTGATTCCATATTCCTCTTTCCTAGTAGAGACATCAATAAATTCTTTAGCTTCAATTTTTATTGAAGTGCTGTATAGCCTGTATGAAATGCCGATTTCCTCAAAACCACGGACTATCACAGTGCCAGTCTTAGCAGAAAATTCCTCAAGTTTCGTTTTTGGTAAAGGGATTTGATCTTTTAAATTCTGTGAGTATACAGGTAAAGATAATGTAAATAGTGAAATAATAACAACATATGATAAAATTATTTTCATTGGTTTCCTCCGCAATTTTTAAACATAATAATTGATTCACCAGTACAGGGTATCTTTACTTTTTGGATATTATAAAGAAAGATGAACCTGGATTAAAATTTTATTGGCGCAACGCCGGGTCAGGCAATCAGTTTTATCTTTAATAATTTACCACTTATAGCCACATTTGTTACATTTAAATGTTTTAGCTATATGCCCGATTGAAAAAACGCCAAAAACAGCGCCAGCTCCAATTTTATTTTTTAAAGAAATTTTATTAAAATCCAATGAACCACAATTAGGGCATTTTGGTTTTTCAGTTAATGGATTATTAACCGGACAGCCACAACCCGGGCATTCTTTGGCTTTATCCGAGATTTCCTTTCCACATTCTTTGCATTTTATCAACGCCATTTATGTTTCTCCTTCTCATATAATGTAAATCGGATTATTTTGACACATGTCATAAACTATTAAGTTTATTGCCTACACAATTGACATAATCTCAAGTCATTGATTCATTACTGGGATATCTTTAACGCTATTATGTTAAATAGTTGAGTCTTTTAAACCTTATAACCTTACAGCGTTCCCTTTCACATTATGGGACCCCATACAGCTGTTTGACTCTTTCAAATTCTTTGAAAAGTTCATTAGTATCTGGAATCGTTAATATTAGGGTTAAATTTATTGTAGTACCTGCTTCGTAGTGATCAATATTCTCGATTATTTTATTTACTTCACCGTTAATGTATTTGATATAGTCTTCAATTTCTCGGATTGCATTTGTTGCTATTTTAGACAAAAGATCAAGAAGTTTTACGAATTGATCATCAACGTCAGTTCTCAGAAATTCAAGACGCCATTCAATTAGCTCTTTGTATCCCTCAGCAAATCGTTTAGCAATGTATTGTATATGTTTTGGATCACCTGGTTCCCCAGGTTCACCAAAGGCTATCGGTAAACCTTCATTAAGAAGCCTTACCGATCCTTTTATTGAATTATCTATTCTGCTAATTTGCTGGGATATCCATTGCGTTATAGTAGGTAAATCAGTTAATACAACCCGTTTTCCGAATGTTATTCCATATTGAAGGTCTTTACGAATTTTCTCAAAATCATCAATGTAGTTTTGGACTAGTTGTATAAAAAAAAGATGCTCCCAACCGCGAGGTTTATCAATCAGTATTCTTAACGATTTGGGATGAATCTGTGATAGCTCTCTGTCACCTAGAATGTCTTCTGTTAACATAGACCTCAAGCAGAGGCAATCCATGAACAGATAAGCTAATTGCTGCCTAAGTGTTTCACAAATATTCTGAGCTGAATCAAAAGTAAAGATCCAGTTATCTCTGGTGTCTCTGAGCAATTCCACAAATTCAAAGAGTTTGTTGTTGTCGACAACTTCTGAAAAATCGGCTTCTTTATTTTTTTTCCATACAGGAAGGATATTAATTATGTTGTTAGACACAAAGATATAGATTGGTATTCCCTTTGCTTTCGCTTCAATATATTCAAGGTTTGTTATAGACTTACCTATGTCGACCGTAGAACCATACCTTCCTCCAACTATAAGAACAAGAATATCAGCTCTGTTCCTTAAAGCTTCTATGCAGTTAGTAACGGTGTCCCGTGATGGATCGATTGGAAATGAATCGAAATCTGAAAGAACCGGATCGAGTCCTAGAGACTGCAGAAACTGTCTTAAATCCGCCCGAACTTGTTTCAGATCAAAACATGTTGAACTAACAAAAACTGAGGGTACCTTTCCTTTTGGCATTGTTTATTGTCTCCTTTGCTTACATCAACGTTTGGGCTAAACTGAGATTCGCAACCACATGGTGTCTGGTCTATATAATTGACACTATCTCAGAGTACACTAGGATAAAAATCCAGTGCAGGGATTTGTTATAGTATGTCTTCATTTTTGGGATTTGTAAAAGATGTAACTTGCTTGAATGCAGCAACTGCTTCTTTTACTTCTTCTCTATGTTTAAATCTCCAATTTTTATTTATATAATCTGACCATCTGTTCAATTTCGCCAAGTTGAATTTGATTGATAACATCGTTCTAAATTTTGCATATCTTAGAACTGCTTTATCTGGAACAAAAAATTGTAACTTTGTAAAATGCATTTCGTATGCTGCTATTAATGCTGCAATATATACAAAAGGTATAAATAGGATTGATAACAATATAGGCATATAAAAATCTTCAAGATTCTCTGTGGTTGCAAAATTCTTAAAGTTAGTAACTACTTTATAAGAAGAAAAAATTAAAAGAACCAATCCTGCAACTATTAAAATAAAGTTCAGAAATTTATCCACAATTTCGTACTCTTTGTCTCCTTCAGTAAGTGCTTTCATTCCACCAATGATTCCAGCTACAGGGACAATTATAAACTCGATCCAAAAATTGAATACATATATGTTTGTGAAAAATTCCAAAAAGACGAGCCATTTAACGTTATCTTTGATAGATTTTTTAAAAAATCCTGGCTCGTTTGCTTTCTGGAAATTAAAAAGCATTACAAACGCCACGCATATACTCCACAAAACAGTCAAAGTTATATGGTCGACATTCCATATATTAATAAGCTTAAGAGCAAAAATTACACATGTGATATAAGTAAACATTAGCAGGTATGATAATGTCAGTTTCCACGCAAAAAAGGCTTTACATAGTTGAAAAAAAGGCTTTCTAGTCTTGGAGTAGGTGATACACCAAATAATAGCGAAAAAAATCCATATTAAGAGAGCAAGTTCTCTGTTATTCAATGCTTGAAAAAAAATTTGTATAGCTTCTATCATTTAAAGTTTTTTAAATATAAAAAATGATTCACCAGATCTAATTATTTTTACTATTAGGAGGTTATACAGAAAGATGAACCGATAATTAAAATATATTAAAAAAGGTGATAGCCCCACTTTAAGCCGAAACCGTTTATATAATGAATAGCACCTCAAAAAGCGTGCTGAATATAACTACTTATATTTAAAGGAAAAATATTTTTGAAGCTGGTGGATAATACTTAATCGAATTAAAATAAGCAAATAGAAAAAATCCATTATTTTTAAAAATTGTAATTGGATGAATGACATAACAGGGCGAAAGATTTTTCGCCCCTACAAGAGCAATCTTTTTCAGGGTTTATGTAGGGGGAATACGGCAGCGTGCCAACAATGGCACAGGCTCTGTGCCACTACAAATAAATA
>CAYRKE010000349.1:0-6800 GCA_964424695.1 uncultured Polyangiaceae bacterium
CAAGGACACTCGAAACGAGAGAGCTGGGCCGGAACGAGGCAGCTTCGCGGTCGAGGTCGGACGAAGGGGGGCTCGACGGGACGACCATCACCTGATCTGTCGCGCAGACGGACGACAGGAGCGAGACGATTCGCATGGAGCTCGTGGCGCGCACTCACGGTGCGAACGAGCGGCTGACCAGGCTTTGGGCGGGCGCGGAAGCAGGCGCAATGGGAGCTGGTGGCATCACGCTCGCCGAAGGTATCCGTTCACTCGTTCCAACCCGCCAGCACGCCGCGCGATCCGTCTCGCGCACGGGGGGCACCAGGCGCCGGGTCCCGTTTGCGCAAAGCCCGAGCGGGAGCGCCTGGGGGGTTGCGCCTGTTGTGCACTCGCGCCCCGCGGGCGCGCCGCAGCTTGAGGCGGCGGAGCGTATTGGGAGCCATCACAGGCTTGGGGCGCCGAAGCTTGGGGGCGCGCTGCTCGCAAACGCCGCTGGGGCCAGCGTAGCGTCCCACCGTCAGGCTCGCGCCACTCGTTGCCGCAAGGCACGGAACGCCCTCAATGCGACACGCTGAGCCGCGGCCTGGTGAGTGCTCGTTCCGGCCGGGCACAGAACACCCTCTTGTCAACGGTTTGAATCAGGCGGTGCCGTTTGGGCTGCAATTTTGCAGTACACCAGGGAGCCCTGCGGCCTCTGTCGCTCGTCTTCGGTGAGGTGCAGGCTACGGCGATCGATAGGCAGGACCGCCGCTCGATCTTGGGGCTGGCCGCTGCTGCGAGGATGGAGGCTTCGGTGCGTTCTATTGTGTTGCAGGCTGCGTTGGTCTCTTGCGTCTTGACGTCCTCAGCATGCGGCGGGGGCGAGAACAGCACTTCGGACACCGATGGAGCCGCGATTGGGGGAACGTCCGCGTCTGGCGCCGCCACGAGCGGCTCCGGTGGCACTGGGTTCGTTGGCGCGGGGGGCACGGCATCCGCCGTGGGCGGGGCGGCGTCGACGACGGGTGGCGCGGCGGCCACGTGGGTAACCGGGGGCACCGGCGAGACAACGGGAAGTGGCGGGGCACCGTCGATCGGCGGCGCGGCGCCCGCGGGAGGCGTGCCGGGCAGCGGTGGGGCGAGCAGCGGCGCGCCGAGTGGTGGGGCGAGCGGCACCGTGCCGAGCGGTGGGGCGAGCAGCGGCGGGGTTTCCGCGGATGACACCGGGGTTGGCGGCGGAACTGCCAGCGGGAGTGGCACCGGCGGACTAGGCGTCGGCGGAACATCCACGGGTGGGGCCGACAGCGTTGGAGGGGAGCCGCTCGGTGGCGCGAATTCGGGCGGCAGTGATGCTGCGGGGGGGGCTCCCGTCGGGGGGATGGAATCGGGTGGCGGCGATGCCGTGGGGGGGGCCGAGACCGGGGGCGGCGCGTCCGCAGAGGCCTGGCTGATCACCTCGGCGGAGGACGACTACTGGAACACGGACTCCGCGTTGACGGTGAACGCGAGCGGCCCAGCCAACCTAACCGTGGATGAGGAGAGCACGTATCAACAGTGGGACGGGTTTGGGGGGACCTTCAACGAAATGGGTTGGGATGCCCTGCAGGCGATCAGCGCCGAGATCCCCCGCGCGCTGGAGCTGCTCTTCAGCGCCCAAGACGGAGCGAACTTCGTCTACGGGAGGCTTCCCGTCGGGGCAAGCGACTACTCGATGAGCTGGTACACCCTGGCCGAGACCGCGAACGACTACGCGATGGAACACTTCTCCATTGAGCGCGACCGCGAGATGCTGATCCCCTACGTGAAAGCGGCTCTGGAAGTCCGGCCTGATCTTCATCTTTGGGGGAGCCCGTGGGTCGTGCCCGATTGGATGATGGATTCCGGTCGGAACATGCGGAGCGACTCGCAGACGCAAGGGGCTCACGCCCTCTACCTCGCCAAATTCGTCGAGGAGTACTCGGCGGAAGGGATCACCATCGAGGCCGTTCATCCACAGAACGAGCCGGGCTACGCCCGAGTCCATTGGGATCAGCAAGTGCTCATCGACTACTTCAAGACGTACCTTGGTCCCACATTCGTCGAGCGTGGCCTCTCCACTCAGCTTTGGTGCGGGACCATGTCCCACCCGGACGACGCCAATATCGCGATCGGAGTCGCAAACGATCCAGAGGCCATGCAATACGTCACCGGGTTCGGTCTGCAGTGGAATCACACGGAGACGGTGGCCGAGCTGGCGCCAGCGGGGCGCGTGATGCAGACGGAGCATCGGTGCGGCAACTACAGCTTCACGGCACCATATTGGGATCAGAGCCGATACAGCTCCTCCACGCCTCAGAACGACCACCTCTACGGAGAGGAGAGCTGGCAGCTCATCCGCGATTGGATCGTGGGTGGGGTAAACTCGTATCTCGCCTGGAACATGGTACTCGACACCCAAGGACGCAGCCTAGATGGCTGGCCACAGAACTCGCTTCTGGTAGTCGACCGCTCGGCTTCGAGGCTTGTCATCACGGCTGCCTACTACGCGTTTCGACACTACTCGCAGTATCTCGCCCAGGGAGCGACCCGCATCGGGGTCGCTGGTAGCGAGGACGCGTTGGCGTTCAGGAACCCTGATGGCAGCATCGTGACCCAGGTCTACAACCAGGGGGCTGCGGACGTGAGCACGACCATCGACGTGCGCGGGGCGCTCTACCAGTTCGACCTACCCGCCCATGGCTGGGCGACCCTTCGCGTGACGCCTTGAGGGTATCCGTTTGCACTCGCAGAGGGCGCCCGTCGCCATGCCGGCGCGAGTTGGGCTCGGCGGGAGGCCGCAGGCTTGCCTTGTTCCGCAAGACCAGATCCGGGGGGTGAGGAATCTCCCCTGCATGGCAAAACGGTGCACCGCGAGGGGGAGCAACCACACCTCTGTGCATAGGGGGCTGAGTGCCGGACAATGAAGCGCGGTACGCACCGGTACGCGGCCGCCTCCCCAACCTCCTTTCCGCGGGAATGCTCGAGTCGCATGTTTGGCACGAGGCTGGGGATTGATGGAGACGGCCTTGGTCTCCGTGCGGGAACACCAGCGATGCATCAACGATTTCGGCGCGCCGTGCGCGTCCGCCCGGGGCACCCGAACGCACAGGAACTAGCGGTCATGAGAACCTTCTGCGGTATTTTTTTGTCTATCATTTCTGACGGTTGCGTGCAGCGACGGGTCCCCGTCGGACTCATCGGGTTCGGGTGGCACTTCGTCCGGCACAGGGGGGGCGGTCGCGAGCGGCGGTGCGGTCCAACCGGGAGCCTTGGGGAACCCTGGGGAGGCGTCGGGAACGGGTGGTGCAACCAGCGTCTGGACGCCGTCGACTGGTGGTGGCCTCAACACGGGCGGGTTCGGGCAGACCGACGGTGCGACGGGCGCAGGACCGACTGGGGGCACGGCGAGCCCAGGACCAACTGGGGGCACGGCGAGCCCAGGACCGACTGGGGGCACGGCGAGCCCAGGACCGACGGGGGGCACGACGAACTCAGGACCGACCGGGGGCACGACGAGCGCAGGACCGACCGGGGGCACGGCGAGCTCAGGACCGACTGGGGGCACGGCGAGCTCAGGACCGACTGGGGGCACGACGAGCTCAGGACCGACGGGGGGGACGACGGGGGTCGGAACCACTGGTGGTGCAAGCGCGGTCCCCACCGGAGGGACGGGGGCCAGTGGCGGTGCCACCGGAGGCGAGTCTGGTGGGGGCGCAGGCACGCCCGCGGACGACCAGCCCGAACTGGTCACGTCCGCGCCGAACGCGTACTGGCAGGTGGGTACCCTTGAAGCGGCCACGGGGAACGCCGACATCACAGTCAACGAGGACCAGAAGTTCCAGGAATGGATCGCCTTCGGCGGCACCTTCAACGAGATGGGTTGGCGAGCGTTGTCAGCGCTCGACGACGTGTCCGTCGTGCTGGAGTACCTCTTCGGTCGCGATGGACTGCGCTTCACGTGGGGCCGGATCCCGGTTGGAGCCAGCGACTATGCGCTGGACCGGTACACGCTCAATGAGCAGGCCGGGGACTATGAGATGGCGAGCTTCTCCATCGAACGGGACCTCGAGTCACTCATCCCCTACATTCATGCAGCGCAAGCCGTTCGGGACGGCATCCGTTTCTGGGGCAGTCCATGGACGCCGCCAACCTGGATGAAGGACAACAACGGATACGATCACGGCAACATGAAGAGCGATGCGCAGACGCTGCAGGCGCACGCGCTCTACCTGAAGAAATGGGTCGAGGCCTACGAAGAGCAGGGCATCCACATCGACTGGATCATGCCGCAGAACGAGCCTGGCTACTCGCAGGACTACCCGTCGTGCCTGTGGTCGGCGCAGACGATGACCAGCTACATCGCGAACCACCTCGGTCCCCTGTTCGCGGAGGAGGTCCCCGGCACGGAAGTATGGCTTGGGACCATGTCGAATCCCAACGATAGCCAGATCGTCTCCAGCGTCATGGGGGATGCGACCGCCCGCGGGTACGTCAAGGGCCTTGCTCTGCAATGGGGCATGGAGCAGTCCGCGGCCCAGTACGATACTCAGTACACGTCCATTCCGATGATCCAATCGGAGCACAAGTGTGGCAACTACCCGTGGGACGCCGGGACGAATCAATCGAGGGCGCCGAACGATGACGCTTACGCCCGTGAGAGTTGGACCAATATCCGTAGCTGGATCAGCAAGGGCGTCCACTCATACCTCGCCTGGAACATGGTGCTAGATCCGATCGGCCGGAGCCTCGACACGGTTCGCCCTTGGGCACAGAACGCTCTCATCACGGTGGATCCGAACACGCGCGAGGTGGTGAGGACTCCGACTTACTACGTCTTCCAGCACCTCGCGTATTTCGTGGACCCGGGCGCCGAGCGCATCGGAACGAGTGGTAGCCTCAGCGACGCGCTCGCGTTCAAGAACCCCGATGGAAGCATCGTGGCAGTGGTGTACAACAGCGGAGGTTCCGCGAGGCAGACCACCCTCTCCGCGGGGGGGAGAACAGTGTCGTTCAGCATCCCCGGTCAGGGGTGGGCGAGCGTCAACCTGACGCCTTGACCCCCGAATGCTGAATGTCCGAGTCTCGGTGGAGCTATCGGGTCCGTGGGTGACCCGCTCCGCCGGGACGCTCGTGGCCGCCCCCGAGGTGCAGTGCTCGGATCGGTCAACGGGCGCGCGGCTCGCGTTGGCTCGAGGATTGCGCGGGCGACTTCACTTCACGCCCGAGCTGTGGCATGAGGCCCGCATCGGCAACTCGCAAACCCCAAGGGAGGTCTCATGATCAGAGCAGTGCCCGCGTCGGAGTTGCTGTTCGGTGGAATTCTGGGCATGGCGCTGGTTGCGTGTTCGGCGTCCGACGGTGAGCACGGGAACGCCGGTGGCGACGCGCTGCCTTCGAGTGCCTCGGGGCCGTCATCCACCGGAGGCGCGTCGAGTCTGCCGACTGGGGGAAGCGGCGATCCAGCTGTGACCGGAAGCGGCGGCATCTCGCTCAGGGCGAACCCCAGCGGAGCCGGTGTTGGTGGCGGAACCCACGAAGCAACCTTCGGAACCGGGGGAAGCCAAGCGAGCGGCTCCGGCGGATCTACTTCCGCGTCCGGCAGCGGAGGAGTCACCGAAGGCAGTGCCGGCCGCACCAGCACCCTGGGTGGCGGCGGTGGCGGCACCAGCACTCCGGGTGGTGGCACTGGTGGCGCTGACGGCAGCACCGGTGGTGAGGGCACCAACGCCAGCGGGAGCGGTGGCTCTCGTCCAGCATCCGACACGGGCGGAGCCCACGCGGGCCATACCGGGGGCGCGGGGCCTGATGCGGGCGCCTCTGGCGGTTCCGCTTTGGCTGCCGGGAGTGGCGGACTCAGCGAGGGCGGTGCTGGCGGTAGGGGCAGCATCGTTGGCGGCAGCGCCGGGGCAATGTCGACGAGCACTGGCGGGACCTTCTCCGGCACCTGCACCGAGTCCAGTCCCACGGGCAGGCCCGCATCAGGCAGCGGGCCGCACGGGGTGGTCATCGAAACGAATTCCGATCCAGGAATCAACCAGGGCACCATCTATCGCCCCGCTGATCTGGGGGGAGACGCCCGATACCCGATCTTCGTTTGGGGAGAGGGGGCTTGTTCGAGAGACGGGTTGTCGAACGCGACGGCCATGGCCGAGATAGCTTCTCACGGTTACTTCGTCGTTGCGGATGGGACGCCCAACGGCAGTGGCAACCTCGCCATGGACCGGTCGAACATGGAAGCCATGGGGGCGCCCCTCATTGCGTACATCGACTGGGCCATCGCCGAGAACGAGAAGCCGTGCAGCGCCTACTACCGGAGCCTCGATACCACCAAGATCGCATCGAATGGATTCTCGTGCGGCGGATTGATGGCTCAGGCCACCGTCACCGATCCTCGAATCACGACTTGGGGGGTGACTAGCAGCGGCATGGCTGGGGCGGACCAGGCGTTCTACGAACCGATCCACACGCCCGTGCTCTTCGTGGAAGGGGGGGTGAGCGATATGGCTTACGAGGGGGCACTCGAAGGCTACGAAAACGTCAGCGAACGGGGGGTTGTGGTCCTCTGGTTCAGCAAGGACATCGGCCACGGGGGGGATCTATTGGACCCAGAGGGGGGCGACTTCACCCGGATCAACCTAGCTTGGCTGAACTGGTGGTTGAAAGGCGACGAAACGGCCACCGGAAAGGGGCTGCTGGTCGGTGCGGAGTGTCCCTATTGCGGAGATGGCGCCTGGGAGGTCATGCAGGCGAACCTTCCGTGAGAGTTGCTCCGGGTGACCCTGTGCTTCGCGACTCGATCGAGACAACCCGCTTGCCAGCTA
>CAYRKE010000350.1:0-6771 GCA_964424695.1 uncultured Polyangiaceae bacterium
ATTCTCGAACGAACTGCCCCTGTCGTGCCGATCGCGCCTATCTGGGGCAGTAGTACTAAGCGAGTTCGGCTTGAGGCTGCAGCATCTGCGGATGCATCGTTGGCCGTTGGTCATGCAGGAGCCGAACCGACGGCTCAGGAAGCTCCGGCCCCTTCCGGGCGATTCGGTGCCGGGCGATCGAACACCTGGACAAGGCTCCGATGGATCTCGCTGTACGCGATCCGAGGCAACTCTGCGGCTCTGACGGGCGTACCTTCCAGGTCGCTGAAGGTTAGCCCCAGGATGCGAACGGGCTGTTCGGACTCAGAGGAGCCAATTTCGTAGCCCGAGTGGTGGAGCGTGACGATCAGGCCGCGACCGAGGAGATGGAGGCTGTCGCTGTACACGATGCCTGCGTCCATCGGTTCGCCGTGAAGCCACCGGTGGTAGCGCCTGAACTGGGCGAATGCATGCGCGCTTGCGGTGAGGCCGAGCAGTTCGGCGAACTGGCTTGGTGAGTACGTGGATCGGTCGAGTTGCGCAAAAATGCTCGGCTGGCCCAGCGGAGCCGCCAATGCCGAGTGCGGGATTTCCGCCAGATCGAGTGGGTGCGCGAGTCCGTACCGATCCCCGAGCGGCGCCACGCGCCCGTCGAAATCCACGAGCTCGCCCCTGATATAGCGACAGAGTGTTCCATCGATTCGCCGCAAGAGGATCCGCTCTCCCTCGAGATAGCGCTGGAGTCCGAAGAGCTTGATCAGGGCATGGCCTTCCCAGGATCGCCCGGACAGCCAAGAGCGCTCGAGCTCGAACAGCTGACGCTGCCGGTCCGCATTCGATTCGAGTTCCACGTCGAGGAGCCGATCCGCCCGCTCTTCAGCGATGAAGGGTTGGAGCTCCTTGCGCAGTTGCCGAAGCGAAACGCCGTTTCTGAAGGCGACACGTCCGAGCAATTGACGGGCCGTCGAACGTGCCCCCAAGGACGCAAGGTGCTCCGACCAGTAGCCGAGCCAGCGCACGGAGGTGACCGAGCCGTGCCACTGGGCGGCACGCAGGTGGGCCGTGATGGCTGAGTGCTCGGAACCTCGCCAGTGCCCCAGACCGGCCATCGCCTCGTCCAGTAGATCATCGTCGCCCAAGAGGCTGAGCTGAAGGATTGCCCAGTGGTGCTTGGGGGCACGGGCTCGACTCCAGCTTTCGTAGATGAAGCGGCTCCAGGCGTGGACGCCGCTACTCTCGAGCACCCCCAGCAAGCGGCGAATGACGCGCCCTTTGAGCGACGAATCGAGGAGCGTCAGCCGAGCCAGGAGCCCGAGCTTCGGCGCTTCGCTCATGGTGGCGCCGTTCCGAAAGTGCAGTTCCGGAAGCTGTGAGGTTCTGAGGAACGTTAGGCTGTCCCGGACCGGCTGTTGGTCACAGAGGAATCGCTCTGCAGCCCTCTCGTCCAGGTCGGCGCCGGAAGGAAGCGAGAAGACCAAATCCTCGCGACCACAAGCCACCAGTGCGTCCTCGAGGTACGGACGGACCTGTTGGCTTCGCTCGTTGGTCCATGCTTGCGCGACCGCCGGTGCCGCCTCGTGCCGCCCCCAGACGGCCATTAGCTCGGCCGCAGCGATGCGCGTCCCAATGTCGCCCGTGTGCAGCAACTCGGCCACCTGGTCGAGGGGGCCATCCGTGCTGCGACTCAAGCCATCCACGGCGTGGGTGCGCACGGCTTTGCTGCCGTCACTGAGACCCTCCAGGAAGATCTCCGGCTCGACCTCGGCGGCGTGGGGCGCCAGGAGACCGAAGAGGACCTCGCGGTACTCCGTATGGACGGAGCGCAGACAGTGGACGATGGGCGGTCCCAGCAGCGCGCCGCAGTGGCGAAGGGCGCGTCGCGGTCTTGCCCAGAGCGAGGCGCTCAGCTTGGGCATCCGAGCAAAGGTATCCACTGCGACCCACACCGCTTCGGGGTCGCTGCGCAGCTCCTCTACAGCGTAGCACCAGAGGCGAGTTTCTCCCTCCATCAGCTTCTCGTGGAACCACTCCCGTAGCAGCTCCAGTGCCGGCGCACCCATGGCTCGAACACTCGGTTGCAGCTGGGATTGCCAGGTGGCTTCACTCGTGTCGGCGAGGTTCCAAGGAGTCAGGAACGCTTCGCGCACCCGCTCGGGGAGCCCGGCGGTTCGTGCCCGCACCAGCGTGAGGGGCGTCTCTTCGTGGGTGACTTTTCCCGCGAGCCGAGCAAGGAGTCGCTCGCACTGCGTTCGCACGCTCTTCTTCGTTGCATGCGTCCCCCGTTCGAGCTCCGGCCTCGCTCGTTCGTCCATGCGCTCCAGGATTTTCATCGAGGCTGCGACCACCCGTTTCGACTTGTGGCCGAGCAGTTGCACGAGCACGCTCGCGCTTTCGGGGGCGCCGAGGCGAGTCAGCACCTCGACGCAGGCCAAGGCAAGCTCAGCGCTGGGGTTCTTGCTCTCGGCTGCCTCCACCAACTGGGGCAGGGCTCGATCTCCGCAGGCGACCAGGGACTCTAGTACCACGGGCTTCGGCGCGCCATTGCCCTTGAGGCTGGCTAGGAGCTCGGCGATCAAGCGAGAGTCGTCGATCGCAGGGATGAGGGCGATGGCGCGTTCCTCGCCCAAGCAGGCGGCGAGCAGTTCGCCGGCGAGTGCTGGCGAAAGCTTCGAGTAGGCCCGAAGGGATACGGTTGCTTCCACGTCGCTTCCGCAGCGCAGATCGTAGAGCAGCGCTTGTCGCACCTTGGCGGGAAGCGCCTCGTTCCAGGTGCCTCCCAGCGAGTCGGTGAGCACGAGGGCTGCTGCAATAGCCCCCGTGAATGGGAGTGCCCCCGTCTCGAGCCCAGACGCGGCGAGTTCGTAGAAGCGGGCGCCAGCCGTCTCGGTGAGTTCGAGCGCCCGTGATCGGAAGTCCAGCGCGCAGTAGTTGACGAGGATGAGATAACGAAAATCGTCGTCGGCATCTTGCAGTAGCGGGGCGATGCGACCCCATTGCATGAGGGGAACGTGCTCGGAACGCAGGAGGTTTCGCGTTGCGAGCGCCAGCTGTGATACGGGAATGCGCCCTTCGTAAGCGAAGGTGTGCTCTGGGGTGTTGAGGTAGCGTCTGGCGACGGCCGGCATGATTGCCTCGGGCCAAGCCCCGTGGCCTCGCAGCGCGAGAGCGAATGCGAGTTGTCCCTGGGCGCGTTCGGGGAATGCATTCATGTGGCGGGCAAGTTGGTCGGGTGCCGCTTCAGCCACGGCATCGAAGAGGCAGCGGAGCTCGGGATCCCACCCCGGCACCAGGTCGGAGGCGCGTTCGTGCGGCGCCAGGAATCTCGCGGCCCAATCGAGAAGTCGCTCTGTTCGGGTCTCGGTGTATTGGTCCGACGTACCGCTTGCGAAATGCTCGATGAGCAACGCAAGGCGTTCCCGAACTGAAACCGGGTCACTCGACTCGATACTCCCGTCGAGTTGGCGAGCCAGCTCGTCGACGCTCGCCCCGGATGAGGAAGCCGATGGAGGTACGGCTCGCCTCGCGCGCAGGGGCCAGTCAGGGGAGAGCGAGCACATGGTAGAAGGTGGCCAGAAGGATGTGCCGGCGCCTTAGGCGAGATCACCGAGGCGATAGGTGCGGGCATGGCCCCGGGTGCGGTTGGTCACCGTCACACTGACACTGCCATCTCGGCCGTATACATAGGACTCGAGGATCTCGTCGCCCGGTCGCTGCTCGGCGCACGCGGCTCGCAGCCTCCTGGGATCCGTCTCGGCGACCAGTGCCGCGTCGTATGGGAAGAACACGTCGCCCCAGGGGGTGAGATCCCCCGCAGCCTCGCGGGTCGGGGTCAGCTTCGAGCACTCGACGAAGCGGAGGTTTCCCACTGCGTGGCGGGACGTGTAGCGCCGCTCGACGACTACCGATTCCCCGTTGGTTGGAGCGTCGCCGCGGCTGAGCAGCAGATCGAACCACTGCTCGCTTCCTGAGTATGCGTCGCGCCAAACGCCGAAATACCGCGTGACGCGCTCGCGGAGGAAGATGTCTGCCTCGGGATCGGCCGCCACTGCCAACCCAACGGCGGTTGCCGCGTGGGGCTCGAGAGCGAGTTCGACCTTGCGACCGAATAGCTCCCGCAATCGTCGCGAGACGGGTGGGAAGGCCGAGCCTCCGCCCACGAGATAGAGTGCCCCGACCTCGCGCGGATTATCCGGATCGATCCCCCATTGCCGAAGCTGTTCCAGCACTTCACGAGTCGTCTCCACCGTGCGCTCGATGATGGGAGAACACCTCGCGTAGAGCTCCGCGGTGTCCAGCACGACGGGCTCCAGTGTTGGCACTGCCCGACTGAGGTCGATGAGAAGCTTGCGAGTGGCTGTGGTCAGCGACTCTTTGGCCTCTTGACACACCTGAAGCAGAGTTACCCGCTCCGTGTGCGGAAACGCATCGGGGAGCCCCGCCACCTCCAAGGCGTAACCGAGAACGATCTCGTCAATGTCGTCGCCGCCGACGTCCGGCAACCCAGCGCTGGTCAGGAGCTCGAAGCGGCGCCCCTCGAGGGAGACGGCAGCGCAGTCGAACGTCCCACCACCGAGGTCGTAAACGACGACGAAGCGCTTGGGGCTCTGCCGGTTGAGAATCCCCAGATGGCGGCGTGCGAACTCGACCGCCGCCGCGGTTGGTTCATTGAGCAGGCCGATGACATCGAAGCCAGCGCGCTTGAAGGCTTCCAGGGTCAAGAAGCGCTGCCGGGTCGTGGCATGAGCCGGCACTGCCACCATGGTTTCGAGTGGCGCGTCCGGCGGAACGTCGAGGTTGGAGCGTTCGAGCACGGTGCTGCGCACGAAACGCAGGTACTCTGATACTAGCTCGAGGGACGGCCAGGGCTGGCCGTCGAGCTCCACGGGGGTGACCGTATGCGGCACCCGGCTCGCCGAGCGCTTCAGGGATCGCACGATCCGCTCGGCCCCCATCAGAACGGATCCGGCTTCGACTCCCAGTACGAGCTTGCCCCCCTTCATTCCCACCACGCCCGGAAGGTAGTCCGTGAAACCGTCGTGGGTCTGGAAGGCGGCGACGGGGTACCGCCCCTGTACGGCCCCTGCGACGACGGTGCGTGTCGTTCCGAAGTCGATCCCAATCCTCATGGCGAGTATTTCCGACGCGTTAGGCCCGCGCCAGAGAGGCTCGCACACTCGGCCCTCGAGTTCAAGTGTCGTCGGATCGGCTCGGCCGTGCGAATGACGTGGGTACGGCAAGGTTCATGGAGCGTGTGCTGCGAAGGCGCAACTCCACGTTCATTCACCAGGAAACATCGGCTCTGATCAGGAGGTAGCGCAAGGCATGAGGGGGCGAGGAGCGCTTGGTTGCTAGGTGGGAGGAATATCTAGGAAGACAGGGACTGCCTGGTCAGCCTCGGAGGTTCGCCAGCGCGGCCACGGACCCCAGATGCCGTCGCGGGTAAATGCCGCCCAGGCGAGACGCCCCGTCTTCCACGCTAGCAGGGCCAACCACAGTGCCCATACGAGGTGTAGCACGCGCCACAGCCAGAGCGGAGCCGTGAGCAACCAGCACTCCGGTAGGGCAGCGTCTGGTGCAACTCGATCCATCGCGCTGCCCACCCAACCGCTGTTCGCTACGGCCAGCGGGAACGCTTGCGGAACCTCGACCAGCACGGAGTGGAGCGCTTTCAGCAGCGCCCACGCGGCTCCCAGCGCGGCCGCAGCGATCCCTAGTTGGGCTGGCGATTTCCACCACCGGGCAGGACCGTGCCAGCGATCGCGCCAGCCCACGAGCAGCAGCCAGCCCACCACGGGCAGCAGCCACATCCAGTGCACCTGGGTGAAACCCAGTACGAGCCCCACCCACTGCCACCGTTTGAGGGGGGAGGCGGGGAGGAAGGAGAGCGCGAGCGCCGCCCCCACGAGCAAGGCCAGGATTCCCCACCACAGTACGACGCTATGACGGTCACCGCTGCCGCCCACGAACAGCGCCACCTGCTCCTTGGGGATCGCGATGCTCGACGTCGCATTCACGGCGGCGCCCACCGAGACCCGTGGTGTCCGACGCAGCAGACCGCGTTCGGGAGCCACTCGAAAGCGAGTCTGGACGCGGTGTCTCCCCGGCTTGAGTACGATTCGAGGGGTGCCGTCACTCGACAGCAGAGGTTCCACCGAATCATCGACGGTGACGGACGTGATTTCAGCCGAAGCCGGGAGGTGCAGCGGTAGCGCCCCACCAGTGCTGGTCGCGACGTCGAGGGAGAGACATGCAGGCTCGGGCGGACTTGGCACCGAGAGTTGGGCTTCGTGAATGGTCATCGAGACGCCTCCCGCCGCAGGGGGACGCGTGAAGCGCACTCTGAGCCGCTCGCCTGGCCAGGGTTGAAACAACGGACGAAACGTGCCCTGCTGCTCGTGCGTAGTGGGAGCGAATCCGATGGGTTCGCAGCGCCAGATCGTGCCACATTCTAGCGTCCACGCCTCCGACCAGGGTTTGCCCTGAGGGGCAACGAGCACCAACTCTTCCGTGAGTTCCAGCGTGCTCTCGAAGGAGAGCTCGTCTTGATCGCGTCGCAAGGAGAGCAGCACCGTGCCCGGGGTGGTCGTCAGTGTGGAGTCGACAATTCTCTCGCCGGGTAGCAGCGGGAAGTGGATCGCCAGCGGCTCGTGATCCTGGGAGATCCGTTTGACCACCGTCGACACCGTTCGGGTGACCCCGACATGGATCGTGCGCTCGATTTGCAGCCAGGGGGGCAGGGCGGTTTGCGCTGGGGTAGCTGTCCCGGTCGTTCCGGCCGTGGCCGAGTCCGAT
>CAYRKE010000351.1:0-6748 GCA_964424695.1 uncultured Polyangiaceae bacterium
GCGGGTGCTCTATTGCCTGCTGACGTACACCTACTTGCGACCTGGCGAGCTCCAGACTCTCGAGTGGCGGGACGTCGACCTCGAAGCGGGTCTGATCCACGTTCACCGGGCGTGGGATCGTGGCCGAGGGGAGTCTAAGGACTACCCCAAGAGCGCCGCTGGCGT
Source organism: uncultured Polyangiaceae bacterium (assembly GCA_964424695.1). Lineage (GTDB taxonomy): Bacteria > Myxococcota_A > Polyangia > Polyangiales > Polyangiaceae > JAEWRL01. The sequence continues at coordinate 166 of CAYRKE010000351.1, forward strand.
GCGCTACGTGCCCATCGAGACCGAGCTCCTTCCCCTGCTTCGGAAGCTCAAGAGGGAGGCCTCGGGAGCCCTCGTCGTCCCATCGATGCCACCTGCCGAAGACTGGGCTGCCACGTTCCGAGCGCATCTCGAGAGAGCTGGTGTCGATCGGGCCGCGCTCTTCACCGACTCGGCTTCGGTGAAGCACATCACCCTGTACGACCTGCGGGCCTCGGGCATCACTTGGAGGACCCTCCGGCTGGACGACACGCGCCACATTCAGGCGGCCGCCGGGCATGAGAACTACTCCACGACCCAGCGCTATGTGCGGGAGGGAGGCGTGTTCCGAGGGCGGGTCGGCAAGCCGTTCCCTCCACTACCTTCCAGTCTGACTGGTGGTGAAACGATCACTCAATCGTTACAGGGGGAATCGGGCCGTCTATCTATCGAGAATCACAGGGCTTGCTTGGCGTCCCCAAGGGGATTCGAACCCCTGTTACAGCCTTGAAAGGGCCGTGTCCTGGGCCGGACTAGACGATGGGGACTCTCGGACGGGCGGGAAGATAGTCACCGATACCGACAGCGACAAGGAGAAATCTGGGTCTCAAGACGAATCTGCCGGTCGGTTGAACTCTCCCCGGGATTTCGACTATGGTGCGCCCCGTGCCCACGCCAGTCCCCCATCGCGCAGCGTCGCAGCTCTTTCCCCCGTGGTTCCGCATCCTGCTCTTGCTCTTCGTCCTGTCTGGTAGCGGAGGACTGCTGGCTCAGGTCTGCTACTCGAAGTACCTCGTCACGGTCGTGGGCGCGACCGCATATGCCACCAGCGCTGTGCTTGCCGCCTTCATGACGGGACTTGCCCTCGGCGCTGCTCTTGGCGGGCACCTGTCGCGCCGGATAGCAAAGCCCCTTGCTGCATATGGCGTTGCCGAACTGGTCGTTGCCGTGGCAGTCGCGGTCGGTCCCGCCGCGTTTGGCGCGCTCACCCCAGCCTACGTCGCCCTCGCGAGAGCGGTTCCGGACTCCTTGGCCGCGCTGACCGTTGCCCGCTGGCTTCTCACCGTAGCCGTCGTGCTCGTGCCCACCACCGCCATGGGTGCGACCCTTCCGCTGCTTGCCGCCGGGCTTGGGGAAGAATCGTTCCGCGAGTCGCGACTTGGCGCCCTCTATGCGTCCAACACGCTCGGCGGCGCCCTCGGCGCCCTCATCGGTGCCTACGCGGTAATCCCAAGCCTCGGTCTCCGGAATAGCCTCTGGACCTCTGCATTGTGCAGCGTAGTGGCCGGGTCGATCGCCCTTGTGCTCTCCCGGAGGCCAACCCAGCGCCCAACGCCTCAAGACCTCCCCTCCGACGCTCCCGAAGCGTCAGCCTCCGACAGCCCCGCAAGCCCTGGAACCCAGGCCCCCTCCGACGCCTCCAACGCCGACATGCGCGACGTGCGGAAGCCGGAGACCGAACGCCAAGGACTCGAGCTCCCGAGGGGACTCTCCGCACTGGCGTTGCTGTCCGGAATCGTGGTGTTTGCAAGCGAGGTCGTGTTCACCCACCTGCTCGCGGTGGTTATCGGGAACAGTGCCTACGCTTTTGCCCTGATCCTCGCCATCTTCCTGGGATGCCTCTTCGTGGGCGCCGGCCTCGCCCCCCGCCTGTACCGTCGCTGGCCCGGGGCCGCCCTCTCCCTTGGCCTCATCGCGGCAGGGCTGGCCCTCCTCGCAACCTTGCCGCTCTGGGACGACCTGCCCGTGCTCTTCGCTGATCTCGGACACGATATCACGACGTTTACCGGGCGCGAGTCAGTACGGGGTGCAGTAGCGTTTGCCATCCTGTGCGTCCCCACAACGATCATGGGGCTCACCTTCCCCCTGCTTCTCCAACGGGTGGCCCGGAACACCGCGGCAGGTGCCCAAGTGGGGCGACTGACGGCCGTCAACACCCTGGGAGCCGTGGTCGGCTCGCTCGGTACGGGGTACTTGATGCTGCCTTGGCTCGGCTCGGAAGGCACCCTTCTCGCACTGGCCCTCGTCCTCGTCATCGCCGGACTGCTCACCCGCCGCACCGGCTTCTTCCTCGCCCCGCGACCGCTTGCCATCGGGGTGATCGCCGCCGCAGCCGCCCTGTTCGCCCTCCCACGATGGAATCCCCTGTTGCTCACGGCCGGCACCAACGTCTACTTCGACAGCCTCCGCGAAGGCGAGAAGCTCCTGTTCTGGCGGGAAGACGTTCACGGCGGGATCACGACGGTAACCCTCAATCCGAGAAACGTCCGCAGCCTGTACACGAATGGGAAGTTCCAAGGCAACACGGGTTGGGAGGTCTACGCACAGCGTTCCTTCGCGCATTATCCGTCGCTCTTCGTCCGCAACTTCGACCGAGCCCTGGTCATCGGACTTGGCACAGGCACGACTCTGGGCACGCTCGGGGCCTACCCTTGGAAGAAGCTGGACGTCGTCGACATCTCCCCATCCATCGTCGAGGCGGCACGCCGACACTTCACCGACGTGAACCGAAAGGTGCTCGAGGACCCGCGAGTCACGGTGCATCTCGACGACGGTCGCAATCATCTCCTGGTCGATCCCAACAAATACGACCTCATTGGTATGGAGCTATCCAGCATCTGGTTCGCAGGAGCCGCCAGCCTGTACAACCGCGAATTCTACGCATCGGTTGCCGAGCACCTGCAGCCGAACGGCGTGTTCCAGCAGTGGGTCCAGCTCCACCATGTGGCACCGCGGGATTTTGCCTGCATTCTGGAGACCGTCATGGCTGAGTTCGAGAGCGTGCTGCTCTTCTATGGGGGCGAGCAAGGGATCATCGTCGCCGCCAATCATCCGCTCGCTACGACTGCCGCGCACCTCGCCGAACTCGACCGTCTGCCGCACATGGCCGAAACCCGTCCCGGCGGTCGCCCCCTCGAAGATCTTCTCGATGACGTGCTGCTCACCCGCGAGGGACTGGATGCTTGGCTTGAGCAGCTGGCCCAACGCGAGGGCTATGACCGTACGCGATGGGCTGCTACCGACGACAACTCCTACCTCGAGTACTCTACCCCACGGGGCAACGTCCTACCTTGGTCAGATCGTCGGAGGCTCATCGCCGATCTCGTTCGGTTTCGGGACGAATCGTCCCACCGCGCGCTGCTCCGCGATGAGGCCCAGCTCTAACGATCAACGAAACCCGAAGCCGAGACCAGCGGGCGTCCCCTCAGGCAAGTGTCCCGCAGTCAGACACAGGGGCAGAACCCAAGGACTCGAGAGGTCAGCCCTTCGAGGAGGCTCGCAGCGCTAACCGGCCAACGAAAGCTCGGTCGAGGGAGTTGCCACGGAGCCCGCGCCGTTATCCTCCGCCTTGCCGAGGCTGCGCGGAGTGCACGTGTGCAGCCTCGCCCCTGCCAGAATCGCCTCACACAGCGCGCCAAAACTGAACCCGGCAGCCTCGGCGATCTTCGGCAACAGACTCGTTTCGGTCATCCCCGGCAACGTGTTCACCTCGAGCACGTACTCGTTCATCCCTTCCGTAGCCAGGATGTCGACGCGCACTGCGCCCGTTGCATCGACAGATCGGGCCGCCTGCTCCGCCAGGTTGAGCACCCCCAGATACCGAGCCGAGGCCAGTCTAGCGGGAAGGTGGTACTCCGTGCTCCCCGCAGTGTACTTGGCCTTGTAGTCGTAAAGACCCTCCCTTGGTGAGATCTCGATAGCTCCAAGCACGCGTCCATCGAGGATGCCCACGGCCAGCTCACGTGCTCGTACATAGCGCTCCACCAAGACCCACTCGTCGTACTCTCGAGCTGCACGCACCGCCGCCACCAGGGACTGCGCGTCGTCTGCCTTGGCGACCCCAACACTCGAACCCTCGCGACGCGGCTTCACTACCACGGGAAAGCCGAATCCGCCGTGCAGCTCGATGATGCCTGCCTCGGTGACCGTGGGACCCACGACGTAGTACGGCGGAGTTGGTACGTTGTGCAGCCGAAACAGCTCCTTCGCCTTGAGTTTGTCCATCGCGAGGGCGCTCGCGAGGACGCCCGAGCCTGTGTAGGGGATCCCCAGCATTTCCAGCATCCCCTGCATGCAACCATCCTCGCCAAACGTGCCGTGCAGAGCCAAAAACGCGGTGTCGATGCGAGCATGCCGGAGCTTGTCCCAAGCGTCGGCAAGCGAGCCGATCTCGATGGGGATGACCCGATGCCCAGCCTGACGCAGGGCGCGAGCAACCGCTCGCCCAGACGCGAGGGAAACCTCACGTTCCGATGACGTTCCCCCCATCAGGACCCCAATGCGCTTGGACTGCATGCTGTGTGGCTCCTCGACGCCTCATCGGCATCCGACCCCTCATCCCTACCGTGCCGAACGCGATTCGGGCAACAATTCGCCCGGGCCCCTTGGCCGTAGCAATCCAAACGGCCCGTTCGCCCACTCCTGCGTTCTCAGAATCCGCGCGGCGTGCTGCCCCTCCTTCCCCTCGACCCCCGGGACGGCCAGAACACACGCAGCCTACCAACTCAAGGGTGGTGGCTCTCCCTGTCGAGCAGGAGCAACGCTCCTCACCAGGCTTCCACCAAGATGGCCGTGATGTTGTCTCGACCGCCTCGAGCGTTCGCCAGATCGATGAAGCGACGCACGCTGAGTTCGCCGCCGAGCCCTGCGACCTCGGACACCTCGTCCGGACGGAGGTAGCCGTGAAGGCCGTCGCTGCAAAGCAGAAACGCATCGCCGAGGGAAACGTCGAGCCAGCTCAAGTCAACCTGCACGTAGTCGCGATTACCAACCGCTCGAGTGATCACATTGCGCTGGCGACTTCGCTTCGCCTCGGCTTCGGTGATCAGACCGTGCTTGATCTGCCAAGCAACGAGCGTGTGGTCTTCGGTCAGCTGCTCTTCCTTCCCCCCACGAATCCGGTAGATCCTGCTATCACCGACCTGCGCCGTGAGGACTCGATTGTCGAGACGCATCATGGCACTGATGGTCGTCCCCATGCCCGTCATGCCGACGTCCAGCTCCGCCATGGCGAAGACCATGTACGTCGCTGACTGAATCGCGCCCTCCAGAAGCCGGGCGGCCCGGTCCTCGCGTCGCTCCTCGGGCTCTCGCTCCAGAGCCGGTTTGCCTCGCCTCACCATCCCCCAAATTGCGTCGCAAGCCTCCTTGCTCGCGACCTCACCGGCAGCGTGGCCGCCCATACCGTCCGCCACAATCCAGAGTCCCAATCCGTCGTCGCACAAATAGGCGTCTTCGTTGGATTTTCTCTTCCTGCCCACATGGGTTGCCCCATATGAGTGCAGGTCCAGGGTCGCGCCTCCGGATTCTACCATCAGGGTTGAGGCTACGGCACTCCGAGCCCCAGAGAAAGCCCCTGATCGTGCAATGGAGTTGCGCTCCGAGGCCGACGCAAATAAGTTCATAGCCGATGAAGGGGGCCGCCCTCAGCCTTCAGATTGGCACTCCCAGCCCGGCGCGTGTGGCACGGAGGCTTGAGCAGGCGTACGCCGTCGGCAACCCCCCGACCGCCGGCATCATCTTCGTCTCTGGCTCGCTCGGCCATCGAACGCAGGAGCTTGCCGACTTGGCAGCCAAGGCGCTGCCGGGTGCCACCATGATGGTCGTCGCTGGAGCCGGCACCCTCACGGAGCAGGGCGAGCAGGAACGCATCGATTCGGCCAGCGCCGTCCTGTGGCGGCAAGGCAAGACGGTTCCCCTGATCGGTGAGGGAAAGACGGTTGATGAGGGATGCGTGAGCTTGGCTGAGAAGCTGCGGGCGATGCCAGGCACTCAGGCCAATGCATCAGCGGTCCTGTTCGCGCGGCCTGACGGAATCACCCCTGGCGCGCTCGCCCCGTTGGCGTCGGTGAATATCGGACCCCGACTCTTCGGAGGCGGAACTGTCGGTGGCTGTAACCCAGTCGTGGTCGGGTCCGATGGCCGCTCGATGTCTGGGCCAGTCGCCGCCCTCGTCCTTCTAACTTCGCCACCGCAGCTACGAAACTCCCCGGCCTGCAGGCTCCTCTGCTCCCCCATGACCATCACGAGGGTGCGAGGAAGCATGGTGCTCGAGCTCGACCGTGAGCCTGCTCTCGAGGTTCTGAACAGACTCGGACGCGGGCTGCCCGACAGTCCCTTGGTATTCGCCGTGCTGGGTGGTGGCGAGAAGGGAAACACCGAGACGCGGCTCATCCGAGCCGTTCAGGGGATCGATCCCATCCGAGGCGGACTCATGGTCTCGGAAGAAGTGGCGGTGGGCCGCAGCCTGGCGTTCGGCGTGCGCGATGCCCCCACCGCACGCGCCGATCTCGAACGCGGTCTCCGCGAGATGGAGCACGAGATGGCAGGCGCAGCACCCGTGTTCGGGCTCTACGTGAACTGCGCCGGCCGAGGGGCGAGCCTCTATGGGGTCGCCGACGTGGACAGTCGCATCATCCGAAGTCGATTCGAGGGACTACCGGTTGCCGGAATCCAGTCCTCGTTCGAAATCGTGCCGATGGCGGGGATCCCCTCGTTGCAGCTGTATTCGGGGGTGATGGCACTCTACACGGCGCCTAGCTAGCACTACTGCGAGACCTCGGCTGGGACGACGCCCGGCGATCCTGGCCGCTGGCTGCGCGGAACC
>CAYRKE010000352.1:0-5425 GCA_964424695.1 uncultured Polyangiaceae bacterium
ACTAGAGTACGCGAGCACGCACCGCAACGACCAACGATGCATCCGCGGATGCTGCAGCCTCTAGCTGGACTTGTTTAGAGCGACCTGCAGTTCACCGACAGGCAAGCCCTCGAGTCCTGGAACGACCAAGCCGTCCTCTCCCCACCACCGAAGGGCGACGCTCTCCCATCGCGCAGCTCTGCCCGTCGCCACGGGGCACTGAAGCGCTCCGGCCTTTTGGGGGCGAGAGCGCTTCCAGCAACGCCTCCGTCACTCTACCCGAGCAAACCGCTCGCCGGATCTCTCGAGAAGGTGAGGTCGGCAACGCTCACCGTGGCACCCTTCTCACTCAGGTCCTGCACCTCGACACCGCGCCGCTTGATGTCGTCGATGCGACTCAACACCTGGGCGGCCGCTGCGCGATCGATGACGTAGATCGTGCGCCCGCCGTTCTTGGACAGCGACCATCCGCGACTGATGGGTACCGAGCAGTCCTCGTCCATGAGCAGCGACGCAGCAACCGACTCTGCCTTTCTCGGGCCGTTGGCGACGAGGAGAACGGTCTTCGCCTCGTAGATGAGCTCAGCGCCCATGGACACCGCGTAGCAAGGACTCTCGGCCCTGGTCTTGAAGTGCCCGTCCGTGACCGCGTTCTCCACGGTGTTATCGTCGAGTTTCACGAGCAACATGCGGTTGTCCACGAAAGGAATCCCCGCCTCGTGAAATCCGACATGCCCTCGTCCGCCAACGCCAACCACGTGGAGGTCGATTCCTCCTGCAGCTTTGATCTTCTTGTCGTAGGCGTCGAGGATCTCGGCGCGAACCCACCGCAGATAGTCCGAGGCGGCGTCCTTTCGGATCACGACCGCCTTCCCCTTGTCAGCGCCCTGCAGCTGCCAATCGCCACGATTGGCGTCGAGCGCAGCAGTGAAGGTCGTCTGATCGATCAGGGTTCCCCACGGCACGTTGGTCTCGGAGAACGGTTTCCGGAGCAACCCAAAGAGCTCGCGGGTCATGAAGTAGGAGTAGCTCTCGGGATGAAGCGCCCTCTGCTGTGCGTTCTCGCCGGGCAGACCGACGTACTCGTCCAGATTGAAGCTTCTGATACGCGACGAGTCGAAACGGCCGCCGTTGGCCGCCTTTGCGAGGTGCTTGTAGAGCCCGGTTGGCGAGTTTCCCGTGGCGAGCCCCAGGACAAACCCCTGTCCGCGAGCCTGCTTCTGCGAGATGTCGTCAACGACGATGTTCGCAGCGACCTCGCTCATGTGGTCGAAATCACGCACGATAATGACTCTGAAGGCCATGCTGTTGTCCGTTCCGTTCTGTGTATGGCTCGGAGCATCAGCGCTATTGGCCAATGCTTCCGTTTCCCACCTCGAGGTAGGTTTCGGGCTTGCGTGCCTCCCCCTCGCTGTGGGCCGCTCCATCGGGATCGCCTGGATTGGGAGCCAGATTGTCGACCGAGCGCGTTCCGTTGTCTATTTCTGTTTCCAGTCCGTTCCGTGCGCATTTCGCCTGGAGCCAAAGCATTGGCAGCCACTACCACCGGCCACCCAGTCCGTGCGACCACTGAGTCGACCCCCTCTTCCCTGCGGCTCAGAGGCAGAGACGGGTCGACAAGCGAATAGCCCAGGCGGAGCCCAGAGGCAGGCGTTCGTCCGAGCGCCAGACTTCGATGAGATTCTCGCGAGAGTCGGGAACTCTTCCGCGCCCTGAGGGTCAGATACTCGTGGCAGTACCCGAAGTGGAAGAGGCCATGCATTGGGAGATCTTGGCCCTTCAGCGTCGACGGACGCTCTTGCCCTTGGGCTTTCCCCTGATTGCGCTTGTTCTGCTCCTGACCCTACTGATGGCGGATCGCTGGGGTGACCGCCTGGGTGAATGGTGGCGGGGGGAGCGCGCGTGGACCGGGGAGCGGCGCTTCGACCCCGTCGTGGCGCCGGATCCGGCAGCTCTTGCGAGCGTTGAGTGGGCCCGCCTGCACGAGGAGCTCCTCCCTCGTTGGAGCCTCCGATCCGGCTGGGGCAGGGACCGGACGGAAGAACGGGAGTCCTTCGCCGTAGCCTTTACCGAGGTCAGCCGGGACCCCAACCTTGCTCTGCTGCTCGGCGGGTTGCGTGAGGCCGCGCAGACCGATCCAGCGGGCCAGACCCAACGCATCGACTACCTGGTCTGGGCATGGAACGGCTACCTTCGGCAGCTAGGTGTGCCCTGGTACCTCGATTGGAGCGTGCAGGCCGGATCCAAGAGGAACGGACTCATCATTCAGAGCTACGCCATCCGCTCCCGCACCACGTTCGAGATTGGAGAAAGAACGTACCCACTCCTCGTCTTGGAGCGAGCCGATCACCTCAACGTGGATGACGCCGCCATGGGTCGGACTGGTATTCGGGACAGCGTAGCACAGGTGCTGCTCGGTGCGGTTCGGCAGCATGCCCAGCTTCGCGTGTGGCCACTGCTCCACGGCCTCAGCTCCCATGCAACGGACACCGACGGCCAGTTTGCCCAAGCCATATCCAGCGAGATCCAGAAGGCCCTGAGCCCGAAGCACTTCGAGGTTCTGGCACGCACCGCGCCCTCGTTTCGCGCCCTGCTGATGATGCGCGACGGGATTCGCGAGCGGCGCGGCTGCGAAAACCGGTTCCGGCTCAACCGCCCCCCAGTCGGCGGCTACCCGGAGGAATTTCGCGCTGAGCTGATCCGCGTCGCCGAGTTCGTCGAGGCCTGGTCGTGTCCCCCGATCACCCTCGACGAGGCGGCCACCATCGAACTCGAGTCGAGCGCCCTGGCAAAAGAGCCCGATCTCGAGCCCGCGCTCGTGGCTCTCACCGCACACCTGATCCGCGGAGTCGCGCTCCACGAGGCGCGCCACGTCGCAGACGCAGCAAAGTCTGCCGCGTTCGAACGACGGCTCGTTTGCCCTGGTTGCCCCGTCGAAATGGGGATCAAGCCGCGCGCCGAGGTGTCGGCCTATCTGGCGAGCTTCGCAGACGAATTGACCGGGGCCTCGTCGCTGCACCAGGCATGCCGCGTGGCGAGCGGAAGTAACGCCAACGCCACCGCCCTGGGCTACCTGCTGCCTCGCCTAATGCCAGGTGGCTGCACCGCCGGCCCGCCGCCAGATCTGGCGGATCGTGACCGCCGGCTCGAGCTCGAGCTGTTCAATCGTTCAGAGCGCATCAGGCTCCCGCAAACACCAACGACCGACCTGACGGCAAGGGACTCCTAACGTCCCACCGCCCGAGGCGTTGCGGCGCGCCACCATGGCATCAGCGCTGGATCAACAGACGGTGCCACGCCAGGTGGACCAACCTGGCGCAACCCGCGAGTGCGACGAGCATCGAGCCCGTCGAGCACACCGAGCGCACCGAGCAGCAGTCGGAAACGCGGGGCATCTGGTGCGGAGCCGAGTGCGGTGGGACTCGTTCACGGCGCACAGTCGCCCCTCGATTCGCACAGCGACACCCATACTCCGCCGCCGCGAGAACGCTGACTCCTCAGGCGTCATTGGTCTGCCCAGTCGCGCGGCAGCGCCATGGCAATGACGGGGGAGCCCGCGGCGCTTCGAAGTGTCCCCTGGCGGATCGGGAAGTCCATTGGCTAAAGTGCAACCCATGGACAAGCCCGCAATCCTCGGCCTGATTCTTGGGATTGGTACTGCCTCGGCCTGTGGAGGAACACCGGAGAAGCCTCCCTTCGGCAGCTCCGAAGCGAACGCGGGTGGCGCAGGTCAAGACACGACAGACGCCGCTTGCCCGTCGTCCAGCGTGACGCCGGGGGACTCGACCCAAACCGTGCGAGTAGATGGGGTGGATCGCCAGTACATACTTCATGTTCCGTCCACGTACGACGGCACCAAGACAGTCCCCCTCGTCGTGGATTTCCACCCCATCGGCGGCACAGCTCAGGGGGAGCGGTCGAGTTCACCCTACTCAGCCGAAACGGATCCAGAGGGGGTCATCACGGCCTACCCGAACGGGACTTCTGGCCCAATGGGAAATGCCTGGAACGTGGGGGGATGCTGCGTAGCGGACACGGACGACATAGCCTTCGCCAAGGCTCTGGTGGAAAAGATCGAGGAGACTGCCTGCATCGATCCCCAACGAGTCTATGCGGTGGGTTTCTCTATGGGTGGAGGCATGTCCCACTACATCGCCTGTCATGCAAATGACGTATTCGCCGCGGTGGCGCCGGCTGCTTTCGACCTCTTGGAGGAGAACGTTGAGGACTGCGTGCCATCGCGTCCCATCAGCGTAATATCCTTTAGAAGCACTACAGACCCTGTCGTGCCCTATGCAGGAGGATACTCCGATATGGTCCCAGGGATGGCCATCACGTTTCTCGGTGCAGAGAGAACCTTCGAGCACTGGGCAGAGGTCAATGGGTGCACGGGTTCGCCCTCGGCCCCAGACGCCCACAACTGTCAGACGCACTCGAGCTGCAAGGACGGCGTTCAGGTCACCCTCTGCACGAAGGAGGGCGGTGGACACGAGCCTGGTGATGCGGAGGTAGGCTGGCCCTTCCTCAAGCAATTCACCTTGCCCGTGAACCCATAGGCGACGCTCCCCAAGGGGGAGGCTCCAAGAGACTCGCCCATCGAGATCCCGGAGAGCCGTCGGAGCATGTGGTATCGCACCTCTGGGCAGTTCGACACGCCCCCTGCGAGACTGGCTCAGCCGTGGTGCGGTGGCCGCGCCCAGCCGTGCGCGGCTCCTAGCGTGGGAGCCACGCACACTCAGCGCAGGGAGTTCAGCATCGCCCAATCGAAGAATCCGTCCCCAAGCCAACGCCGAAGGAAGGGCGCGATCTTCGCCAACCGTGTCGTTGCGTATCGACGTCGTGGACGACGCGCTTCGATCGCCGCAAGCACGGCGTTGACGGTGCCGGCGGGGCCAGGGGCCTTCGCGTATAGCTCTCGATTGTACTTCTGGAAGACAGTAGCCATGGCGCGGTAGTCCGCGGGGTGGTCGATTCGTTCGAAGGAGGCAGTGGCCACCGTCTCGAATTCGGTTTGGACCGGACCTGGTTCGATGACGACAACGTCGATACCGAACTGCCTCACCTCCATGCGCAAGGCATCGGACATACCTTCGATGGCATGTTTGGTCGAGGCGTACCAGCCCAGCATGGGCGTCGAGAGACGCCCCACCAGTGACGCCATGTTGATGATTCGTCCCTGCCGCTTCTGGCGCATGTGCGGCAACACCGCTTGTATGAGTCGAGCGACGCCAAACACGTTGACGTCGTACTGATGTCGAATCTCCTCGAGCGGCACGCACTCGACTGCTCCGTAGGAACCATAGCCAGCGTTGTTGAACAAGACGTCGATGTGCCCCTGCTCGTCGATGATTTGAGCCACGCCGCTCTGCACCGAGCCATCGTCCGTGACGTCCATCGCGAGCAATCGGGCGCCCCTTGCTTGGAGATCCTCCATTCGATCGAGGCG
>CAYRKE010000352.1:5525-6741 GCA_964424695.1 uncultured Polyangiaceae bacterium
TCCGTGGCACACCCTGGGATTGGCCGTTTCTTCTCGTTTCGACAGACTCTCACTGCGCTAGGTATCGCCGGCGTGGGATTGGTCGTTGGCGCCATCTTCGCGTACGAGTACCTCGTCGACCATCGGATCTACATCTGGCTCGGGTTGGTGACGCTGGGTCTGCTGGTGCTAGCTCCCATCTACTTCGTGGCGGAAGCCTTCCCCAAGGGATGCAAGGCGTGCAAGCGTGCCTTCGCCAAGAAGACCGTCTCGTTTCCTGCGGGTTGGAGAGAGGTCATCCAGAGGTACTTGGCAGCTCCAGACCAAGCAACGTGGCAACAGCTCTGCTATGCTCCTGTACATGGGCAGAGCGAGAGGGCTCTCCTCATCATCGAGCACTGCGATGGTTGCGGCAAGATCGGGCAAGCCAAGCTTGTCATCGAAGAGGCACGGGACGGGGACTGGTCGACCCGTGACCATTGCGAGGAGCGGATCATGGAGAGCCCGATGCTGACGTGGCTTACCCAAATGGCCGACACCCGCAACGGAACACCACAGCACAGCCAAGGCAGTAGGTAGGCTCACACTGCAACCCGCGTCTACAATCCCAGGTTCAACATGTCCATCTTCACCTACATCTTCCCTCTAATTCTTCTAATATTCTTTGGCGGCGCCATGCTCTACCGCAAACGCATGGTGAAATCGTCGGAGGCCCACTACGCCAACGCCAACGCCAGCGTCGTAGCGCAGCGCCTCGGGCTGCAGGTAGTAAGCGGAGATCCGAATCTCAATCTGGTGGTTTGGGAGAACTCCGCCCCGCAGGTCAGCGATTACAATCCCCTGCCCCACCAGGTCTTCGACTACCGGATCGAGATGCAGGGCTCGCCGCAGGGACGCCAAACCCGTTTCTACTTCATGGCGAAGCGCGAAGTCAGCGCCAAGTTGCCAGTGGTCGGACGCACCATCACTGACACTTACGGCTGCATTCTCGAGGTCGCGACCCAAGCCCCGCTGCCGTTCTTCGAGCTCACATCGGTGAGCCAAAACGCCCAGCTTCAGGCAGAGCCGGTCCATGCGTCGCGCACGGACATGCAGCGTCTGCCGGGAGCCTTTCAGAATCCGACGTACGACGGGGCCTACTCGGTCACGACAAACGATCCGCGAATCGTTCCGCTGCTGGCTCGCCTGCTCCCGATGCTTTCGGGGATCCACTGGATTCACCTTGCCGGGCAGCCCG
>CAYRKE010000353.1:0-3003 GCA_964424695.1 uncultured Polyangiaceae bacterium
GCGGGGCGGATCGCGGCCGGTCCTCCAAGCAAGGCGTGAACGGATACGACCCTTGCCGAAGCTGCAGCCGCGGCCAGCACCCCAGTCGCGAGCGGTAGCACCCGAAGGCTCATATTGAGCCCGTTCGTGCCCCGTGCAACGCCGCCGGAACCCGGCACTCGCACCGCATGCTCTGGGCACGCGCCGAGTGTGGCTCCTTGAGGGAGTCTCCGACACGAACGACTACGCGTCAACGTTGAACGTAGGTGTGGTTCTGCTGCGAGCATCACTCCGTGGAGCGGTGCCCCACATCGTCTCCTTAAATCGGAAGCCCGCTGGACGTCTTACTAGATCACGTTTCAAGCGCGCGAAGTGTCGTCACCTGTTCCAAGCGGGGTTTCTTGAGAGCGATCAGTCTGAGATCATTCGTCGTTGCCGGTTGTGTGGCCGCGGTCGCCGCGTGCAGCGGCCAGGTCGACCGGGGTGAGCCCCCCCTACCCCAACCGAGTGGAATCCCGGGCGACTCGAGCGGCACTCTGGGCCAGGGCACCGGTGGGCTAGTCTGGGGAAACTCATCGGGCGGGGTGCCTGCGGAAGGCAGTCTGCCGGTCGCTTCGGGAGGAGCGAGTCAGTTCCTCGGTGGAGAGTCTGCACTCGGCGGCTCAGCGATGGGTGGCGCTGCGATCCGATCGAATGCGAGCGGCGCGCTCGACGGCGTCGGCGGCGGGGCAAGCGATGACCCAGGTTCGGTCGGCAGTTCCGCGGGCACAACCGGAGGGACGAGCGGCGCGCTCCCGGGCGATGCGGATTCCGGCAACACGACAGGGGCGGCCCCACGCGAGGTGCCTCCCGACGATGACGCGAATACGGGAGGTTCCACCGGATCGTCGGCGAGCGGCGGTGTCGTTGGCTCGGAGCGACCGGCCCCTGATGGCACCGACACTGGCGGCAGCGGCTCGGGTGCCCCCGCTGGTGATGCATTCCCCCTCAACGACTTGAACAGTCCTAGGACCGCTGCACCTGACTCCGACGGCTGCGGCAGCGTCCCACTCGGCGGAGAATGCGTCACCGACAGACAGGCGCGGTTCTGTGTCGCCCCGACGGGCGAGGCGGAGCCTACCGTCGTCATCCGCGACTGCGCCGAAACCGAAGCATGCGTTGCCACGGAAATCGGTGCCAGATGCGTGGCCAGGCCGAGCACGTGTTCGCTCGCGGGGGACAGCGAGTGTGCTGACGACCGGACGCTTCGCGTGTGTAGCGGCTCGAGCTGGAACAGCACCCCTTGCTCGGGGATGTGCCGAACGACGGTACTTGGATCGTTCTGTACCAAGACTACGGAGACAACCGGGTACACGGCGACGATCCGATACGAAACCCGCACGCCCAACGAGACCTACACGGACTGGTCGGACGTCGCCACTGAACTACCGCTGCCAGGAGCGCTCGTGGCGAGCTACCGCGGCGAGGAGTTGATCGACGCGGCACTGACGGACGCGAGCGGTGCTTTCACCGTCGGAGTCCCCTCGCCCATGCGAGACGGCGATCGGATCTTCACCATTCTGCTCCATCCGAGCTCCGGGGCCGCGGGATACAACTTTGCGATTGGCGTGCCCGATGTGGAGGGAGGAACTGCGAGCATCTACCAAGCGTCGAGCGCGCGCTCCGGAGTGTGGAACTGGCAGATCGATCCACTCGTGACGCCCACGGGCTCCACCCAGGTCATCACGGCAGCGCTGGGAAGCGGAGCCGCGCGCCTCTTCGACGTCGTCCAGCGCTCCACCGCGGAGGCCGAGGCGATGCTTGGGACTCCGGGCAAAGGCGTGATCGTGTGGCTTCGCATGAACACGGATTGGAGAGAGTGCAGCGCCTGCTTCATGTCAGCTCCAGCATTCGCGGGGACCCTCCGCTTCGAGAGTCAGATATTCATCCCTGCCATCGCTGACAACGAGGCGTTCTGGTCCGAAGCCCTGATTACCCATGAGCTCGGCCATTGGGCAATGTGGTCCTTCGGGGTTTCGCCAAGAGAGGGCGGAACCCATTGCCTCGGAGTGCCGACCCAACCAGGACAGGCGTGGTCGGAGGGTTGGGCGACGGGGTTCTCCAGCGCATCCCGTCAGGATCCACTCTTCTATGACAAGCAGTCCGGGACCATGTACTGGATCGATCTCGCAACCCGCTCGACGCCCTTCGGCGCGTGGGCGCGCCCGGCCCCGGAAGACGGCCTACTCCAGCCCATGGACGAGAACGAGGTCGCAGCGATGGTGTGGGGCTTGGCGTCCCATCCAGACATTGGCGCAATGGCCGTGACCAGGGCGATTGGGTCCCACCGCATGACCGAGAGACCGTTCGCCCGAGGGTACACGCGCCACTCTTGGACGATGGATGGCTGCACGCAGACGGCAAGCGTCGACAGCGGGGAGAGCGTCCCCATGGTCGCTGACTTCTTGGACGCGCTCGTATGCGCCGGAGCGCCGCCCAGCGCCGTGGATGCGGTCATACAACCCTCAACCTTCTACCCCTATTCCAGTAGCACCCCTCTGTGCGAAGCCCCATGATCGCCATGCAGACGCCGTGGTACCCGCTGTTGTTGGTTATCGTCGGACTGGTTGCCGCCTGCGGGGCACCAACTGAAGATGCACCATCGGGGAACGCCGGAGCATCGGAAATGCAGCCAGGAGCTGGGAGAACAGCGGGACCAGCGGAGCGCGCGGATGGTAGGGTGCGACCAGCTCGTGCCCCGATCATCCTCGCGGTGTCGGGTCCCACTGACGTGGCAGCTGGAGACACGTTCGAGATTGCAATCGAGATCGACCAACGCACCGCGGCGGCAGATGCGCAGCTGCGCGTCGATCTGCCCGATGGCGCAACACTCGTGGACGGCACGTTGAGCGAATCGCTGCCAACTGGCGCTGGTGTCCTGCGGCGACGGCTCCTGGTCCACGTGCCAGAGGGGGTTCCGTCCGCGGACCTCCGGGTGACGGTCGACGCCATCGGCACCAATTTTGGAGCCCACGCGCAGGCGCA
>CAYRKE010000353.1:3103-6736 GCA_964424695.1 uncultured Polyangiaceae bacterium
GCGCCTTGTCGCGGTGCCAGCGCCGGAACGCCGCTCGAAGGGGGCAAGAGCCTTGGTACGGCGCGCTCGTCGCCAGGCGGCGGGCGCCGGAGCGCGGCACGTGGGTCCTCTATTCGGGCACCACGAGCGTCGCAGCGGCGAAGTCCGACAGGGGAACCTCCGAGCACTCGTACACCGTGTAGCCGGAGAGGAACACAGGCGCACATTCGCCATCTTCCACACGATACACCGTCGTCGCCGCGACCTCGGAGCCCAGCCTGCAGAAGCCCGGATTTCCTGCGTCGGAGTTACCTGTCAAGCCGTACCCATTCGTCGGATAGTTCGCGACGGCTACGAACTCGGAGCACTCCGGATCGAGCCACGCGGAACCCGCCAGCTGCCCGAAGGGCGCGCCATAATAGAAGTAGAATACGATGGGCTGTTCTCCCATTGGCAGGCAACGGAAGAGCCCCTCCTCCTGCGGTGCCAGGATGACCCAAGTGCAGGGGACGCCCAGCAGGGTGTCGTACCAGCTTACGAACTGTGTCGATCCATCCTCGCCGGTGATCAGTATCTGCTGGATGCGCGACCCGTCGGCGCCCGGCGATGTCCCCGCCGCGCCGGCCGCGCCATCCGTCCCGTTGGCGATCTCGGCGGTCGTGCCGTCGCCGCAAGTGATGGTGGCGCCGTCGTCGGTCTGCTCCACCGTGCACGACGTTCCATCGACGCCCCCAGCGCCCGCGGGCAGCACGAGCGCCGCGCTGGTGCCGTCGTCGCAGGTGACGACGGCGCCGTCGTCGGTCTGCTCCACCGTGCAAGAGGACCCCGCCGGGCCCTCGGTGCCCTCCGTCGACGCATCGACGCCATTGGGGACGAACGCCTCCGTCCCGTCCGGGCAAGCGATCCGAGCGCCGTCCGCGTCCGTTTGCACCGTGCACGGCTCGCCATCAGCACCCGCCGCTCCCGTGCATCCCGCGCAGACCGCAACCAGTACCAACGACGCCGCTCCCCACCATCCATGCCTCATCGTCTCGTCCTTCCTTGCCCTAGCCAGGAATCTTCCAAAGACCATCGATACGATAGCCCTTCGCGGCTCTTCCACGATGCCACAAGTGTTGCCGGGGCCGGACTTCGGCTCCTGGCCCCGAACTCATGGCGCCGGCATTTCGCCGGCGACCGCTTCGCCCACGACACGTTCGGCCCCCCCCTCCCCCTTCGGACATTCACGTGGTTGGCTGGTGCAGAGGGGAACCAGAATCGGACGAGTGCGCGTCAGGTTCTCCCGAGAGGCCGCCGCGAGCGGTTCCAGCGCTCAAGGACGCGAGGTTCACCCGCCGGGCATGCCCACTGAATCCACTGCGCGGCGCCGCCGAGCCGGGCAATTGGTGCCGAGGGGAAGGCGCGCCCTCCCGACGGAGGGAGTGATGTGGACCTCACATGTGTCGAGGAAGCGCGAGTCGGAGACGAACGCGGTGACCCGCGCCAGCGCATCTGCGCAACGATCGGCAGAGACCGCGGCCGGCTGCCCTCCCCGACAACTGCGAAAGAGTCGACCCGAGCGCGCGGGGGAGTCGTGCGAGCGAACCCTATATTCCCGAGGGGGGCTTGGATTCTTCTACCCAGACAGTCGCGCGGCCAGAATGCTTTCTTCGGAGCATTCCATGACGCTCGTAACGCCGTAGCCGCACGTGGCGTCGCTCACCCCGCAGTTCGCGACGGGAGTATCTAGGGAGCCACAGGCTTCTTCGCTGCAAACGCAGGCTCCGTTCGTGCCCCGGATGCAGCAGTTCGGGTACTTGCCAATCTCGCACTGTGTCTGGCCGTCCCAATCGATAGCGGTGCTGCATTCGCATGAAGTGCCGTCATCTGAGCACATCGCGGATTGGCACTCGCACGTATCCGCAGCGCCAGACGGTTCGATGCAGCACACCGTTGCGGGGGTAAACACCGATGTGTTACATGTAGACATCGGGATATCCAGGACGAAATAGGGCTCTCCCCCGAGGACGCACTCGCAGGTGAGGCTGACTTCGCTGGCGGCGCAACGAAGGCGCTCAGCGTCAGGTTCCGTGCCATAGCCGGCTTCGCATTCCGCCAACGCCTCGTCCTCGGCCATAGCGGGACACCCATAGGTTCCGCCGCTGAGATACTCCTGGCAAGATGCCTCACTGCCAGCGTGCGCCAGTTCCTCGACATCGCTTTCGCACGCACATGAGGCGCAGAGCGTGCGCAGTACGCAGCAGTTGTTGCCTCCGCCAGAACCGCTACTGCCGTCGTCCGAACATCCCAGCGCCGAAAGGGCAAGGCCAAGCATCGCCAAGGCTCCGCGAGAATTCATGCCGCGCAGTCTACGCGACGACGTTTCAGGGCGTCAAGTTGAGGCACCGACATTTCGGGCGTGAAAACACGATTGGCAGGGGTAGATATTGCCGCGGTTCGAGGGCTAGGGGGAAAGGGGGTAGTAGTCGTCGAGTCGTTCGGATCCCGTGGTGGAGCCGGGGACGAGGGCGACAGGAAACTGGATGCTGAGGGGAAGCTCCAACACGCCCTACTGACCGGATCAGTCTCCTGCGCTGGGACCTTCGCGGTGGTGGCGACCCGACCCCGTTGGCGAACGCCGATGAGCTCGGCGTCGAGTTGGCGGACCAGACCGCGGTCGTCGCGTACGACGGGCTACTCCCCGAGGCAGAGTCGCAGCGCATCGTGGCAGAGACGCGGCGCATTACCAGGGTCGATCCGGAACCTGGAGTGGCGGCACAGGTCGTTGACATCGAGGGCAGCCTAGCTCACCCAGCACCAGGCCCACCGCTTTCTGCACAGCTGGGCTGGCCGGGCGCACCGGGCGATCCATCCTCCGAACACCCAGCCCTGTGAGCCGTTTTGCGGTGTCAGCAGAAGTCGAAGTAGGGTTCTGGCTTCATCAACGGATTCGAAGCTTCGATCAGCGACTTCGAACCCCTGCTCAACGGGGAGCGAAGCCAATTATGGCTCGATTCGGAGTTCCCCACGGCGGCCCGGAGGCCCACTCAGTTCCCGATCTTGTGTCATTTCAAGGCTGTCGAAGCTTCGAAGTCGCTGATCGAAGCTTCAAAGGCGCTGATCGGAGCTTCGAAGTCGCTGATCAGGCCTTCAAGGTCGCCAATCGGAGCCTGCCGATCGGTGAGTGGACGTTGTCGGTCGGTGACCTCCGAAGTGGAAGCATTGGTGCGGGGCAACGCCGGAGCCACCCTCGCGGATCCGTCTGCGATTGGCAGTCGCCACTCACTGTCGAACACTGGACTCTCGCTCCGCCCGTACCGCCAACCGCTCTTGCCTGGGCGTGGAGCGCTGCGCAGCCCCGCCGATCGGTCAGTGCCTATTGAAACGAGTTACCTTCCAACGCGAGTGCAGCGCCCGCCTCCACGTTCAAGGATCCGTCCGCGTTTCCCCGAAATAGACAGCCTAGCAGGGTGTTGCCCGTTCCGAACGTCGTTGCCAGCCAGAGTCCATAGCCCCCGTTCTCAACGATCGAACAGCCGGAAAACCGCAGCCGTTGGACGCCTGCCGGCGTTCCTGCCGCGTCATTGTGACCCAGAAACACGCCGGTGCTTCCGTTGTCCGCAATGCGCAGATTGCTGAAGGTCAGGTCACTCGACTCGCGCGCGAAGACGCCGA
>CAYRKE010000354.1:0-6729 GCA_964424695.1 uncultured Polyangiaceae bacterium
TGAGGCAGGGTTCACTTGTTTCGTGCCATCCACGGTTGCTCCGATGGCGTGGGACTTGCCCTGGGGTTGCGTTGGTCCTGATCGCGGCGGCTGGCACGGCGGGCGCCGCTGCTCCGACCGACTTGCGCGCCGCCATGCCGGGCGAGACGAAAACACCGCCGGGCACGAACGCCGATCCCTCCAAGTCGAGTGAGCCCTTCCTCGAGGCGGCGCAAGCCGGACTTGCTGAGCTCGAAGCAGGTCGTCACCGGGAGGCGCTTGGGGCCTTCGAGCGTGCGCTCCAGTTTCCCTCGCAGCCGGTCGATCGGGCAACGCTCCTCTTCAACATGGGATCCTGCCTCCTTGCCCTCGGACGATTCGACGACGCAGAGCGGCGCTTCCTGGAGAGCTCCTCCACGCGAGGATCCTGCTCAGCATGGACGACCCCTCGGGTGCGCGGCGCTCAGCGGATCAGGCGACGAAGCTAGGAGCGTCCGCTAGCGCCGTCGATGCTGTCAAAGCCGAGATCGACGCAGCCAGTCCCTTGCCGAGGAGCGGGTGGTCGGGGCACCTCACGGCATTGGGGGGCTGGGACTCGAACCCCGCCCAGTCCGGGCTTGGATCGTCTTCGAACGTCGACTACGACGCTTCCGATCCAGAGCACGACACGGACTACGGCAACTACTCGTTCACCCAGCATCTCATCCTGGCTGGCGTGACCGGCAGATTCTTCTAGTCTATTCCCTAGTACGCTCCGCAGGCTCCTCGCGGCGCAGCGGCCTCAATCTGAAGCTATCCTAGAGTTGTTCATACTGCGCGTCGAGCCAGGCACAGCGATCCAGCGTCCACTGCTTGAGATCCGCAAGTTGCCCTTCCCAGGCTGCGCGAGGATCCTCCTCGACCTCCTCCTCAGTGCCCCCTGCCCCCCCTGTACCTACTGGGTTTCCCCCGCCGAGACCAGGGAAGCCGAAACTACTTTCGCCTACAGGCCACCGCTCGAGATCACGTGGCCCGGCATTCAGCAGTGGGGCAGCCACGGCATCGATGCGCGCTTGGATCTGCTCATCGGATAGAAAGCCTTGCCGTAGCTCGGCCCAGCGCGCAGCAGCGGCAGAGCGGACCTCGGGGAGCTCGAAGAGGATACTGAACCAATCGTTGCCTCCAACGCCGGATTCGATCTGCCAGCTCTCGATATCAGCGGTGAGGTTACCCATGGTGAGGTTGTAGTCCCAGACCGGGCCGGCCTTGAGCAAGCCACCGCGTTCCTTGTACATGAAGCGACTGCGCACGTAGATGTCCCCACCCATCGTGAACTCATTGAGGACGATCTCTTCAACAAAACTCGGCAAGTCGAGCCATTGTTGATAGTCACCGATCGGCTCAGCATGCAGCGCATCATGTGTCCCCTGCATATAGGCTTGGATCCACGCTAGCTGCTCCTCATTGGGATCCTTCGGGTCAACGAGTTCGAGATCGGAGAAGCAGGAACTACCGCCTCCGAAACCGGTGCCAAAGCCAGGGGCTTCCTCCTCCTCTTCTTCGCCCTCTCCCTCAGCACTGATGCAAGGGATCTCAATCTCTCCCTCGTCTTCACGCAGTGCTCCCATGTCGAATTTGACGATATATCCACCTGACAGCTTGGCCTCGTCCGTGTCGTCTGGCTCGAGCTGCTTCAGGTTCAGACGCCCCTTCGAGTTCTTGATGGTCTCAGTGATACCATAGACGCCCTCATAGTCACTGGGTTCAAGGGGGCCGCCGTCCTGATTGATGTACACCTCCGCGAATTGGAGGGCAGGCCCCTCCATCCCCATCGCATCCGCGAGCGAATAGATGAAGGCATTACGCACGAGACTCTTGTCCAGATAGGGGCCCACGAAGGCCCAATCGGAGTCGGGTGTCATGCCGATCATCGGGTAGTCGGCATCGTCGTCGTATTCGTCCCAGAGCTCGACGCGATAGGGAGTCTTCTCGAAATTCGCCGATGACTGGCCCCGTACGTGATAGCCTGCTCGGGCGGCCCACGTGGGGGCTGCCGAAATAGAGGCCTCGCCCGCGGTGGGCTCGAAGAGCATGATGCCGAGATCGCGAAAGATAACCTTTTCTGGCCCGGGCTCCGTAGGTGGCTTGCCGGCGCCATAGCCATCCATGATGATGATCGGTATGTCAGAAGTGACGTCGAAGGCACGCGCAATGTAGATGGCCGTCTTGGGCTGTCCTGAAGCGCCTCCTGCATCGAAGAGCTGAGCGCGAAGCTGAGTCGTCTCGCTGATGGCGAGCGCTGAACCGTCGTAGAGAGTCGAGCTCGCCGTTGGCAGCGTGCCGTCCGTCGTGTAGCGGATTTCTTTGCCTGTCGCGCTGGTCGTCATGGTTACGGCCAGAGAGCCTTCGAATGTGCCGCTCGGCGTCGAAAACGAGATATCGTCGACGCCGGCAGGCGGGTCTTGTGGCCCTACTCCTTGGTCGCCTCCTGTAGCCGTGCCTCCGCTGCCCGACGTTGCTGGAGGCAATCCGCCGGTGCCCCCTGAAATGGTCTGTGGACCCGTCGCATCCGCGCCCCCAGAGCCGTCTACGACCTGGTCACCGGAGCCTCCCACGGCCGTGCTATCGGAGCCTCCCGCTGCCACGCTACTGGAGCCTCCCAAGACCGCGCTACTGGAGCCTCCCGCTGCCACGCTACTGGAGCCTCCCACTGCCACGCTACTGGAGCCTCCCGCTGCCACGCTACTGGAGCCTCCCGCTGCCACGCTACTGGAGCCTCCCGCTGCCACGCTACTGGAGCCTCCCAAGACCGTGCCACCAGAGCCCCCCAATGCAGCGCCGGTGGCGCTGCCGCTTGCGGTGGTCGCTCCATCAGATCTGTTTCCGTCATTGGGCGAGCAAGCCACTTCGAGGCTCAACCCAAGAAGGGAAAGCAGCATGACGGACTGGAGTTGGGATTTCATAACTGGGGTCCTCAGGTGTGTTGACATGAAGCCAACCGTCACACCGTTGTAGCATGATCGTCACACGTCCGAATGAGAAGTTGTGCCATAGCTCTCGCGTCCCGGTGTTCGGTGGCGTGCCGAGTTCCCCGAAAACTGGAGCGAACGCGTTCTGAGAACGGTCAAGCTATCCGCTGTTCGACGCGAAGGGCTTCCCCTGCCGTGGCGCAGAAGAGCGCGAATTACGGGAAACCACTGGGTTGCAGCATCGAAGTCGCCGTTCTCGGCCGTGCAGTACAACTGGAGGGCAGCCTCAGCGCACTCCCGCGTCGGGTACCTGCGCGGTTTGGCACTCTTACGCTGCCGGAGCAATCATGCGGCAACCTTGTACTCGTGGCAGACGCCCGCCCAGCACCAGCACGGCCCCCTCTACCGGTGGCCCGAATCGGAACCTCTCCGCCTGAGCGATGCCCGCCAGCGTGCCGGATGAGTTCTGCGGGAGGGCTCGCCATCGGGTGCGGGGAAAGCGCAGCGCTCGACGCCTGTGCGAGCTGTGTGTCGGTCGATGGATCCGCAACGCGCCCCCGTGACAGGGTCGGAGCGGCGCGCTGTTGCGACGCCCAACGTTGCCGCGCGTCTGCGCTACCGTCGTCGTAGCGCGGCAAGCAGCGCGCACGTTACGATGGGCGGCCCCCATAAGCTCTCGTGCGCTCGCAGTTCCCCCGGGAAGTCCGTTGGCTTGGCACGCGTCATCCGTGACCGAAGCGCACCCCCACACCGGGGCAAGCATGGCACGCCGAGGAGCGTCTCGAGGCTCACCTCCACACCGGGGCAAGCATCGCAAGCCGAGGAGCGCCTCGAGGCTCATGAACCACAGCTCGACTCTGTTGCCTCGGGGTCCACACCATCCCCTCACTGTTGCTCTCATCCAGCAGTTCCCCTGTAATTCTGAGGGCTCGCGGGGTCACTGGGCGTCATCTGAATGACAGAATCCGCCTGCGCTGGGCGCCAAGCCTTGAAGTGCCATACTCGAAGCGCGAGCCACATGGCTTGGAGCCCCGCTCTTGGAGAGAGGAACCGAGCGAATCAGGCTCACTGACTGGAGAATACCGAGCACTTCTTGCTTTTTTGATGCGGCGCACAGGGAGCGCCGCAAGGAGTTCATGAGAATGGTCAAGTCGTTGGGTCGCTTGCTTGCAAGCATCGGCGCCGTCGCGGCGATGGGTGCCTGCTCTGGGGATGAAGACTCGAACACAGGTGGTAACACCGGTGGGGCAACCTCATCGGCCGCGGGCGGAGGTTCGAGCCTCGGCGGCGGAAATTCCCTCGGAGCGGGCGGAGGCTCGAGTCTCGGCGGTTCGGGCCACACGGGTGGCAACCTCGGAACAGGAGGAGGGTCGGTTCCGCCAAGCTGTGCAGCCGGAACCGTCAACTGTAATGGCGCGTGCACGCCGATGAGCGCGCTCAACTGCGGAGCGTGCGGCGTAACCTGTTCGGAGAACCAAGTCTGTGACGTCGTGTCCGGTTCCTGCGAGTGCGCCACGGGCACCTCGCTCTGCGGCACGAGTTGCGTCGATCGCAGCAGTGATCCTCAGAACTGCGGAACGTGTAACGTCGTTTGTTCTGGCGCCACCCCGAACTGCTCCGCTGGGGCATGTGTTTCGAGCTGCGCGGCGGGCACCGAGTCCTGCAGCGGAGCGTGCGTCGACACCGAGACGAGCGCCACCAACTGCGGGACGTGCGGCCACGCGTGCGGAGCGAGCGAATCGTGCTCCCAGGGAGCCTGCATCTGCAATTCGGGCCTGACGCCGTGCGCGGCGGGCTGCACGAATGTGGCGCTCGACGCGAACAACTGCGGAACTTGCGGCACGATCTGCCCAAGTGGGCGGTGTGCGAGCGGGCAATGCATCCCGCTCGCCGGGACCGGGGGCGCGAGCGGCACGGGCGGCGCTGGGCCCACCACGGGCGGCAGTAGCGGGACGACCGGGGGCGCCACCTCGACAACCGGCGGCGCCGGACCGAACA
Organism: uncultured Polyangiaceae bacterium; assembly: GCA_964424695.1. Lineage (GTDB taxonomy): Bacteria > Myxococcota_A > Polyangia > Polyangiales > Polyangiaceae > JAEWRL01. The sequence goes on from CAYRKE010000354.1 coordinate 4,926, forward strand.
CTGGAGGCGCATCGACTGGTACAGGCGGCAGCACCACGGCAACCGGCGGGGCGGGGGGCATCGGCGGGGAGGGGCCAATCGGGGGCACCACCTCGACGGGTGGCACTGCCGAGACTGGTGGGTCAAGTGAGACAGGCGGAGGTCCCTCCACGGGTGGAACCACGGCCACGACAGACGCGGTGACCTGCACGGATCCGGTCTACGGCGCGGTCACGATCCCCGCTGGCAACATGATCTCCGACTTCGCCGACGGTAGCTTGTATCAAATCGTGCAGGAAGGCCGTGGCGTTGATGCCGAACCCTGGCACTCCTATGCGCCAGACGATACCAACGACTCGTACGGCGAGATGTCCGAACCTGGCGCCAATAACCCCAAGAATGCCGCCAATGACTTCGCGGTCGACACCTCCCAGAGCGGCCCTTGCAGCTTGGGTGGCTCGCTCCACATTTCCTCTCCGGGCGGCACCGGGTACTCGGACATCAGCTCCTTCTGGGGCGTTGGGTTTGGCATCGACTTCATGGCGCGCACGGCTGAGCGTGAGAAGCAGACCTATGATGCCTCCAGGTACACGGGCGTCGGCTTCTGGGCGCGATGCACCGCGGACGTACAGTTTGCTTTCCTCAAGGTCGTCGATGGAATCGAAGATGCCGATACCGTTGGCGCGACCTGCTCGTACGGCGGAGAATCCGATACCTCGAGCTGCAATCAGTATGGGATCAAGAATTCCGTACTGACGAACCAGTGGACGTTCTACAAGGTCTTCTTCGACGACGCCCTTCAGGATCCGAACTTCGCTCGCTTCACCGATGGAGTGGATCCGAGCAACCTCGTCGCCTTCCAGATCCACGTCAACAAGATGGCCACGCGAAGCGGCAATCCAGTCGCCAACCCCTTCGAGTGTTGGGTCGACGACGTTCACTTCCTCAGCGAACCGACCCCGCAGATCCCGAGCGACTCGGTAACCTGGACGACGAGTGGAAACGACTTCATCAGGAATGGCTCGCCGTACAAGATTCGAGGCCTGGTCCGGCCCAGTATGGAGTGGGACCTGTCCGGCTTTGGGATCACCCGCGAAGACGTCCAGCGCATGAAGGCCTGGAAAGCCAACGCGATTCGGCTTGCCGTCAAGGATACCTACTGGACCGGCGACAAGGGGGAGATCTACCAGAAGAACGTCAAGCGCGCGGTAAGCTGGATCCTCGAGGAGGGGATGGACGTCCTCCTCGACCTCCACTATGTCGCGGGAGATCCCACCACCCAACACCGAGACTTCTGGGTGTCGGTCGCTCAGGACCCGTTCTTCCAGGATGGGCGCATCATCTTCGAGCTCTACAACGAGCCAACCACCGGCCAGCCCACGCTGCACGACTGGATGCAGGCGACCACGAGTGCCATTCGATCCGCAGGCGCGGACAATCTGATCCTCATCAGCGGTCCGGACTACACCTTCGACATCTCCTACTACCCGGACAACCCGATCACCGGCGGCGCGATCGGCTACGTGACGCACCCCTACGACTTCAAGCCGGACACGGATAGCACCGCGTACCTGACGCCCGCAGTGAGCCTCCCGGTCATCGCTACGGAGTTCGGGGACGCCAACGTCGAAGGGTTCAACACCCTGCCGCCGGATCAGTGCGAAGGATCCATCTACTCCAACTACATCAACAGCTTCGAAGGAGCAGACATGAGCTGGACCGCGTGGGCCTGGATCGTCGATGAGTGGGGCTGCGGCTTCCCGCAGATGATCGCCGACTACAGCGGAACCCCCAACGCCATCGGAACACCGGTCAAGGCCGCGCT
>CAYRKE010000355.1:0-6719 GCA_964424695.1 uncultured Polyangiaceae bacterium
TCAGAGACAGTCCCGCGATGCAGGACGACAGCGCCTTCGCACCGGGGACGACCTTGGCGACCCCTCGCAGCATCGACCACAGCACCCAACAACGGCGAAGCCTCAAGGGATCGGCACCTTCCGCACCAGTGCACATCGCTCTGGAAGCGCTCGAGCGCGAGTCTGCAGAGTTGCAGGCCCGCACCGGACTGGAGTTCGCCAACTGCAGCCCACGCTCACTTGCTCCGTGCTTGCCGCGCCTCAGTCATTTCCCAACGCAGCTGCTCGACGACCCAATCCCGACGCCTTCGCCGAACTCCGTTGACCCGCAGCGAGATGTCGTCCAAGCGCGCGCCGACCGTCACGAGATCGAGGGAAACTTCCGCCACGACCTCTCTGAACTCATCGACCAACTCGAAGAACCTGGCGAGCTCGTCCTCCCCCGCCTTGAGGTGGTCGCGTATCGCAACGGCCCAACCGCACGCCGTGGACCACCCAAACCGGACGAGCAGGTACAGTCGAAACGCGGCACTGAAGCCATTGCCTTCATCCAGAACGTCGTAGTCGGCGAGCGCTGCCTCGTAGCCGCACAGCAAGGTTTCCAGTGTCACAAGCGGGCGATTCTTCGGGTCGCAGTACATCCCCGAGCGCTGCCGAACACGTTCCAACAGAGACCACAATCCCGGTGGTGGCCTCTTCTCCGGCCGCTGCGACTGGCCAAGCTTTCGCCAGCTGCGTGGCGGCGTTTCCCATCTCTCCGCCGCAAGCCTCTTCGCCTTCGCCACCGTGTGGCAGAAGGGGAATATCTTTGCCAACTGGACGCCAGACTGCTCTCCCCAGAAGTAGACTTCGCTCGGCAGGAATCGCCCAACCACTAACCGCATGGATCTGGTGCGCACCCTTCCGCCACCATACCCAGAGCGGCGCTTGAACGACCCTTCGTTGACGTAGAGAAGCTCCACCTCATTGGCGCGATACTCGTCCAGGTACTGGAAATAGATGTCGAATGCCTTCTCCGGACCGAACTCCTCCTCGAACCACCGCCGAACCATGTTGTGCGAATCGGACAGCGCGTCGATCCTCGCCGCCAACCAGTTGTCGAAATCGCAGAGGCTTGGCTCTTCCGGTCTCATCGGCCGCAACTTCGTTCCAACAAGAAAGGCGTCCAGAAGAGGGATCGAGCCGGCTCGCCCGAAATACATGCCCGGGAGCTTGCGCACTTGCTCGAGCAGCTCGTAGATGTCACGCGGTCCAGTAAGTGTCGTCATGACAGATAGCAGTTTTTGCCACTTGCTCGGCCACTGCAAGGGCGCCGTGTAAGCCGAGTCTGGATTCCGAGGCGGACATGAAGTGGAGGACGCCCCCGCAGCGGGGATGTCCACGATCCCCACCGTCTTGCCCGGAAGTATCGCGCTGCGGGCGGACAACGCGTCCTGCTGGCGTGCGGCACTCCGTCGTGTCAGGTCACGTATGGCCGTGCACAGAGGGTGCTCGAGCGCGAGGGGCTGAACGTCGAGTACGCGGGCGATCCACGCAGTGGGCACAATCTCAACCCACGAATGCAGAACGCACTGCGTGGTGCCTGGCCGGAGCTCGTTGCCGGCTTGGAGGGCTGGCGCAGCTTCTCCGACCATCGTTGGCCGTCGACTGCGCGTTAGACCAGATCTGCAACGACCCAAATCGTACTTGTCGGGATCAATCAAACCAGGCAGTCTAACCGAGCGGTCTTACAACACGGTCGGACCACGCGGTCCCATTCATCCGTCGGAGGCCACGCGGACTCCCTCTCTGTCTTTCCGAAAGGCCCCAATGCCCCGTCCACGATTCTACAACCTGCCCCAAGAGCGACGGCACGAGATCATTGTCGCGGCCGGCAGGGCATTCGGCAGGGACGGGTACGAAGGAGCTTCGCTGAACCGGATCCTAGAAGAGGCCGGGTTGAGCAAGGGCGCAGCGTACTACTACTTCGACGGCAAGGATGACCTGTTCGCAACCGTCGTCCTCGCCGTGTGGGAGAGATTCATCAGCGCCTTGCCCTTCGATCCCACGGCGCTCACTGTGGAGAATTTCTGGGAATCGCTCACGGGGCTCGCGGTTGGCTTCGTCGACCAGGCTCATGACGATGCCTGGACGGGCGCTGTCATCAAGGCGATGTGGGCACTCCCAACCGACATGCGCACCACGGGTCCACTCGCGGAGGCGTTCAACGGCATCGTTCGCTGGTACTCCGCAATCTTGCATCATGGGCGAAGCCTCGGTCTGATCCGGAGCGACCTGCCCGAGGAGCTGCTTCTGGCAATCACCTGGTCCATCGACAGTGCCGCAGATCGCTGGCTCGCTGCGCATTGGGACGAATTCGATGAAGCCGAGCTCAGCCGGCATGCTGCAGCCATGTTCGATGTGTTCCGCCGCGTCCTCGTCCCAGCAAAGTGAGGCAGCCATGGTCCTGACCTCGACGAGACGAGCCGTCCTTCGCGCCCGCGGAGTCACCAAATCGTACCAAATGGGCGAGGTGGAGGTCCAAGCGCTGCGCGGCGTCGACCTCGATCTCTTCGATGGAGAGATGCTGGTGATCCTCGGGCCATCGGGCAGCGGCAAGAGCACGCTGCTCAATCTGTTAGGAGGACTCGACGCGCCCAGCAGTGGCTCGCTGACCTACGACGAACACGAGCTCGTCGGAGCCGGTGACACACGTCTCACCGAGTATCGACGGACCCAAGTCGGGTTCGTATTCCAGTTCTACAACCTCATCCCCAGCCTCACCGCCCGTGAAAACGTGGCGCTGGTCACCGAGATCGTCGACACCCCAATGAGCGCCGCAGAAGCACTCGAGCTGGTCGGCCTCGGCGATCGCATGAACCACTTTCCATCACAGATGTCGGGTGGGCAGCAGCAGCGTGTGGCCATTGCACGCGCCATTGCCAAGCGTCCGCGGCTCCTGCTCTGCGACGAACCCACCGGCGCGCTGGACGCCGAAACCGGCAAAATCGTGCTCGAGGTCATCGATCGCGCCAATCGCGAGCTTGCCACGACGACGGCACTCATCACACACAATGCGATGATTGGAGCCATCGCCGACCGCGTCGTGACCATTGCCGACGGGAAGATCCAGCGCATCACCGTCAATGAGAAACGCGCAGCACCACGCGAGGTGTCCTGGTGAGCGTGCTCTGGCGCAAACTAGTACGAGACGTCTGGCACATGAAGGGACAGTGCCTGGCGGTCGCCGTACTCATTGCGCTCGGCGTTGGCACGTTCGTCGGCTCGGCTTCGGTTCAGCGCTCCTTGACGTATTCGCGGGACAGCTATTACGCCGCATATGGTCTCGCGCACGTCTTTGCACAGGTTGCACGTGCCCCCGTCACGCTCGGAGACAAGCTGCGGGGCATCGACGGCGTCGAGAATGTACAGATGCGCCTTGCTGCCTCCGGCCTGCTGACACTTCGGGGTTTCGATGGACCCGTCGCGGCCCGCTTCGTCGGCCTACCAGACACTGGACAGCCCGTCCTCGGCCGCGTCCACCTCCGGCGCGGACGGTTTCCGGAGGGTGCCAACACGCCGGAGGTCGTGGTCTCCGAAGCCTTGGCCAACGCCCAGCACCTCGAACCAGGCCAGAGGTTGCTCGCGCTAGTCGACGGTCGTCGGCTCGAACTGCTCATCTCCGGCATTGGTCTGTCTCCCGAGCATGTATACGAGGTTCGTCCCGGCGACATGTATCCCGACAACATGCGCTTCGGGATCCTCTGGCTGAAGGAGAGCGTGCTCGAGGAGGCCCTCGGCATGCGCGGAGCTTTCAACGAAGTCGTGATGGGCTTATCTCGCGGCGCGAGCGAGGCCTCCGCAATCGCCGCCATCGATCGCCTGCTCGAACCCTACGGTGGCCTTGGTGCCCACGGTCGCGATCGTCACGTATCCGCACGTTTCATCGCCGACGAGCTCAAGCAGCTCGAGGCAACGGCTTTCTTCGTCCCCGCGCTATTCTTGGGGGTCGCGGTCTTCCTGCTGAACGTCATCGTGGGGCGCGTGATTGCCACGCAGCGCGAGCAGATCGCAACCTTGAAGGCTCTCGGCTACGGTAACGTGACCATCGCCCTGCACTACCTGGAGCTGACGACCATCGTGGTGGTCGCGGGCGCACTGATGGGTTGGGGCATTGGGTACGCCCTCGGGATCGGAATGCTCGGCATGTATGCGGACTATTACCGGTTCGCACGCATCGACTACTACCTGTCCATGCGCGAGATGGTCATTGGTATCTCACTATCGCTTCTCGGCGGATGCCTTGCAACCCTCGGGGCCGTGCGCCGAGCCGTGACCCTCCAGCCAGCAGAAGCGATGCAGCCCGCGGCCCCGGCGCTCTACCACCGTGCACTCGTCGAGAGACTGGGGCTCGAGCAGCTCCTGTCGCCCGGGGGAAGGATGGTGCTGCGCAACCTGTCGCGTCGCCCCCTGCGCGCGCTAGCGTCCTCGATTGGCGTGTCGTGCGGCGTGGCCTTGCTCGTTACAGGTATGTTCTTCGGTGACGCAATGGACGTCATCGTGGACAGTCAGTTCCGGCGCTCGCAACGGCAAGACGTTACGGTGATCTTCAACCAGGCCGTCTCGCAAGACGCCGTCCACGAGCTTCGACGCATGCCCGGGGTACTGCAGGTCGAGCCCCAGCGCTCCGTAGCCGTAACGCTCCGCGTGGGCCATCGCTCCGACAGAACGGTGATCAGCGGCCTCACGCGAAACGGGCAGCTCCAGCGTGTTCTCGACGCCACCGGCAACGTCGTCGAAGTACCAGAACACGGCGTCATGCTCTCCGAGACGCTGGCCAACAACATTGGCGCTTCGATTGGCAGCGTAATCCAGATTGAGCTCCTCGAGGGGCAGCGAAACACGCGCGATGCGATGGTGACCGCCATCGCCGACGAGCCCTTTGGTACCTCGGCCTATGCTTCGCTCGAGACCGCAAACGCCCTCGCGGGCAGCGGCCCGCAAATCAGCTCGGCCCTGCTCTCGGTCGAGCCACGGCACGAGTCTCGTCTCAACGCATACCTGCAGTCCCTGCCAACGGTCGTGGCAGTGACCAGCCGCCGCGTGGCGCTGGCAAATTTCCAGAAGGTCAGCGAGGAGGTGATGCTGGTCTTCGCCGCCGCACTGTCACTGCTCGCCGGCGCCATGGCTGTGGGCATCGTATACAACGCGGCTCGCATCTCGCTCTCGGAGCGCGAGCGCGAGCTAGCTACCATGCGGGTGATCGGCCTTACTCAGAATGAGGTCTTCTTCGTCCTGTTCGGCGAACTCATCGTTTTGGTGGGATGCGCGCTGCCGGTCGGCTCGGCGCTCGGCTATGCGATGGCCGCCGCCACGGCCCGAGCAGCCAGCACTGAGATGTACCGCATTCCGCTCGCGATATTCCCCCGCACGTACTTGTTCGCAATCCTCGTTGTGCTCCTGTCGACCGTCTTTGCTGCCCTCATCGTGCGGCAGCGACTCGGCAGGCTGGACATGGTTTCGGTGCTGAAGACCAAGGAGTAGGTGATATGTCCCGCAAATCCAACTGGACTCGGCGCATCGTCGGCGTGCTCGCCGCCGCTGGCGCTATCACCGGTGTCGCCGCGAGCCTCAGGCCAGAGCCAGTTCCCGTCCAGGTCAGCCGCGTCACCCGCGGCGCGCTCGTGGTCACCGTGGACGGGACAGCACGGACTCGTCTCGTAGACAAGGATACCGTCATGGCCCCGGTCGTCGGCGAAGTCGAGAAGCTCTCTCTGCGTGCAGGTGATCGAGTCACGAAAGGGCAGCCCATTGCAGTAATCCTACCCAGCGCCCCCAATCCCCTCGACGATCGAACCAAGGCAGAAATCGTTGCTCGCCTCGGCTCGGCGCAGGCGTCGCTGTCCGAGGCACAGCGAAACGTCGAGCGCGCAGAGATCGCACTCGAGCTTGCCGACAGGGAGGCCGAACGCAGCCGAAAGCTCCTAGCCGCGCACGCGATTGCGCCGAGCGAACTCGAACGCGCGGAGACCGAGGCCAGGGCTCGGCGCTCGGAACTGGAGTTGACAAGGGTGACCGTCGAGCGGATTCGACGCGAATCCAAGGTCGTGGCGGCTCCCCTGCAGGATCCGAATACGGCAGCGCAGAAGGGCCGCCAACACGTCGAAGTCCGTGCGCCGCGCGCCGGCGTGGTGCTGCGCGTGCATCAGGAAAGCGCAGGCCCGGTGCAGCCTGGTACACCACTGATCGATATCGGCGATCCCCGGTCACTCGAGCTCGTCGTCGAACTGCCCACCCAATCGGCGATGAAGGTGAGAACGGGCGCACCGGTGCGAGTCGACGGCACGGGAAGCGACGCTCTGCTGCTAGGCAACGTGAAGCTCGTCGAGCCGGCGGCGTTTACGAGGGTCACGGCCCTCGGCGTGGAAGAACAGCGGGTCAACGTCATCGTGATCCCTGCGGATGGCGGGTCGCCATGGACCACGTTGGGCGACGGTTTTGCCGCAGACGCACACATCGAGGTTCAGAAGGCCGCCGACGTGCAGAAGATCCCCGTCGGCGCCTTGTTTCGCAATGGGGGGCGCGCTCAGACCTTTCTCGTCGAAGCGGGCCGGGCGAAGCTTGTTGCGATCCAGGTGGGAAGCCGAAGCGTGGACGAGGTCGAGGTACGAAGTGGGCTAGCCAACGGTAGCCTGGTCGTGGTCCATCCCTCGGACAAGCTCATGGACGGCGCGCCGGTCAGAGTGGAGTGACGTTTCGCT
>CAYRKE010000356.1:0-6718 GCA_964424695.1 uncultured Polyangiaceae bacterium
CGCCCGGTGGGGCACCGCCCGGAGGGTTCGGAGGTCCGCCCGGTGGGGCACCGCCTGGAGGGTTCGGAGGGCCGCCCGGTGGGGCACCGCCCGGAGGGTTCGGAGGTCCGCCCGGTGGGGCACCGCCCGGAGGGTTCGGAGGTCCGCCCGGTGGGGTACCGCCCGGGGGGTTCGGGGCACCGTCAGGAGCGCCGCCGGCCGGAGGATTCGGGGGACCGCCCGGAGGGTTCGGAGGTCCGCCCGGAGCGTCGCCCGTTTACGGTGGCGGATTCGGCGCTCCGCCTGGGATTCCGCCCGGACCCCAGGGGGCGTCAGGGGTGCCTGGGGGAAAGAAATCAGGCGGGAAGAAGGGTCTTCTCGTCATTGGGTGTCTGGGATTCGTTGTTCTGAGCGCCGCTGGTTGGTGGGGCTATGCGTTCTATGTGCGTTCGGTCGCGAGTAGCGCGGTCGCAGGCGCGGTGATGGCCGCGAAGGGCGGACCGACTTGCCAGAAGGCAGCCAGTTGCTGCCAGCTGGTGATGCAACAGCACGCGGACAAGGTGGGTCTGTGTAGTAACCTCCTCCTCCTTACAGACACGATGTGCGCCGAGAAACTCGTCGACTATCAGAAGGCGGCGGTCGCGGCTGGGCTGCAGTGTCCTTGACGAACGCGGCGCCTTGACGTTCCACACACGGCGGTGCCGCCACTCCGCCGTCGCGGCGGCAGCGGCGCAGGCGTGACGAGCGCTTCAAGGGAAGCTGACGCACGAGTCGTGTTCTCCAGCGAATCAGGGAGCAGACCAGTCTCTGGAGCTCGGCGATCCTTGAGGGCTGCGATTGAGAGACCAAGTTGGAGGCCGACTCGCGAGTGCTTCAAGGGTGGTGGGCTGCTTGACGTTTCAGCGGGAGGCTGGCGCTCTGGACGTCGGGCGTCTGAGCGTCGCGCTCGATGAGTGGCCAAGGGGCTTTGCGTGGAAAGGGCAGTGCGATGGTGGCTGTTGCTGGTGGGCAGGTCGGCTGGCCCCTCGGGCTCATCGGGGGGCGGTTGCGATTGTCACGGCGGGGCAATCGCAACCAACTCTGCGATCGTGTAAGAGTCTCGAGAATGGAGGCTCCCAAGTCTCCGCCGACCCCAGTCACCAGGATGAGTCCGATGCCCAACAAGCGGCCTCAGCTGCGGCGCGGCGCCGACGGCGCGGACGATCAGTTCTCTCGCGATACCGAACGCGAGCTTGAGCTCTCGTCCACGCCCGACCGGTTTCGCGTGTATGTGGCGCCGCGAACCGTGCCCCGGATAACCGAGCACGAGACCATCGAGACGGAGACCGTCGCGGTGCAGCCGCGGGTCGACCGACGTGCAAGAACGGTCCCGAGTATTGCACGTCGCGTCGAGACCTCGCGTAGGCGATCCTGGCAGCTCAGAGACGTTGCGCTGATCGGCATTCCCATCATTGTGGGCGTGTGTACGGGCTTCATCCTGGCTGCCATGGCACGGCCATCCAGCGGAACCTCGTCGGTTTCAAACCAGCGAGGCAGCACTCCCGATGCACCTTAGCGTCGCGATGGGGGCGGCCGCCCGCGCCTACCACCGATGGTGAACGAGCGGGCGAATCTGCGTCTCGTATGCCTTTCGGCAAGCGATCATGCCTGCGTCAGTCAGCGGTGGCAGATCAGCTGCTGCACAGTTCTCTGCCGCCTGCAGCTGGGTTCTGGCGCCTGGGATTGCGCAAGTGATCGCATCGTTCATGAGGATCCACCGGAGCGCCCACTGCCCCATTGTCCAGCCGTGCGGTACGAGCGGGCGCAGTGCTTCGACCGTCTCAAGCCCAGCGTCCAAGTCGACGCCGCCGAACGTCTCTCCCTTGTCGAAGCACTCTCCGTTGCGGTTGAAGTGCCGGTGATCGTCAGCGGCGAACGTCGAGTGCTTTGAGAGCTTTCCGGTGAGCAGTCCCGACGCCAGGGGCACCCGCGCGAGGACGGCGACTCGTCGTCGTTTAGCTTCTGGCAGCAGCAGCTCAGCGGGGCGCTGGCGGAACAGGTTGAAGACGACCTGCACGGACCTCACGTTCGGAAACTCAAGGGCTTTCAGCCCTTCCTCAACTCGCTCGATGCTGACCCCATAGTGCCTGAGTGCTCCCTCGTGCACTAGGTCGTCGAGGATGCCGAACACGTCGGCCCGATAGAAGACATCTGTGGGAGGGCAGTGCAACTGCAGCAAGTCGATGGCGTCTACGCCAAGATTCTTCAGACTGCGCTCGACCCAAGAGCGGAGGTTCGACTCCGTGTACCCGTCTGGCGTTTGGGCAGGGAGCCTTCTTCCCGCTTTGGTGGCAACGTACAGTTCCTCCTTCCTCTCCCTTCGAAGGCGCGAGACGAGCCGCTCGCTGTGGCCATCGCCGTAGACGTCCGCCGTGTCGATGAAGTTGACACCCCGCTCCACCGCCTCGTGCAGCGCTTTCATGGAGTCGGAATCGTTGACCTTGCCCCAGCTGCCTCCGATCGCCCAGGCTCCAAAGCTAATCGTGGAGACGTTCCATCCAGTCTGTCCGAAGGGGCGGTATTGCATGGTTTCTTTGCTCCTGATGGCGGTTTCGTGTCGCCGGCAGTCTCGGCCAGGTATGGCACGCGCGGGACTTCGCTACCCGGCATAGCACCCGAACCCCCGATGCCGGAATGCAAAACGGGCAGACTCTCAACCCTCGCAGGCCGAACCGGGGACGTTGCATTGGAGTCGCCAGAACAGCCCAAGCGACGCAGGAATCCGGCGCAACGTCGCTCTGGCCCACCAAAAACGGGGTTTCGATCGCGGGCATGGTCTCGGTGCGTCGCGTTGGGCAGGACCCGTCTTGGATTGGCTCCACCTGAGCTTTTGTGTGCTCCGGGCCAACCACGCATCATCGCCCAACAACTCTTGCGTCTTCGTGGGTGAGCATTGCGCTTTCTCGCGACGCGAGACAGGATGCGCCCTGGTTCGTGGTTGGCGATGCGGTCGACCTGGACCGGCTTTCGAGGTAGTGGCGGCGTCGGTATCGCACGAGGCAGCTCATGGACATTCTATTCATTGGTGGGACGGGGATTATCAGCTCTGCGTGCAGCGCACATGCACTCGCGTTGGGGCACAGAGTGACGCTGCTCAATCGGGCGCAGTCAACGCGACCGGTCCCGGAGGGGGCGGAACTCTTGCGAGCAGATCTCCGAGACGGGCACCAGGTCAAGCGGGCGCTCTCGGGTCGTCGTTTTGATGCAGTCGCGCAGTTCATCGCGTTCACTCCAGAGCAAATCGCGCGGGATCTCGAGCTTTTCTCGGGTATCACCGATCACTACGTCTTCATCAGTTCTGCGTCGGCGTATCAGACTCCTCCTGCGTACCTGCCTGTGACGGAATCGACTCTTCTGCATAATCCGGTCTGGGCCTACTCACGAGACAAGATCGCGTGCGAGGAACGGCTCGTTCGTGCCTATCGCGAGCAAGGGTTCCCAGCGACCATCGTGCGACCATCCCACACCTATGACTGCACCCTGCTTCCGAGCCACGGCGGGTGGACGGTCGTTGATCGGATGCGCAGGGGACTGCCGATCGTCGTGCATGGGGACGGCACGAGTCTCTGGGTGCTGACTCATCACCGCGACTTTGCCCGCGGGTTCGTACCCCTGCTGGGCAATCCCGCGACTATCGGTGAGACTTTTCACCTTACCAGCGACGAGGTGCTTTCGTGGAATCAGATCTACACGCTCATCGCCAGGGCCGCTGGGGTCGAACCGCACCTCGTCCACGTTCCATCGGACGTCATCAGTCGTTTCGACCCAGAATGGGGGGATAGCCTGCTCGGAGACAAAACGCACAGCATGATCTTCGACAACACCAAACTGAAGCGCTTCGTTCCGGGGTTCACGGCGGCGATTCCCTTCTCGGTTGGCGTTCGCGAGATCATCGCATGGTACGACGCCGATCCCTCCCGGCGTGTGGTTGACGCAGAGTTTTCGAGACTCAATGACACGCTGTCGGAGCGGATCTCCGCGCTCATGCCTTGACGGGGTGGGCTGCTCTCCTCTTTGGCGCGGGCCCTTCGGGCGCCAACATCAAGACGGGGGAGGGCGAGTCAACTCGGACAGGCAGGGCGAGAGAGCCCCTCGCCCGGCGACCCGGGTCGGGTCTCGGCTGGCTCGGTGCCTGCGCCCACGGAACTCCGCGGCTGCACCGAGCAGTGACCCGGAGCGTTTCGGCTCGCACGCCGGTAACTGCCTCCAGGTGCCAGCAAGTGGCGCCGCGACGAGCACGGGTTGGCGTCAGGACCGACGGGACCGGGAGGGGTGAGCGGGGCCCACAAAGCCAGTGGTGGGGAAGGACTGCCGGGACCTGCGAGCCTCCGGTTGGGGGGCTCGATCGACGAGGCGACGCCCTGCCCACTAGGAGGTATGGCTTGCCCCGACTAGGGGGTTCTGGTGGGGGTGAATTCTGGTGAGCCTACACCCGTCCGTTCCGCTTGTCACTGGACGCAGTGGAGGGGCTCAGCTACAGGATGAAGAAGTGCGTGACTGACAACCAAACTGAGCTCCTCAACGAAAATACCAGGGGCCTTGGTTGGTCTCAGGAGGCACACTGGATCAATCGCCTGGGTCGCAATCCCCCAACCTAGTTACGTGTGAACATCGCTCCGGATACTGCTCCACCAGCAGCGGGCGAGTTGATGTCCGGCCAAGTGCTCGGGCGTTACGAGCTGCTGCTACCCATCGCTTCGGGCGGTATGGCGATGGTGTGGGTTGCGCGACTCAAGGGGACTCGCGGGTTTCAGAAGATCGTTGCCGTAAAGACGATGCTTCCGAAACTGAGTGAGGACGAGCAATTCGAAAAGATGTTTCTGGACGAGGCGTCGCTCGCCTCGCAGATCCGTCATCCCCACGTCGTGGAGATACTGGACCTGGGGGAGCAGAACGGCGTGCTCTTCCTGGTGATGGAGTGGATCGACGGGATTCCACTCAACCAGTTGATGAAGGTGGCCCGGCAGAATGGCGGGTTACCGATTCCGATCGCGGTTCGCATCGCGATGCAGGCCTGCGCCGGCCTGCACGCTGCGCATGAACTGCGGAACGAGAAGGGTGAACTCGTCGGTCTGGTACATCGGGACGTCTCACCGCAGAACATCCTCGTCACCTACGATGGTGTGGCCAAGGTCGTTGACTTTGGGGTCGCGAAGGCAACCGCCTTCGGGGATGGCGGTACGATGGCTGGTCAGATCAAGGGCAAGGTCGCCTATATGGCGCCCGAGCAGGTGAAAGACCAGAACATCGACCGGCGTGTCGACATCTTTGCTCTGGGGATCGTGCTCTACGCTCTGACCACCGGGAAGCATCCGTTCAGGAAAGAGACGGAGATGGCCACGATGAAGCAGATCTGCGCGCCGCAGCCTGTGCTGCCGCCGCGGAAGGTGGCAGAGCCGTATCCCGCCCAGCTCGAGGCGGTAGTGCTCAAGGCACTTGCCAAGGACCCCGCGAGGCGGTTTCAGACGGCGAACGACATGCTGCGGGCGCTGGATCAGCTGCCGTCTCAGTATCGGGCAAGCACCGACTCCGAAGTCGCCCAATTCCTCGAGCGGATCATGGGGGAGCGCCGCAAGGAGCGCAGAGAGCAGTTGGCGATTGCGATCGAGCGCGCCAACCAGAATCCGAGCGCACGCGACTGGAGCCTAGTCGAGCGTTCGATGCCGAGCGGAATCAGCATTGTATCGGGCCCCGGCGATTTCTTGAACGGCCCGGTTCCGACCGTTTCCATCGGTGCCCATCTTCACGCAGAGCCCAACCCGTTTCGTTCGAATCGGACGGCTTGGGTCCTCGGCGGGTTTGCGGTTCTGCTTGCCGGTGCGGTTGGGGCGACGGCGTACATCGTTGGCGGTCAGGACGACTCGCGGACGAAGCCACCAGCGATCGAGACCACCAAAGCCGTCGAGAACTCTTCGGCCAAGGCCGGGCAGGAGCACCCCGTGACGCCCACTACCGGCAGCCCCCCCAGTGATGGCGAGAAGACGGGGAGCGGCGCATCCGCAACCGGCCGGGACGGCGAGACAAGGCCCGTCAATCCCGCGTCCACGTCACGGACGAGTCCATCCAACCCCGGCTCCAGCGTTCGCAGACCTCCAGTTGGGGAACCGAGAGTCCCCAGGGGCTCCGGCCAGGCTTCGGGCTCCGCACAGACAGACGGTGACAAAGACTGGAAGACGGATCCAGGGTTCTAGATCAGCGGTCATCAATGTCGGACAGCGGGATGCGTGATGCGACGAGGGGAATCCCGTTGGGGTGGTGCCCCACCCCCGGCGCCCCAACTCAGCTGAAGGTGAGTAAGACCCCGCGCCGCGGGACCCTGCGGGGCATGGGGTCTTAGGAAGACTCAGGAAAGCAGACGGAATCCTGTTCGAGCAGATCTCGGGACGCGAGAGGTTTGGCCTGCCCTCACCCCGGAGGGGGGCAGGCCAGACCGTTCGAGAATCACGCTCGCTGATCTAGAACGACACGCGGGCGCGCGGCAGGTGAGCCCGACTGTGGTGACCAATCGACAGCCCAAGCACCGCTGGGTGAGCAGAGTTCCTGCAGCGTCCCGCGGCCTCTCCCGCACGCAGGGCCCAGGCGGCGCCGCTCGTCCTGCGAGAGCGGCGAACCGATGGGCGACCCAGACAAGTCCAGTTAGAGGCCGCAGCAGTCGCGGATGCATCGTGGGCTGTTGCGGTGGGGGCTCGCGTACTCCACT
>CAYRKE010000357.1:0-6668 GCA_964424695.1 uncultured Polyangiaceae bacterium
GTCATCGTCGGCGGTGGTGTCATCGTCGCCCGTGGCGTCATCGTCGCCCGTGGCGTCATCGTCGCCCGTGGCGTCATCGTCGCCCGTGGCGTCATCGTCGCCGTCCGCGGGGGTGCTTGGAGAACCACCCGTCTGGTTCGCGATGGCAGCCGAGCCTCCGGAACCGGGAGAACCCCCATCCGTGACGGTTGAGCCATCGTCAGGGTCGCTGGCATCCTTCGAGTCGCCGCTGCCGCAGCCTCCAACCGTCAAGAACACCGCAGGAAACAGAAACCAATGAAGCGGGTACCGTTTGGTCATGGTGAAGTCCTCGTTCGCGCCGTCTCGACGTGAGCGGCCGATGCGGCCTTAAGCAAGGGATGTGCCATTGCCTCGGGAAGAACCGAATCCCGTTTCGCGGCGTGCACATCCAGTCGCTTGGGTCGCGACCCAGAACCTGCGCCTCGCGAGGGTGGGTCGACGTGTGCCAGTGTACCTGGCACAGATGGCTCATCGGGGCGAGGCGGTGCCTTGAGCCTTTCCGCACCAGTTCCGGCCGCGGTGAACGTCTGCCAGCGGCGAGCCGGAGGTGGTACTTGAGTGGGGTCTTGACCCTGCAGCCGCGTAGCGAATTGACTCTGCCGTTTCTGTGCGACCTGCTCGAGCGAGAGGGCTTGCTGTCTCTCGAACAGCGTCGCGTGGCGCTCGGTTCCGAGGAGCGGGAGCGGGTGCGCATTCTACACCGGCGCGCCGGGGTCGGGCGCCGTGCGGCTGGCTCTCAGACTGCGGACAGGGTTCACCCCGCCGAGGTGCTGGCTGCTCTCGGCTTCTACATTGGCGGAAACGAGCGCTTTCCTCTCAGTGAGGAAGTGATCGTCGAAGCCTTCGCGCGAGCCGTGAGTTTACCGTACGTACACCTCGATCCGCTCAAGATCGACGCCAAGCTCGCGGTCCAGACCCTTTCGCGGCCTTTTGCCCGACGACACCAGGCGGTGGTGATTGGGGGCGATGACGCTGCGGTGACGGTCGCGGTGGCCAATCCCCTCGATGTCGAGTTGATCGAGAACCTCAAGACCTTTGTGAGACGAAAGGTGCGTCTCGCGGTAGCGCCACCGAGCGATATTCAGCGAATTATCACCGATATCTACGGCTTTCGCTCGGCGGTCGTGGCAGCGGAGCGCGAGTTCACGTCAGGCGTCGACATCGGTAACCTCGAGCGTTACGTCCGCCTCAAGCAGGTCGAAGACATCGAGGCTACGGATAGCCACGTCGTCAACGCGGTGGAGTACCTCTTCCACTACGCCTTCGATCAGCGGGCGTCGGATGTGCACATCGAGCCGCATCGCGAGCACTCGGTGGTACGGATGCGGGTGGATGGGGTCTTGCATGCCGTCAACACTCTCCCCAAGATCGTCCACCCCGCCGTTGTTTCACGCATCAAGATGTTGGCTCGCCTCGACATCGCCGAGAAGCGCCGATCGCAAGATGGCCGGATCAAGACTGCACGTGGGGACCGAGAAGTCGAGATCCGCGTCTCCACCATGAGCGTAGCCTTCGGGGAGAAGGTGGTGCTGCGCATCTTCGACCCCGAAGTGATCGTGCGAAGTCTGGACGACATTGGCCTTTACCCCGAACAGCTCGAGACGGTCCAGCGTTTCATCGAACGCCCCAATGGTCTGGTCCTCGTCACTGGGCCAACCGGGAGTGGCAAGACCACCACTCTCTATTCCGCGCTGCGCAGCATTGCGGCCCCGGAGGTCAACGTCACGACGATCGAAGACCCCATCGAGATCGTGGTGGATCAGTTCAACCAAGTGGAAGTCCAACCGAAGATCGGGATCACATTCCCCGAAGCACTTCGGCATCTACTGCGTCAGGATCCCGACGTGATCATGGTGGGTGAAGTGCGGGATGCCGAAACCGCCAACATCGCGGTGCAGGCGGCCCTCACGGGGCACTTGGTGCTTGCTACGCTTCACACCAACGACTCGGTGAGCGCAGTGACACGCCTGCTCGACTTGGGGGTAGACCCATTCATGCTGGCCTCGACTCTGACCGGAGTCGTCGCCCAGAGGTTGGTGCGCCTGGTCTGCCCGGGTTGTCGGGTGGAAACCTTCCTCACTCCGGAGCAGATGGCGTTGCTCGGCATCGACGTTCAAGACCTGCGCGCGCAGGGTGAGGCCCCCGAGCTCATGGTGGCAGTCGGGGACGGGTGTGTGAAGTGCCGAAACACCGGCCTTTATGGCCGATCGGGGGTCTTCGAAGTCCTGGAGCTCGATGACAAGATCAGAAAGTTCATCACGACTCGGGCGAACGCCAAAGATCTCATGCGCCAGGCACGCCAGGATGGTTTGGTCACGCTGCGCGAGGCGGCGATCCGCAGGCTTGCCAAGGGGCTCACCTCGTTCGACGAAGTCTTGCGCGTGACCGTGGAGGACCGATGAATGCCGAGGGATTCTCACGCGAGCTTCGCCGCCAGATGGCGGCCGGCTACTCCATCATACTCATCGTCACCCACGAGGAACAGCGGGTTCTCCGCATCGTGTGCGACCTGGTCCAAGGTACTCCATTCCCCGTCTGGTCCGCCACCGGAGGGCCTGACCCCGTCGAAGCCGTGAGCCAAGCCAAGGGTGCTGGCGTCCACGTCTTTCTGGATCTGCACCCGTTTTTCGGGGATCCCCGGTTGGTGCGTGCCTTGCGGGATTTCGCCGCCGACGCCAATCGCGAGGAGAAGGTGATGCTCGTCGTTGGACCTGAGGCGGCCGTTCCTCGCGAGCTCGAGAAGGACATCAGCGTTCTGGACCTACCTCTTCCGAGCCCGGCCGAACTCATGGCGGTGCTGGAGAGCGAAGTCGATGACGCCGCCTCTCTCGGTTGGGACCTCGACGTCATGGTACGGGCAGCGCGCGGCCTCACTCAGGGCGAGGCCGAGCGGGCGTTCCGCATGGCGCGCATCGTGCGAGATCCCAGCCACGCACTGGTCCGAGTGCTGCGCGAGAAACGTCGAGTGATGCGCCAGAGCGCGACGGTCGAGCTCGTCGAGACCGACGTTACGCTCGACCAGGTGGGTGGGCTCGAGGTGCTCAAGGCGTGGCTCAAGTCGCGGGTGGTTGCCTTTGGGGAGGAGGCCCGGCAATTTGGGTTGCCGGAGCCGCGTGGGGTGCTGGTCTGCGGCGTACAGGGCTGCGGCAAATCATTGGTTGCCAAGGCCGCGTCCCAGGTGTTCGGAGTGCCGCTGGTGCGGCTCGACTTCGCGGCTGTCTTTGCAGCCGCCTCGCCCGAGCACGCCATCCGACAAGCGCAACGCATCGCCGAGGCGGTGGCCCCCTTGGTGCTTTGGGTGGACGAAATCGAGAAGGGGCTTGGGGGCGGAGCGCTCGACGCGACCCGGGCTCGGGTCTTTGGCGACTTCCTGATGTGGCTCCAGGAGAAGCGCGCCCCGGTATTCGTGGCGGCCACCGCCAACGAGGTGGAGCATCTGCCGCCCGAGCTCGCACGGCGCGGTCGCTTCGACGAAGTGTTCTTCGTGGATCTTCCGGCCGCCAAGGAACGTGCGGAGATCTTGGCGATCCATCTGGCGCGGCGCGGGCGAGATCCCCTGGCATTTCCCCTCGCCGAGCTCAGTCGCGGCGTCGACCATTTCTCGGGGGCGGAGCTCGAACAGGTGGTCATCTCGGCGCTGTTCCGCGCGTTTGCCGCGGGGCGCGAGCTCGCGGTCGAGGATCTTCGCGTCGCTATAGGCGAAGTCGTGCCCCTCGCAACCATGTACGAAGAAAAGGTGCAGGCCTTGCGGATCTGGGCCGAGCAACGGGCGCGCCGCGCGTCTGCCGACCGAAGAACCATCGATCTGTTCAGGGACTGAGCGAGGCCCGGAACACGCGCGGCCGACGCCAACCCAGGCGCCGGGTCGGCTACTCCCGCGGCGGATTGTTGATGTTGGTACCCTCGACCTCGAACAGGCCCGTGGCAGGATCCTGAACTGCCTTCAATACGCCTGTGTTCAGCATGTAGATGGCGTTCGGCCCCGTCTGCTCAATGCCGTCGGTCATGTCGTCCCCGCGAAGCAGTCCAACGAGCATCGACCCTGCGATCGCGTGCCCCGTGATCAGCACGGTCTTGCCAGTCTGGCCATACTGGCTGAGGAGTGCGTCACGCGCCTGCATGACCATGTACAGCCCCTGCTCGTAGGTGCCCATTTCCCAGAAGAGCCCCGGATCACCGTCGCGAAGCACGAGGTTCTCGGCTTCGATGGAGATTGACCAGAACTCGTAGCGCGTCGGCTCCGTGGGCAATGGCTCTCCCGTTGGATCCTCCCCGCAACACTCCATGAGCTCGGGCCAGATGACCCCAGTGAGGTTGGACGCCACCAGGTAGGGTTCGATGGTCTTCTGGGTGCGAGGCGCCGGGCTCACCAGTACCGCATCGGGCGTGATGCCACTCTCGAGTAGGTAGGTCTTCAGCGCCTCGATCTGCTGCAGACCCAAATCCGTCAGGGTGTCAGCGGTCTCGAGATCGGTTGGCGTCGTGCCGGACTCAACGTTTGCCAGTGTTTCGCCATGCCGCACGTAATACAGGGTCATCCCCTTCGGATCCGTTACGGAGGCCGCGCCACCCGCTGAGCCCGAGACGCCCCCCGTGTCTTCATCGACCGCGCCGCTCGTTCCGCCCGTGCCGACCCCACCGGTTGCATCCGGTACGTCGCCAGAGCCCAGGCCACCCGCCGAGCCGGACATCCCTCCACTGTTGGCGCCCCCTGTAGTGTTGAGGGGACCTCCGCCGCTCGCAAGGCCTGTCGAACCGGGGAAGCCTCCGGTGCTCGTGCCTCCGGTCCATCCAGAAATGCCTCCCGTACCACTGCCTCCGGTCGAACCGGAGCGGCCTCCAGGGCCTGCTCCGCCAATGCCGGGACTCGTTCCGTTCGAGCTTCCTGAGCCGTCGGCGGTCGAGCCTCCGGTGGCGTCGTTGGCGGTCGAGCCTCCGGCGGCGGTCGATCCGCTGCTTCCACCAGCGTCGCGAGTCACGGCTTCTCCGCCGGTGTTGGTGGCGAGGCTTCCACCGGAAGGGCTCATGGAACCTCCGCTTGCATCCGATGCCGGAGTCCCCCCACTGTCAGGACCAGCAACCGAGGACCCTTCGTCGCTACAGCTGGACAGCGTAACTGCCAACAGCGCGTAACCAACCGCTTTCAAGCTTCGCAAGGGGATATTCATGATGAACCCAATCGACTTTGCCCCCTGAGGGAGCAGATCCAACGCAGGTTTTCTGGCTTCGAACGCCGAAACGATCAAAGGAGCTGAGTGTCCATCCACGCCAATCGCGCGAGGACCCAATCCTTGAGTACCTGGATTTCCCCTTCCCACGTGCCGTCACCCACGAACCGGGGATCGGTGGTCAAGGAGAGTGAGTTGGTTTGCTGTGCGATCATGTCCGGTCCGGTGAGGCTCGCGTCGAAGGGAAGACGAGGGATCGCGCTCTCCAGGAGACACAGATCTAGTACGTTTCTGCCAGGAGATCACAGCGAAAGCCTGACCCGTACCTCTAATCCTACTCGTCTGTAAGATTCCCATTTGAACTCACGAGGTGCCTATCGAGGGGGGTGTGGAGTTTCGCACCCCGAAAGGGGCGGTCGCGACGCCCGCGCGCCCGCGACAAGTACGCCTCTTGCTCCAGCCACGTCGACATCGGAAGCACCTCGTGCTTGGTACTCGACCGTCGAATGGACATGGCTGCTGGGGGGGTCGCATCCCCGTGAGCGTGATCTGCGAAGGATGCACCTCACATGCGAGACGATGTGGGAAGTGGTGTTGACGCGCCCCGAGGCAGCGGGCCGGGGGCCGCTCTTGGCCAATGTGCTTGGTGAGACTCGACCCCAGGAAGCCAGCACCGAAAGAACCTGGCGGGGTTCTGCGAGCACCCAGG
The DNA here is from genome assembly GCA_964424695.1 of uncultured Polyangiaceae bacterium. GTDB lineage: Bacteria > Myxococcota_A > Polyangia > Polyangiales > Polyangiaceae > JAEWRL01. Next base: position 5,899 of record CAYRKE010000357.1, read on the forward strand.
ACGACAGCAGAAAAAATGCGCCTATACTGCGAGGACCCATGGCCCAGAAGAAGCCGCCCGTCCCTGGAACCACGACCGGTGCGTTGACCCACAGCCCGTTTGCCAAGCTGGCGGACAACGCAGCACTCACTCGGGGCGTGGCTGGTTGCGCCACGCCGCTCGTGCCGAGTCAGCCCAGAGCTCAAAAACCCCCGCCTCCCTGCAAGGTCCGTCTGCGCATGGAGTCCCGAGGGCGAAGTGGAAAGGTCGTCACACGCATCTCGGGACTTCCACCCGAGAACCTCGGCGCTATCGCCGCTCGGCTTCGCAAGGGGCTCGGGTGTGGCGCAACCATCGAGGACGGCGAGGTGATCCTGCAGGGCTCGCTGACCGAGCGCGCGTCCGAATGGCTCGAGCGTGCTGGCGATCTACGCGCCATTCAGCCAGAAGAGAAGACGACCAAGGCGGCAGCGCCCGCGACCGCGACGCCAGATGCGGCAAGGCCCAACACACCGGTGCTGGGCTCGTCGAGAACGCTGTCCGGCGCGAATCGCTCTGACGTCCGCCCCGGCCAGCACGTTGCGGTCGTGCTGAAGGCCGATCAACTGAGCGGAAAGCTGACGCAAGGTGTCGTTGCCGAATTGCTGACGAACTCACCCACCCACCCGCGGGGGATCAAGGTCCGCCTCGAATCGGGAGAGGTGGGACGGGTGAGGGTGATCTACTAATACTACTACCCCAGATAGGCGCGATCGGCACGACAGGGGCAGTTCGTTCGAGAATAACTAGAA
>CAYRKE010000358.1:0-6658 GCA_964424695.1 uncultured Polyangiaceae bacterium
GCTGGCCGTGCCGGGTCAGTCGCGCTATGCGTGCAGCGCAGAAACGCTCAATGCAGCACCAGCTGCCTCGGAAGGCGTGGCAGACGAGATCGGAAGCAGCCAGCTGCCTCGGAAGGCGTGGCGGAAGAGATCGGAAGCAGCCAGCTGCCTCCGAAGCCCTGCTTGCACGTCTCAAGGATAGCGCCTGCGTCCATGGCTCTCGAGTTCAGGCCCCTTTCCGGCCGTCCGCCGGACACTGCTGCGGCATCGGGTCGATTTCGAGTATGCGTTCACGGCCCCAGAAAGCCCCGGCCGCAAGCCGCCTTGTGCGGCAGGCGCAGCGAGCACCGAAGCGGAGCGTACATGAGTACGTGAGCACCGGAGCACAGCCGCAACTCCCCGCACGAGGCGGATCGCGGCCGGTCCTCAATGCAGGGCGTGAACGGATACGATTTGAAGCAACTGGTTTGGCCCCCGCCCGATGAGAAGGGGAACGCGCTGCTTAGAGCGGGGGGCTCTCCAAGCACCGGTTTGAGCGGGTGCCGCAAGCCCGGACAACCTCGCATCAAGCAGGACATCCGAGCGCTCGTCATCCGTCTTGCCAAGGAGAATCCAGGTAGGGACTACACCAAGATCCGAAATGCCCTCTGGGGTCTGAAGCACGAGGAGCCCGGGAAGCGTCGCGCGCCTGCCCAAGCAGCCGCGAGCCGGCGGAGCTTCCCAGCACCAGCAGAGCGGCCCCGCCCACCCGATTTCGGGCGAACGGGGCCAGGTCACGGGGTGGATCGAGCATCCCCAGTCACGGGTCGACTCGAGCCTACCAAGTCACGGTTTCGTTCAGCACCAAGCTACCAGACGCTGGAGTTACCATGGTGCGATTGCCTCCGCCCGGGATGGACTCCCAAGAGACCGATCCGTCGTCGTTCTTCCGGTAGTATTTGTACTGAATCGTGGCGCCCGCAGCGAGGTTCACGCGATTCTTCCAGATCGGATACGTTGCGGGGTCGGTTGGGATCCCAAGATTCGTATTCCAGTTACCGAGGGCGCTCACGTTTCCAGTCACGTACACCATCTGACCCCAGCTCGTGGTCGCGCTCACGTTGACGCTAACGCCAACCTGACCGGGAGGTGTCGGGACCGCGCAGTTGTTGTACCGGCCGCAGACTACAGCGGGCACATCGACCGCAGCACCGGCATCAATGGATGCTAGGAGGCTGATGTACTCGCCCATTGCCCAGTTGAGAGGCGAGATCGACTTGGTAGGTGTACCGGGTGCGTACCCCGCTGGCGCGCCCGTGTTCCAGACCTGCTCGGAGATGAACCCCTGTGCGGTCGAGAACGCTTTGAGAGCGTCCAGGTATTGCTCGCCAGCGTCGCCGAGCCCGGACGAGGCGATCTCATAGATGCCGCGCTCGGCCGTGAGGATCGGCCAGAGGCGGCCGCGACCCGTTCCATCGAAGTTGTTCCCGCTGTCGTGCTCACCGTAGCCGTCGTAGTTGTAGCGGTACCAAGCGTCGAACCCGGGGTCCATGAGGACGTCGTCGCACTCCGGAATGCTGTCCACGATCTCGGAGTCGTTGGGAGCCTTGACCCCCATCCGCACGAGTTCGAGGAATCCGGCATCGACGATCTCACGTTGATCGTGCCACCCCCCGCCGTTCTTGATCTCGTAGGAGAGGGCATCGTTGGGCCACCCTGTTGGATCGTAGATGTGGCATCCACTCCCGGACCCACCCTTGCTCGATGGGTTGAGGCGAACGTAGTATCGCCCATCGCCATGGGATCCATTGGTCGTGAACGTCCAGCCGGTGACGTTCTGCTGCCAGCAGTCTGCGGCGGCAAGGTATCGGGCAGCGCTCGCGGTGTCGCCGTTGAGCTTGGCAAACTCGGCGGCCGCGACGAGCCCGGCTACTTCGGCGGCCAGCGTGGACGGGGAGTAGCCGCTGTTCTCTTCCCACCGCTCTTGCTGCGTCCATGGCCCGGTCGCGAGGAGGTACTCGGCCGTCCGCTTGATCTTGGCCCAGAGGGCGTTGATCGTGGCCCTCTGGGTCGTATCGCCTCGCTCGTACACGCGCCAGGCCAGCAGGATTGGCATCGCCTGTTCGTCGAGCTGCGTTCCCTGCCAGTATTGCCATCCGCTCACCCAGGCGTTCTGAGGAAACCGACCGATCCGCGAGTAGCCTTGTGGACAGCCGGGCGCATTGTACTCGGCAACGCCGCAGTCCGAGGCTTGCTGCAGGGTATTGAAGAGATAGCTCACGACGGACACCCCGGTCGCGGTGTCGCCAGCGGTCACCAGGGAGTTCGCAAATTTGTACAGATCCCGGGCCCAAACCATGTGATACCCGCTGGGGTTCGAGTCGCCGTTCGTCTCGCCCCACGGTGTCCCCATACCGGCGACCATGGCGCCGTTGGACTTGTCCTGAGAGGACTTGAGGACCATCGCCGCCAGGTAGTACTGGTCGTCTGCGAGCCCCCCCTGATCGTCGAGGGTTGCGTTGTAGCTCTGCCACTGGCTATCGTAGGTGGCCTGCAGGGTGGCGACGGAGCTGCCCAGGGTCGCATTCGCCGTGGTCATCGCTTCGCTCTCGGTCGCCCCAAACGCCAGAACCACGTTGAACGAAATGCTAGCCGCGGTGCTGGAACCGAAATCGATCCAGCCCATCTGGGCGACGTTGCCGCCGGTGGCGGAGTCGTAGTTCCAGCTCATCGTCTTGTCCGCAGTGCCGCCGAGCAGATCCGTCCAGCCATCGGACACGCCGACGAACCCATTCGACGCCATGGTCGCCCCCGACACGACCTTCCAGGAGCGCGACGCCGCGAGCGCGGACGCGCGTGAGTTCTGGGACGCGACCAGCATGGTTCTTCCCGAGGCGGACAGCGTCCGCGACGTATCGCCCGCCCCCGAATTGTCCATCGCAGGGTTGTGCAGCACATACACCCTAAAATTGCTGACTTTCTTGCCATTCAGCGCCGCGAACGTGGTGCGCAGGATCAGCGAATTGCGGCCAGGATCCGTGAACACCTGCTTGGTGATACTCCAGTTGTGGCCCGTATTGGTCGTGACCACTTGCCAGCGCATCGAACGCCGGTCGGGGAGGGTCGCTGTGTAGCTCTGAAGCTTTTCTTCGTCGACGAAGGTGCCCGCGCTGTCACCAACGAGGAACTGCAGGTCGACGGTGTTGACGGTATCCAGAACCGGGTAGAATATCTCGGACACGATCCCGCGATAACCCGTGAAGTACACCCTGGAAGTGCTGGACCCGGACGTGCCAACGAAGGATTTCTGTGCAGGCGCCCAGATCGATGTCGCGCCGGGGGCTCCGGGCGCTGCCCCTGCAGCGTAAGCCGACGACAGGTTGAGACCGGCGGCGCTGGTGAATGCCGCCACTGCTGCGCACATGTTGCTAAACTTCATGGTTCCCTCTCTTCGTGCTGAGGCTCACCGGATCGCCGTATGCCGGGTTGGAACCCAGCTTGCGCTGGGACGGGGGAGTCATCGGCGTAACGCTGTCACGCGCGTCCAGAACGGCCACGCTGAGAGAGCGGACGGGACTGCAAGCTCGATCGCGTGCAGACCAGCCCCGATGGCTAGGCTTCCCAGAGTCAACGACCCCCAACGACTCCGCAGCCTCATCAGTACTAGTTGACGAAGCGTTCTGCGACTGTCGCATTTCTCACTGTTACAGCGTTGCGCAGCTGGGCCTACCGTTCGCCCCGCTACGTGGATTGGCGGGAACAGCAGACAGTGGGGTCAGCGCGTCGAAATTGGACTGACTCACAGTGCCAATTCTTGTGAAGTTGGGCCAGTCCAATTCCGCGGCCCGAAACTCACGTGCCTCCGGTTGTCGGAGTCCGTAGTACTTCGGGACAGGGAGGAAGCGGTGCGGCGGATCCGCGAGGCGCTCAGAACCACTCCTTGAGCACGCCGCCCGTAGCCGTCCGTTGCCGCAGCCCTCGCAGATGTGGCACCTGCCGCCAGTGCCCGTGTTGAAGGAGAAGCGGGTTTGGGTGTAGCCGGTCACTTGGGCTTCGGGGGTGGCGGCGAGTACCTCTGGAGGACACCGTGTTCGCCAGGACTCCAGGCGAGGGGAGTGGGCAAGCGCGTCGGTGTGCGTCTAGCGAGGGGCGGTGATAGAATGCGAGCCGATGGACGACACTTCCCCCGAGGCCAGATCACGGTACTTCGAGTTGCTTCGCTTGGCAGGTCCTCGACGGAGGTTGGAGATCTGTGCCGAACTGACTCGGACGACGAGGGAATTGGCGATAGCGGGCATTCGAGCTGTCCATCGTGGGGAGAGCCTTTCTGACGCTAAGCTGAGGGAGCTACTCGCCGAGCGACTCTACGGGCGCGAGGTCGCTGCGAAGTACTTCAAGGCGGCGGAAGGATGACGGATCCGGGTGAAGGTATCATTGATGTCGCACTTCGCGTTGCGGATGCGTTGGAAGTGGTTGGTGCTGCGTATTTTCTCGGCGGGAGTCTGGCCAGCAGTATCGACGGAGAGCCGCGCGCGACGAATGCCATCGACTTCGTGGTCGATGTTCCCGCGGGTAGAATTGGGGACTTGGTGCGAGAACTGGGAAGCGATTTCGAAGTCGACGTCGCGATGCTTCGCGACGCGATCCTTCACGGGCGAAGCGCGAACGTGTTCTATCTCCCTTTGGTGCTGAAGATAGATATCTTCGGCCACGCGCACGGACCCTTCGACGAGATGGAGTTCTCCCGACGGAGGACAGTGGCCGTCCGAGATGGCAGGGCGCTCTACGTGAAGTCGCCTGAAGACACGATTCTCAGGAAGCTGCTGTGGTACCGAGAGGGGGGTGGGGTGTCGGACCGCCAGTGGCGGGACGTTCTGGGGGTGTTGCGCGCGTGGGCGGGCAAACTCGACGACGCGTATCTGCGCTCCTGGGCGTCGCGGCTCCAGCTGGCTCCACTCTTCGAACGGGCATGCCGGGAGAGTGGGTTGTAGCGGGACACGGGGCTGTTGAGTTGCCCCCGGAGTTGGTCGTCAGGGAGCGGCCGGCGTGCTCGCCCTGCGGGCTGCGCGCGCCGGTTCCCGCCTTAGTTGTGCTCGCAAGCTGCTGCGCAGCGTGCTGCGCGCAACTGGGGGAACATCGGCTTGACGCAGGGCTTCGCGGCTTCTCATTGTCGCTTCGCAGCAGGGCGGCGCCGGAGCGCGGCGCAGCGCGAACTCAGTAGCAGCAGTGTTCCGGCTGCGTCGGTGCGCAGTCGCGGGCAGGCGTACTCCGAGTCAGAGCCGGAGAGGCGCGGTGTTACGACGCGCATGGGCTCGAAGCGTCTGCGCTCACGTCGCTCTACGACTCCGAGCGCGCACGTCCCTGTGGGCGGCCCCTAGAACCACTCCTTGAGCACGCCGCCCGTGGCCGTCTTCTTCTTTGACACTTCGCGAGGTGCACCCTTCGCGACAATGCGGCCGCCTGCAGCTCCGCCCCCTGGTCCCAATTCGACGAGCCAATTCGCGCTGGCCATCACCTGCGGGTGGTGCTCGATGACGACCAACGTGTCCCCGCGTTCGACGAGGCGTCCGAGGACGGCGATGAGCTTGTCGACGTCGGAGACGTGGAGGCCCGTGGTGGGTTCGTCGAGGACGTAGAGGGTGGGCTCGTGTTTGGAGCCAGCGGTGAGCTCAGCGGCCAGCTTGAGGCGTTGGGCTTCGCCGCCCGAGAGGGTGTGGAAGCCTTGGGCGATCGCAGGGATCGCATTGCTCTCCCCGCGAACTCCCAGATGCCACTGGCCAACCCGACTGAGCTGCGCCATGGTGAGGTTCATGGTTGCTGTACCCAGCTCGAGCCCGTCGCCGATTCCGAACGCTCCGTTCGACGATCTCGACTTGGATCGCGAGGTCGACGAAGAACAGTGGGAGCGGCGCGTCATGGATCTGGCGGCTCAACGGTTGAACGCAGCGCGCATGAGGCTTGAGCGTCTCGGCGTTGTGGACGCCGAGGGGAGGCTGGCGTTATCGGAGCTGCCAACCGACATGCGACCCGAATCGGACACAACGCTCGAGACAGGTTGAGCGGATGGCACGCCCCTGCATGGTGGTGGTGGCGGGACCGCCAGGCAGCGGAAAGACAACGTGTTTCCCGGTTTCAGCGTTCGGAATCGACTCGTTCAACATCGATGACCGATGCGCCTAGATCTTGGGCAGTTATAGAGCGATTTCGCGGGACATCCGGCGTGCTGTCTCCAAGGAGTGTGAACGCTTCGTCGTCGATCACATACGGGAGCGGCGTTCCTTCGCGGTAGAGACCACTCTTCGGACTGTCGCGGCGATCGAGCAGGCAACCCTGGCGCGAGCACGAGGTTTCGCGACCATGCTACGTTTCATCGCTACGGATTCGCTAGATGAGAACGTTGCACGGGTCATTCAACGAGCACACGGCGGCGGTCATGGTGCCTCCGAACGTGACATACGGTCCATTCACGCGGCGAGTGTCGCGAATTTGCGACTCGCGTTGGAGGTATTCGAACTCGTCCGAGTCTACGATTCGACCGCACGGTGGGCGCCGCCTCGACTCGTAGCGACATCCCGGGACGGTCTCGTTGTGCGCCACGGCCCGAGTACCTCGTGGCTCCAGACGCTGCTTGGTCCAGCGGTGCCGTAGGTGGTGGATGAACCAGTCCGAGTGCGCTGGGGCGGCCTCTGGAGTTGCCCCC
>CAYRKE010000359.1:0-6635 GCA_964424695.1 uncultured Polyangiaceae bacterium
CCACCCCGAGCGAGATGCGGCCATGGATGACGGCCGGGTAGAGTGAGCTGTTTAGGTTCACATATTCATCACTCCGATCGATCCGCAGCAGGAGCTCCGAGTCGTCGCAGTCCGAAGGGTCGAGCCCGTCCGGGCACCGGCTCTGCTTGTTCAGCTCGACGCCAAGCCCGATCCCGCCAGCGATGGTGAACGCCTTCCACCGGGCGTGGGAGCCAATCATCCCGTAGAGTTGCCGCTCGGTGTGGCTGACTTCGTCGATCGTACCCGCGTCATCCTCCGCAGCATAGGTGTAGGCGTAGTTGGTGATGATCGCCCTGATGACGGTGCCCTCGAGGGTGTCACCTTCGAGCCAGAAACCGAGCCCTGCCGAAGCGCCCGACATTGCGCCAAGTCCGTTCGAGCGTTGGTGAAGGGTGTCGGGAATTCCTCCAAGGTTCAGCGAGGGTGGCTGTTCGCTTGCAACGAAGACGGGCACCATCTCCACGGTGAGGAAACTGGTGAGCTCCACCTCGAGTTCGAGCCCGAGGCGCCCTTCGAGGAGCCAGTTGAATGGGTCGATGCGGATCGAGAAGTCCGGCACTTCGACCCCGGACCCCTCGGGCCGCTGGGGCGGTGGGGGAGCAGCATACGCGCCGTTGCCATATGGCGGAGGGCTGTATGGAGCCTGGGCTTGCAGTCGCAGCCCGCGCGAGTCGCTCGACGTCTGGTCGAGGAATCCCCCGGTCGGCGAAATCGACGCTCTGCCTGTCGACAGCTCCCTCAGAACCGGTTGCGCCAGCGCGCCATTGCCAGAGAGCATTACCAAACTACCCAGGCAAGCCGAAACGCCAAGGCACGCCGAGTACTTCGAGGACACCAGCATGCCGTGAAGGATAGAGCGATTTCCACTCGGATGGCGAGGGCTCGTTACGGCTGGTTGACTGGGGGGGGCGGACAGGACTCCTACATTGGTGTATCGTGTTACCTTTTCTGGCCAAGTCCACGGGACAGCGGGACTGTAGGCCTTCTGGCGACCACTTGCGTCATCGAACGCACGGGGCGGGGTTGGGGCGCGCCGATTCTGGGAGCACCTTTCGGCATCGGGGCTTCGACAAGGGACTCCTCGCTCCCTACCGAGGCATTCACGGGAGGCCGGCGCCGGTCGCGACCCGTTGGGCGCTCGGGTACGATGGATCGTGCGAGTAGCGGGAAATCGTTGCTTTCGACCGATCGGCGACGAGAGCGCTGATCGGTGAGCACCACCCACTAGTTCCGGCCTACGGCGCCTTGGTCGCACTCTTGGGCGCGATGCATCGTCGACTTTTTGAGCGACGGTGATCTGCCCGGATCGAAAGTCCTGCTTCCAGACTCGCGGACTGAGCAACACGGGTGGCGGCCAGTTCCCTCACGCGGCGTGACCGAACCCCTCGAACTCCCTTGGGACGGGGCTGCGCACGCGTCCGCGCTGGCCAGTCTCTCTCGTCGGTTCGGGGCTGGACGCCAGCGGGAGTCCAGCCGGATTCGGCTCCAGCCGCGTGTGTCGCGACGAGTACGCTTGCATCTCACGAGGTTGCCAGCTACCCCTGCCGTGACAATATGAAGCCCGCGGGTGTTTTGCGCGTCTCGCGCCGCTCGCACCAACCCAAGCGCGACGAGGAGCGCCCGGATGCCCATATCCATCAGTCTGTCGGCTGCTGACGCCAGTGAGAAGCAAAGCGATGCGCTCATTGTGCCGGTTCACAAGGGAGAGTTTGCTGAGAACGTTCGCCTCGAGGAAATCGACGCGCCACTGGAGGGGCATCTCTTCAACCTGGTTCAACAATCCAAGTTTCAGGCTTCCATTGACCAGGTGCTCGACGTCCCCACGCTCGGCCAGCTTCCCGCGGGTCGGATCATACTGGTCGGAATGGGAACCGAAGATGCACTTGACGAAACGGCGTTGCGTCGGGCGGTAGCCGTCGGAGTCCGGGAGAGCGTGGGGCATGACGCCAAGTCCGTCGCGGTCGTTTTGCCGGATGGCGTCGGTGGTCGCGCGATGCGCGCCATCGGTGAGGGTGTGGTTCTGGGGGCGTATCGCTTTACCAAGTACCGCACCGGGGACCGCGCGCCGGTTGTCGAACTTGCGAAGGTCACCGTACACAAGCGGGGGCGGCTCAGCTCCGAGGAGAAGGACGCGCTCGCCCTCGGCGAGGCGGTGGGTCACGCCGTATGCGCTGCTCGAGATGCCGTCAACGAGCCTCCGAACGAGCTGACTCCAGCCGCTCTGGCGGATCGGGCGAAGGATTTGGCTCGACGCGCGAGGCTCAAGATCAAGGTGTTGGACAAGAAGGGCATCAAGGACGCAGGCCTGCACCTGCACTACGCAGTCGGGCAGGGGAGCACGAACGAGCCGCGCTTCATCCACATGACATACGCGCCTTCCACGGTTCGCCGCGGCCGCAAGCGCCTCGTGTTCGTCGGGAAGGGGCTGACGTTTGACTCGGGAGGGTTGTGTATCAAGCCGCCGGCTGGAATGTGGGAAATGAAGTCGGATATGGCCGGAGCTGCCGCTGTGCTGGGGCTCATGGCTGCCGTCGCCGACGTACAGCCCGACGTCGAAGTTCACGGCATTATCGGTGCAGCAGAGAATCTGCCGGATGGTGCAGCCTATCGTCCAGGGGACATCCTGCCTTCTCTGGATGGCAAGACGGTCGAGATCATCAACACCGACGCGGAGGGGCGCCTCGTACTGGCTGACGCGCTCACCTATGCGTCGAAGTTGAAGCCCGACGTCCTTGTCGATGCTGCAACCCTCACCGGAGCCTGCGTGGTTGCCCTCGGTAAGTGCTGCTCGGCTTTCTACACCGCGCAGAGCGAGCTTGCCGACTCCATGCGAGCTGCCGCATCAGCCGCGGGCGAGAGCTTCTGGCAGATGCCGCTCCTGCCGGAGCTCAGCGAACAGCTGAAGAGCGACGTGGCGGACATGAAACACGTAGGTGACCGTTGGGGGGGATCCATCACCGCCGCGCTGTTCCTCAAGGAGTTCGTTGGTGACGTTCCGTGGGTCCACTGCGACATTGCTGGCCCGGCGTTCGCCGACCAGGCGAAGGGCATGTACGCCAAAGGCGGCACCGGGCACCCTGTTCTCACCTTTCTGAGTTTGGTCGAGAGCTACGCTTGACCGCTCGCGGTTCCACCGGTTCGACGCACACGGCCGGGCCATTGGCGGCGGTTCGAAGGTCCTGGCCCGTTGGTGCCGAGCGCGCGGGCAGCGCTTCGCCGCGCGCTCGAGCCATGAGCTGGGCGAGGCGCCTCAATATCATTCTTCCAGGGTCGTATGCCTGGGGTGCGACACTGGCGTACCCGGTGGTACTTGCGGGGGGGCCCCTGCCGGCCTGGGTGTCGTGTGCGGGTGCCCTAGGGGTGTTGTTGTGGGGGGGGGTTCGGAATACGGTTCGCGAAGACAACTCGGGTTTCGGCGGCGTACTCGGGTTCTTCGCACTGGCCGGCACCACGTGGGTGCTGCTTGGGGCGGAGCGAATGCGCCTGGTAGAGCCGCTTCAGGCGGCGTTTGGGAGTGTCGGCTGGCTCCTTTGTGCGCTGGGCTGGGGGGGGGGACGGAATGCCTCCTCGATCCCAGAAGAGGATCCCCGCGTTGTCTCAGGGGTACCCCTTGCGGCGCGCAGGCGTACCCCGAAGAGGGCGCTCCTCTATTTCGTCCTCGCCGGGATATGCGCCGCGACCGTCATGCTGACGGTTTGGATGGTTGAACGGCCAGCGGTCGGCGTTCTCGCCCATCTCGTGGCAATCGCCTGTGCCAGCTGGATCCTCCTCGTTGGGGCGCAGTTGGGCAGATTTGCGAGCCACACCTGGAGCTGGGGTTCAGGGCGTGAGCGCCTATTGGGGGCGAGCCGAGCCCTATCCCTTCTCGTGCTGGTGGCTCTCGCGGGCCTTCTTGTTCGGATTCTGGCCGTCTGAAGGGCTCGCCTGCGACATCGCGGGCGCGGTCATCAGGGGCTATCGGATGCCGAGCGCGCACCCCACCCGCGGGCAGGTATGCGGCGGTGGAGCCGAGGCTGCAGTCCCTCTTGCTTCTCCTCGCGCAGCGCAACAATCTGTAGGAAGTGACGTGGCTAGTTGAAGGCCTGGGTGTTGTGGCGCTGATTGGCGCAACCGCGTCATTCATTGCGGGAGCGCGCTCGCTCGGCGCAGCTCAGGATCTCCAGGCTCTGTACTGGATGGTCGTGGGAGCACTACTTCTGCGCGCCTGCAGTGACTTGATGCGCCCTAGCAGGGGACCTCGGTTCTGATGAGAGTCGGTCGATCATTGCGAGCGAGAGCCCCGGTGGGAGGTCTGACACCGATGGCCGGGGTGCTCGTGACTGTTGCCGCTCTTGCCTGTTCTGCCTGCGCACCGGCGGGGCGTTCCGAACGGGTGGTTGCCAGGTTGGGGGACGGTATCGTGGCCCGCGTTGGCGACCTTGGGCTCACGGCGAAGACCATTGGTCGCGTGGCCGCAGCTCAACGGCTGTCGACCGAAGACGCCCTTGCCATAGTATCGGAGGACGCCCGCTTCGCCGCGCTCGCCCGTCGCGAAGCCCCCGTGGAATCCATTCGCAGTGTGGAACGGACCGTACTGGCGCGGTTGGTCTTGGAGCGACTCCAAGCCGACGAGCGTGCCAAAGGAGCACCGACCGACGCCGAGGTCTCCGAGCAGGTAGCGCGGCGGTGGTGGGAGTTTGACCGTCCAGCGGCAGCCAAGACCGTTCACGCCGTGATTCGAGTGAAGAAGGACGGAGAGCGGGCCAAGGCGAGATCGCTGGCGTCGCGGCTTCGAGACACGCTTCGAGGGATTGCCGATCCAGACGACTTCATTGCTGCTGCCAGAGCGTTCGATTCCGAGGGGCTCGAACTGGTCGCTCAGGAACTCCCCGCAACAGCTGTCGACGGAACCGTGGTTCCGAGCAAGGCTCCGGCCCCCGGGGCGCGACCTGGCAAGCTCGTGGAACCGTATGCAAGAGCGGCGAACGCGCTGACGACGCCAGGGGAACTGAGTCCAGTCGTCGAGACCTCGTTTGGCTATCACGTCATTCTGCTTCTCGAGCGGACCCCCGCACACTCGATTCCGCTGGAGCAGACGCGCAGCGCGGTGACACAGGATGTCATCGAGCTGCGCGCGAAGCAGGCTCAGGATCAACTTCTGCAACGCCTCAGGGGGCGCTCCAAGGTCGAGTCAGCCAGGGCCGCCCTGGACATCGTGGGTCAGATCAAGGTCGGTCAATGACCGTCAGTCGCAGCATCGGCCCCCGGGATCAGGCCGCTTCGACGTTCAGTGCGATTCTGATGCGACTCTGCGAGGCGACAGACGCATCGGCCGCCGCGTTGGTGGATCAAGAAGGCGAGACCGTCGACTACTCGGGGACAGTCGACCCCTTTGAGACGAAGATAGCCGCGGCCGAGCTCCGGTTGGCGGTGCAAGCCTTCGAGGCACGACAACAGGGGATCGGAGTCTCCGGGCGGCTTCGCGAGCTCATCGTACGGGCCACGAACGCAACATACGGCGTGATATGCCTGAGCGAAGGCTACGCAATTGTGATGAGGCTGCCGCGGCACGCCTTTCAGGTTTCCCGTCGCGCACTGTCCGAGGCGACGCGAGAAATCTGCGCAGAGGCAGGGCTGGAGCGAACTGCGGATTCCGATGACTTGCTCGACGAGTGGGTCAGGGTTGACGTGAACGCCGACCGGAGATCCCACCGCCCCATCGGTTTGTGGGGAGACGGCGAATGGCTGACCCTGGAAATTCTGGGAAGATGCGCCGAGGGCTCCTTGTCCGAACGAGAGTTTGGGTACCGGGTTCGTGTGCCGAGCGGAGCCGAGCTGACGCTGGTTCGCGAGCCCTGGGGGCGTTGGTACGCCGACAACGTGGCTGCTCTTCGGCGATGACAGAACGAGAGACTCCGGCGTGCCCAAGGGGCCGCCAGCATGGCATCGCGCCCAGCCAACGCCGTCCGCGGATTGGGCAAGATTCAATAGGTCTCGCGGTCGGTTCCACTAAGCAGACCCAGGAGCCTCCTGGCAACCCTGCTGGATGCACATGGAGAGAAGTCAGCGCCGGCAGAGCGGAGACGAAAAACGCCGGCATTCCGAGGGACGCGGGAACCTGGCGGCACCGCCAGAAGCTTAAGGCGGCATAACATCTCGTAAACACGGACGATTGGTCCTGGCGTGGCTGGAGCGGTCACCGGGCCTTGGGGACACGCATTTTTCACGGAACCGCACGCATGTGCAGTGATCCCCGAGCCAATCGAAGAGCTAATAAACTAGTCATTTCAATCTGTTGCACACAAAAGCTCCCCGGGGCGCCAAAAAATCTTGCAAGGGGAAGCTCCCGGGTTCATAAACCCGCTCCCCGACGGCGCTGACCGACGGGGACACGAGCCAGCGAGCTACAACTCGCGGGTTCCGGTGGACGACCTCTAATAACCCAAGCTTCTTACCGTCTGCGGACTTTCAGATCCGTCGGCCGGTGCCCACGAGGCAGCCGAGACGAATCAAAAAAAGAGCTTGACAGTAAGAAACAAAGGTTGCAAGATTGCGCCCCCGAAAACGGGAGTTCGCCTCCCTCGGTCCTTGAAAACTGAATCCTATCCCGCGAGAAATCGCGTGGGTCCCTTGCA
>CAYRKE010000360.1:0-6590 GCA_964424695.1 uncultured Polyangiaceae bacterium
CCCGAACACGTCGCGACGCTTGCGCGCGTCATGTCGGTCTTTCCCGGAGCGCGCGTCGTCGCGTTCCACAAGTCACCCAAACCAGAGCGCCCGGAGCGCCCCGTCGAGGAGCGCTCATGAGTCCAGAACCGTTTCGCAACCAGCACCTGAGTTACAGCCGAATCTCACGTTTTGAGCAATGTCCGTTCAGCTATCGCGTGCATTACATCGACAAGCAGAAGGCCGAACCGGGGCTTCCCCTGCGCTTCGGCAAGGCCATCCACGCCGCGCTCGAGGGGCTCCTGAAGGAGGTCATTGACGACGAGCTCACCGGGCCTCTCTCCGAGGACCGAGCGCTGCACTTCTTCCGCGAGGCCTGGACAGCAGAGGGGCTCTCGGGGATCGAGGTCTTCGAGGAGGGAACGAAGATCTTGCGGGACTTCATTCGTAACCAGGGCATCGTCGACCACCGCGACGTGCTTGCACTGGAGAAGGAGTTCCGGCTGCCGGTGGGCCCGTTCACGGTGCTTGGGTTCATCGATCGCGTCGACTGGGTCGACGACGAGACGGTGGAAGTGATCGATTACAAGTCGAACCACATGCTCTTCACGCGCGACGAGGTCGACTCGTCGCTGCAGATGAGCCTGTATCACATCGCCGCGCAGCGCCTCTGGCCCTGGGCGAAGAAGGTGAAGCTCACGTTCTGGATGCTGCGTCACGGCGCGCGTCAGGAGACGACGCGCACCGAGGAGCAGCTCGCCGACGCACTCGCCTATGTCGAGACGCTCGGGCGGCAGACGGAGACCGCGAACGAGTATCCGGCGCGCCTGAACTCCAACTGTTCGTACTGCGACCACCGGAAAGACTGCCCGGCGTACGCCGAGGCCCTGCAGGGCAACCGCGAGTTCCTGTGTGAAGACCTCGCCGATCTGGAGGCCGTAGCTCGCGAGCGTGAGGAGGTCGCTCGCCTGGCGAAGGTACTCTACGCACGGAAGGAAGAGCTCGAGGGGATCCTGAAGACGCACCTCAAGCACCAGGACGAGCTGGTCCTCGGCGGAATGCGATACCGGATGTTCACGGCGACCAGTCTTGACTATCCGCTCGAGCCCACGTTGTCGCTGCTCGCCGATGTGACCGGCCTTGGTCGCGACGCGCTGCTCGAGAGGCTCGGGACGATCGACAAGAAGGCGCTCGATGCCTTGCTGAAGTCGCTCGGTAGGACGCTGGAGAAGCCCCGGGTGTCGCTCCTCAAGGCTGAGCTCGAGGCTCACGCCAAGAAGACCCAATCTCCGCGCTTCTACGCAAAGGAGGTGGCGTGATGTCCGGCAAGGTGCCGCAGCCGGGGACTCCGGCAGAGAAGAACATCGTCGCGTTCGTGGACGTCGAGACCACGGGACTCGATCCCAATCGGCACGAGCTGCTCGAGGTCGCGGTGGTGCAGGTCGACGTCGAGACGATGACGGTGCTCTCGGAGTACTCTGCTCTCGTCGCCCCCGAGCGGCTCGCGGATGCCGATCTCGAGGCGCTGAGCGTCTGTGGGTTCAATAAAGCCGAGTGGAAGGAGGCGTTGCCACTCCGCGAGGTCTTGCTCGCGGTCGCTCCGCTCATCGAGGGCGCCATGCTCGGGGGACACAACGTCGGGTTCGACTGGGCGTTCCTCGAAGCTGGCTTCCGTCGGGCGGGGCTCCCGGTGCCACACGTCGATTACCACCGGCTCGACACCGCCAGCCTCGCGTGGCCGCTGGTCATGGCGGGCGACGTCCCCAGTGTGTCGCTCGACGAGGTGGCGGCCTACGCCGGGCTCGAACGACCGAAGCCACACCGAGCGCTCGCGGACGCGCACTGCTCGTTCGCGGTCGCCGAGCGGCTCTCGGAGGCAATGCTGCTGGGGGAGCGGATCTTGGGTCTTGAGGACGATGAGTACGAGATCCTGAACGCGCTGCTCGAGCGGCTCGAGGTGGGTCGGAGGCAGTACGGGCCGTGGCATGTCGACGACGGACGTGACTACCCAACCGAGGCCTTCGAGGAGGTGCTCGACGGGCTACACTACGTTGCTGCGGAGCTCGTGCGGCGCCGGCGACAGCCGAAGAGCACCAAGCGTGGGCGTCGCGTCTACGTCTGCCATCCGTACTCAAACAACCCGCCCGAGAACTGCGAGTGCATCCGACGCCACTGCCGAGCGCTGGCGATGGCGGGGCTGGTTCCTATCGCGCCGCAGCTCTACCTTCCGGAGTTCATCGACGAGGAGTGCGAGCGGGACCTGGCGCTATCGCTGTGCCTGGAGCTGGTCGCAACTTGTGACGAGGTGCGGATCTTCGGAGCGGTCATCAGTCCAGGGATGCAGCGCGAGATTCAGTTCGCCAGGGAGCACGGAGTCCCGGTGTACTTCGCGGAGGACGCACCATGAGTGGCGCGCACTCCCGCAGGAAAGGGGCTCAATTTGAGCGTGCCCTCGTGCACCAGTTCCGCGAAGCGATGCCCGGAGCCGTCGTGCGTCGAGGGCTCCAGTGCCGCTCGGGTGAGGAGGCTGCGGACGTGGAAGTCCCGTGCTTCTTCATCGAGGCGAAGCACCACCACCGCACGAACGTCCGAGCTGCCATGCGCCAGGCGATCACCAACTGCCCGCCGGGGCGTTGGCCCATTGCGGTCTGCAAGGATGATCATGCCGAACCACTGGTCACTCTGCGGCTCGACGACTTCCTCGACTTGCTGCGTGAGTGGTGGACGCGGAGGGAACGATGAACAGCTTCCGTCGCATGATCGAGCGCGTTCGGCGGGAGACGCTCGCGGTCGCATCTGGCAGCTTCCGTGAGGCGGCTGCCAGGCGCCCTGCGTTTCGACCGTATGAGAGCCTCGGCTCCGTCCTGGCAGCGCTCGCTTGTGAGACCGAAGAGGCGTATCCGGAGCGAGAGTCGCTGAGTCGAGCCCTGATCGAGGAGCTTCGGATGACCGGTGGCTCGCTCTGGACCTCTGCGCTTCTCCTCGCCTACTACCCAATGCTGAGTCGCCTTCGGCACCGCCTCGTCACGACGACCTTGTCAGCCGAGGAGCTCGACCAGGTGGTGGTCACGGCGTTCCTGGCTGCCATCGGTGAGGTTCCGCTTCACCTCGATCGGTTGCCGATGCGTCTGAGGCAGAGCACAGAGCGTCAGGTCTTCGCCTTCCTGCGCAAGGAGCGGGAGGAGGGCTTCCCTCGGTGCGACGCTACCGAGCTCGATGTGAGGAGCTCTGAGCATATGCAGCGACAGCACCCAGGCAGCCAGAATGACACCTTCCTCGACCTCGCGCTCCTGCTCGAACGGGCTGTTGCCCAGGGGATGCCGCCGCGAAACCTCGAGGCAGTCGAGGCGACAGTCCTACGTCGGGAACTCCTCCGGAGCTACGTCGAGCGGACCGGCCCTGACGACGATGCCGAACGGGAACGCACCTACCAGCGCCTCAAGCGACAGCGGAGCCGAGCGATGAAACGTCTGAGGGCGATGGTTCATGTGTCCCCTGTCGGCGGTGCTGCCCGGCTCTGATGGAGGTGAAGCATGTCGACTGAACCATCCCCACCAACACTCGGCCGTCCCCCAAAGTTCCAGGGTCCGAAGATGCCCTACGACGAGGTCGATCGCCTCCTCGTTGAGGGCGAGCTCGTCGAAGGCCCTGACGGTGTCGAGGTCCGTGTCTGGCCCACCCAGCGGGACGTTGCCAAGCGCTACGGCGTGTCACCGGGTCTCATCGGCAGCTATGCGACCAAGATGAACGCTCAGGCCCGGCGAGAGGCGTTCCAGGCTGGCAAGCCTCTACCTCCGAGGACGCTCGCGGGTGGGTCACCGAAGCCCGCGCCTGCTGCGGATACCCCCTGGGGAACTGGGTCGACGGCGGGAGCGGATCCCGGGGCGGACCCCGGAGCGGACCCCGAAGCGGGAGGCGAGATCACGGCGGCTACGGGGATCATGGCGGCTACGGAGGACGGCGTGGCGCTGTCGTCCGACGAGGTTCCGGTCCCGAACAACCCCCGCCGTCGCCCGGGTCGACCGCGGAAGGCTGAGGCTCCGGTCATCTCGCTCGAGGAGCTCGATCGGTTCCTGGTGTTCGGCGAGGTCGTGCAAACGCCGGACGGCGCGGCCACGACACGGTACCCCTCGTACCGAGAGCTGGCGGAGCGCTACGGCGTGGCTGTGAGCTACGTGGCGGCCTACGTGAAGCGCCACAACTGCCTTCGCCGTCGCGACGAGGCGAAGATGCGATTGGCGCTTCGGGTGGAGGACAAGCTCATCGAGAAGCGAGCCGAAGCGATCGCGGTCGGTAAGGACGACGTCGTGCGGCTGATCGATGGGTTCCTGCTGGGCTTCGAGAAGGCACTCAAGGAAGGCCGGGTCCGTCAGGACAACCCGTCCGACGTGAACACCTTCGTGCGGCTCAAGGAGTTCATCCTCGGCGGCGCCGACTCCCGCCAAGAGCTCCACTCGGCGCTCTCGCTCGAGAGCATCCAGCAGCGCTACGCACGGATGCTCCAGGAGCGGCGCGACGATCCGGCGTTGACCGGCGCAGTCTACGGCTCCCTGCCGCGACCGAAACCGAACGCTCTCGTCGAATCGAACAGCGGCGTTGTTGCTCAGTTTGAGGAGCCTCGCGCCGCGGCTATGTCCCCTGACGCCCCACCGTCCTTCAGCGATGCTTGCGCCAGAAAACCGCATGAATACGAGGCGTTGCTCTCCGAAGAGGGGGTCAAAGTGAGCGCCCGGCTATCGAACGCTGAACTGAGCGCCGTGCTCGTGCTGGCCCGAGAGCTCTGTGAGCAGCTGGACGCCGTCGACGCAGACGACGAGACGCTGCTCGAAGTGAGGCTCCTTCGCGCCGTCGAGGAGCTCGAGCGGCACCTGGATCCCGCCCATTCCGCCGACGTTGCGCCACAGCGCGTCGCTGACGAGGAAGACGAGCCATGAGCGCCGGGCACGGACGGACGCCACCAGCGCGGCGACAGTGGCCACGACGCTCGTGGGCGCGTTTCGACGTCGGACTGAGCAACTTCGATATCCGAACACCCCGCCCACGAACCGCCGCTTTGAGAGAAACGCGGCCATTTGCCGCGATTTCGCACGCTGAACCGCGGGACTTCTGGGGGCCAATCCAGCCCCAGGACGCGGAGCCCAATGGCCGCTTTCCCAAGCGCGGCGCTCCCTTCGCCTCGCTGCCGGCCGCCTCGGTGGCGCCCTCCGCACTGTCGGTCGCCTCGCCCTCGGCTGCCTCCCTTGCGGTGTCGACGCCGGCATGGGCCGGCACATGCCTACAACCTGCCGCAAGGTGGGGGGGAGGGTCCGATTTTCGTGGCTCGGCGCAGCCCCGCCGCAGTGCCTGGGGGGCATTTCGACCGGGACAATTCCGGGAAACTGAGCAGCCCCAGATTTCAGAACAGACCCCCATTTCCCGAAGTGAGCAAGGAACACGGCCACGCGGTCGGACGTATTCGAACACACCCTCTCAGAAAACTGAGCAAGGGGGCATGTTCGATTCGAGAGTGCAAGTGACTCAGGAACTGAGCAAGCCCCCCTCCGAGGCGCCTCAGAAACTGAGCAAGGGGTCCCGAGCGCTGCTCAATGAGGGCTCGTTCAGTTCCGCGCTCACTTCAGCAGGGCAGCTCCTGGACGGCGCGGACGAGCTCGTCGTCGGAGGGATGGGTGTAGATCGCCGTCGTGGTGATCGACTTGTGCCGCGCGAACCGCTGCGTCAGACGGATGTCCTTGGTGCGTCGGTAGATCGTCGAACAGGCGCGATGACGCGTACTATGAAAGCTGAAGCGCCGGTCGAGCCCCGCACGCTCCTGCCATTGGTGGAAGGCGTGGCGGAGCTGGCGCGCGGAGAGTCGGGTCCCGCGTCGGCTGATGAAGATGGGATCATCGCTCTGAAGGGGGCCGCTCTTCTGTCGAAGCTGGTAGAGCCGGTTGAGCTTCGCCCGCACCTTCTCCGAGAGCACGACCTCCTGGGGTGCTGGCTCGGCGGCGCTCCGCTTGAAGACTCGCAGGACGATGTGTCGGCGGGCGCGACCATCAGTGTCGAAGATGTCACCAATGTCGAGGGCGAGGATCTCGTGCTCCCGCAGGCCTGTGGCGGCGGCCAGGCTGATGATGACGTGGTCGCGCCAGCCGTCGCGGTGCTCCCCAGAGGCGCGGAGGACTGCGGCAAGCTCCTGGTCGGTCATGGTGCGTGGGGGACGGGCGACGGTCTCGGCGTAGCTGGTCATGGCGAACCCTGTGGCTGGCGAATGTGCCCATACAGGCTTCTGTTCACGCCGAAGGCAAGGCACATTGCGACGTACCCGGAGGCGGCGTGACCCTCGGGATCGTCAAGCGCACCGAGGACGAGTACGCGGCCTGGATTGGGACCGAGTGGGGCTTCGTCGAAGGTCTGCTGTCCTACGACGACGAGCCCATTCGACTCGAGTCGTACCAGCGCCACTTCCTGCAGAATCCAGCCCGGTTCCGATGGGTCACCAAGAGCCGCCAGGTCGGCTTCTCTTTCCTGATGGCCGTTGAAGCTCTGACGCGATGCCACTTGCAGGAGAAGCACATGACCCTGGTCAAGCTATCTGCGAGCCAGGCTTTCACGCTGCGCGAGAGGAACGC
>CAYRKE010000361.1:0-6588 GCA_964424695.1 uncultured Polyangiaceae bacterium
GAAGGCGTCCTCGATGAGCCCGGAGACCAGCGGCAGTGGCCGCATGGCTTCCGTCACTGTCCTCTTCGCCCACGCTGCGAGTCTGCAGGCAACGGCTCGCGCTTTGGCCTTCAGGACATCGAGTGACACTCACCCGATCTCGCCAACTTCTGGTAGAATCGCAGGCCCTTGTGTTTCGCGATTTCTTCAATCGTCCTGCGGAGGAGCGTATCAGGAGCCATCACAGGCGTGCCTTGGCGAGCTATCGCCCCATGAGGATCATCTGGTGGTGACCCACGCCGGGGTGATCAGGGCCTACTGGGTGTTTCGCGGCGTCTGCGATTGGATGGCAGCCATGCACAAACCGGTACCGTTTCTGGTATGCGTTCACGGTCCCAGAATACCCGCTGCGCAAGCCGCCTCGCCCACGAGGCGCACCGAGGACCGGAGCGGAGCGTACGTGGGTACGTGAGCACCGACCCACAGGCGCAACGCGGTGTGCGAGGTGGATCGCGCAGCGTGCTGGCAGGAGGGAGGGCGTGAACGGATACCGTTTCTGGGGGCCGTCGCAGGGGACCCCTGAGTGACATCTACTTCTGATTCGTCGGGACCAGGTCCATCTTGCATTGGGGGCAGGTGCCGGGCCCGCTCTGTCGGATCTCCGGGTGCATGGGGCACGTGTATTCCTGAGACTTGGCGTTCTCCTGGAGGCCGGGGTGACCGGTGTGGGCGGCTTGGTCCTGAGCCGCGGCGGACGTATCTGATGGAGATCCGGGGTCTGTTGCCGTCGGGGCCGGCTTGGTGTTCTGGCAGGCGGTCCCGACGAGTCCAGCAATGATCAGAGCGAGTGCGTAGCTTCGGTTCATCATGGGCTTTGTCCCCCAGCTGAGTGCTGGCTGTTGACCTGATGGGCGCGAGCGACCCGGAGCGTGACGGGGTCCGGATATCGGTCATTGGGCTGGTCCTGACGCTCGGAATGCTTTGTCCCGTCACCAGGGATGCTGTCACGCCGTTGGGGCGTGGTGCCTAGTCATGGAGCGGAGCAATCCATGAGCAAGGTCTCGGTCGCGAGAATCCCAGCCGCCTGCGTGGCGCGCCGTCTCTGGATGTCAGTGCCCTGGGCGGTCACTGTGCTTGTGGCGGCGGCAGCGCTTGTGGTCGCCCCTCGGCCAGTTGCCGCGCAGCAGAGCTCTTCCAGCGTGCGGGGGGCACAGCGACCAGCACCCACAGGGGGAGCGCCCCTGGTCGGCACCGTCGACCACACAGACGCCCTGCGCGGTCCCGTGACTCGCGAGCTCCTTGTTCGCATGGCCACGGAGCGAAGCCCGGCGCTCCGGGCTTCGCGGTTGCGGGCCCATGCGATGGCGCTCGACGGTGACGTGGAAGCTCGCTTGCCGCCCCCTATGGCCGAGGTCCAGGTGTGGCAGGTCCCCGTCACCCGACCGTATGCCGTGGATCGCGCCGGTATGATCATGGCGGGTATCAAGCAGGATTTCCCTTCGGCAAGCGTGCGACACGCCCGGCGCCGCGCGGCGGAGCTTGACGCCAACGTCGAAGCCATCATGACGGTCGAGCAGCGTCTCCTGCTAGCCGCCGAGGTCGAACACGCTTTCACCGAGTACGTCGAGGCTTTCGAGCTCGTCCGCATTCATGAACGGCACAGGGCGGCGGCTGAACGTGTGATGACCTACGCGCGGGCGCGGCTCGCGACGCTCGGGTCGCTGTCGGAGATGGCCAAGGCCGAAGGGGAAGTCGCCATGATCGAGACGGCGCTTGCCGCTGCGCGCAGCCGCATCGAGGTTGCGCGTGCACGGGTCAATGGGCTGCTCCTTCGGCCGTCGAACGCGCCGCTCGGGGCGCCCGTTCCTTGGGCATCGAGCCACGCGCGAGAGGACACCCGTCGCCTGCTCGTCGAAGCCGAGGCGGCGCGACCCGAGCTCCGCGTGGCGCGAGCGAAGCGCGAGGCGGCGCAGGCAGGCGCTGACGCTGAGTCCCGCATTGCTGAGCTTCCCATGCTGAGCGCTGGCCTCTATTACTTCACACCGACCGAGTCCATGGCTGAACACGGCTTCGGGGTCTCGCTCTCCACCACCCTGCCCTGGCTTTGGGGGGCACCCGCAGCCCGGAGCCGCGCCGCGCGCGCGCAAGTCGATGCGGCGGATGCCGAGGAGGAAGCCGCGCGCGCCCAGATTGCACGAGAAGTCGCCACCCTGGCGGCAGAGGTCGAGGCAAGGACCGTCCGCCTCCACGCGATCGAATCCATTGCGCTTCCCGCAAAGCGACGGTTGGAGCAGGCGACGCTGGCAGGCTACGAGAGCTCCCGTGCCGAGCTACTCGAGTTTCTGATGGCACGAACGGCGCTGGTCAACACCGAGGTCGAGGCCGTGACGGCGCGCGCCGAGCTCGAACACGCCCTCACGGATCTTCGCTGGGCGGTTGGAAGGTCCGGTTCGCCTGAGAAAGGAACCGTGCGATGAGCGAAGAGTCTTTCCCCTCTGGCGCCCCCGAGCCACCGCCTCGCGGGACGCGGGTGATGGCCATGGTCCGTTGGGTCATACTCGTGATGAGTTTCGCGGTCGCCGGAGGTAGCTGGTACGTCTTCGTGTGGCCGACGAAGGCCAGCGCACTGCAGGTGCTCTACCAGTGCCCGATGCACCCCGAGATCGTCTCCAGCCAACCCGGCGAGTGTCCAATCTGCCACATGACCCTCGAGAAGGTTTCGGGGGACCGTGTCGGCAACCCGAGCGGTGCTCCCGCCGCGGCTGCGGCTCCGGCTCGAGTGAGCTCGGTCAAGGTTGGGCAGTATACCTGTCCCATGCACCCTGAGGTCGTGAGTGATACCAAAGGACGGTGCCCGAAGTGCAAGATGGATCTTGTCGAGGTGAAGGCTCCTCATGCCAACGAGGCGCGCCCCGAGCACACGACGCCGAGCGGGGTGACGTCGCTTGGGCTCTCGCTGGACCGGATCCAAGCCATCGGCGTGCGGACCACCCTGGCCGAGCAGCGCAGCGCGGCCATCGGAGTTCGAGCACCGGCCGTTGTCGAAGCCCCTGAGCACACTGCCGCTGAGGTGCATGTTCGCGCTGCTGGGTTCGTCGAGGGGATTGCAGTCGGACAGACGGGGGTGCGGGTGAGCCCTGGGCAGCGCTTGGTGTCCGTCTACAGTCCAGAGATCTATCAGGCCCAGAGCGAGCTTCTGGCTCTGCAAAACTGGCCCGCTCTCCAGGAAGATGGCGGCGCCGAGCAGCGACCAGCTGGGGCTCGGCGGAAGCTGGAGCTCCTCGGTATCTCCGGGCGCCTCGCTGACCAGGTCATCGCTCAGCGTCAGCCTCTCCGCACCACCGACGTCACTGCTCCGATCGGTGGGTACGTCACGACGAAGAACGTCGTGCTCGGGTCGTTCGTCACCCCAGAAATGGTTCTCTACGAGATCGTAGACCTGTCCCGGGTGTACGTCGTGGCCGATCTCTTCCAGAATGCGGCCACCAGCGTGAAAGTCGGGACGAAGGGGACGTTTCGGCCCAGCACGCGTGCCGAGTCCATCGAAGTGACGGCCGATCTCATCTACCCGCGGGTCAACGAGCAGGCCCGCACCACGCGCGTTCGGATGACGCTCAAGAACGAGAAGCTTCGCCTACTTCCCGGTGAGTACGGCATCGTGGAGTTTGCGACCGCGCAGTCGACGTTGGTCGTCATTCCTACTGATGCCTTGATCGATACCGGCACGGACCGCTACGTGTTCGTGGAAGAACAGCCCGGGCACTTTTCCCCTCGTGTCGTGGACGTCGGACGCGAGGTCGACGGCGGCTACGAGGTCACCACCGGTGTCGAGCCCGGCGAGTCGGTGGTGTCGGGGGCGGCGTTTCTGATCGACTCCGAGAGCCGCCTGCGGGCGTCGCTCTCCCGAGCCGCTCCCGATCAGGCTCGCCCCACGGTCGGGGAAAGCGGCACTCGTTCCCCTTCATCCGAGCACAAACACTGATCGGAACGGCTCCAATGAAACCGGGGAACACGCCATATGGTCGGTAAGCTGATTGACCTCTGCGCAAAGCACCGATACCTCGTCATCTTGGCCTATGTGGCGGTGGCGATCGGCGCGATCGCCGCAATGCGGCGCATGAAACTCGACGCGATCCCTGACCTGTCGGATCCCCAGGTGATTCTCTTTACCGAGTGGAAGGGACGGTCACCGACACTGGTAGAGGATCAAATCACGTACCCGATTGCGAGTAGCCTGCTTGCAGCTCCCAAGGTTGCGGCGGTTCGAGGCTATTCGATGTTCGGAATGTCCTTTGTCTATGTCCTCTTCGATGAGGGAACGGACCTCTACTGGGCGCGTTCCCGGGTCAACGAGACCATGAGCCGCATTCAAGCCCGACTCCCTTCGGACGCGATGACCGAGCTCGGCCCCGATGCCACGGGGATCGGGTGGGTGTTCGAATACGCGTTGGTGGACAAGTCTGGCAAGCACGACCTCGCAGAGCTCAGGACACTCCAGGACTATAGTCTCCGTTACGCCCTCGAGAGCGTCCCTGGCGTTGCCCAGGTGGCAAGCGTCGGAGGGTACGAGAAGCAGTACCAGGTTACGGTCGATCCCGAACGCCTGCGTGCCTACGGCCTCGGGATCAGCGACGTGGCCGATGCCGTGAGACAGTCGAACAGTGAAGTCGGCGGACGCCTGCTCGAGCTCAGTGGGCGAGAGTACTTCATTCGTGGCCGTGGTTACGTCAATAGCCTTGCGGACGTCGGGAATGCAGTGATTCGCGCCACGAATGGAACCCCGGTACGTGTCAAGGATGTCGGGACCGTCCAGTATGGACCCGAGATCCGGCGTGGCCTTGCCGAACTCGACGGCAAGGGGGAGGCGGTGGGGGCCATCGTCATTGCGCGCTACGGAGAGAACGCCTACGAGGTCATCGAACGGGTGAAGGCGAAGCTCGAGGAGATCCGCGGCGGACTTCCTGCCGGCGTCGAGGTCGTTCCCACTTACGACCGCTCCTCGCTCATTCAGCGCGCCATCGGTACGCTGAAGCACGCCCTCGTCGAGGAGATGGTGATGGTGAGCCTCACCATCATGCTCTTCTTGCTTCACTTTCGGAGCGCCCTGCTCCCAATCGTCAGCCTGCCGCTAGCGGTACTGATGGCGTTCATCCCGATGTACATATTCGACGTCCCTGCGACCATCATGAGCCTCGGTGGGATCGCGATCGCCATCGGCGCCACCGTCGATGCCGAAATTGTCATGATCGAGGCGGCGCACAAGAAGCTGGAGAACGCGCCGAGCGATCTGGGAATCAGAGAGCGAGCCAGGCTCCTCGGTGAGGCGGCGAAGGAAGTAACGCCCGCGATCGTCTCTTCTCTTCTCATCATCGCCATCTCCTTCATTCCGGTCTTTGGGCTCAATGGCCAGGCGGGGCGCCTCTTCAAGCCGCTCGCGTACACCAAAACCTTCGTGATGTTGTCAGCGGCGCTGCTGAGTGTGACCTTTGCCCCGGCCATCCGTGACCTCCTGATTCGAGGCAAGATTCGCCATGAGAAGGATCACCCGGTATCGCGATTCATCATTCGGATCTACGAGCCCTTCGTCTACGTCGCGCTCCGGCGACCGGTGACGACGCTGGCCATCGGACTGTTCGCGGTTCTTTCGGCGATTCCGCCCTTCTTGAAGCTGGGTGCTGAGTTTATGCCCCCGCTTAACGAAGGGGACATCTTGTATATGCCGACGACGCTCCCGGGCATTTCGATCGAGGAGGCGAAGCGTCAGCTAACGCGTCAGGATCAGATCCTTCGCTCTTTCCCAGAGGTGAAGACGGTGTTCGGCAAGGTGGGGCGTGCGGAGACCCCGACGGATCCGGCACCGCTGTCGATGGTGGAGACCGTGGTGCAGCTGAAGCCCCGCGAGGAGTGGCCCAAGGTTCATGAGGAGCGTTGGTATTCCGGTTGGAGTCCGGGTTTCGTCAGACCAGCCCTCTCGAGGCTCTGGCCCGAGGAACGCGACCAAACGTGGGAAGAGCTCATCGAGAAGATCAACTCCGGCATGCAGCTTCCGGGGTGGACCAATGCTTGGACCATGCCCATCAAGGCCAGAGTCGACATGCTGACGACCGGCGTGCGTACGCCCGTCGGCGTGAAGGTGTTCGGTACCGAGCTTGACGGGATCGAGCGAGCCGGATCCATGCTCGAGTCGGTGCTTCGCGGTGTGCCAGGAACCCGGAGCGTCCTCTACGAGCGCTCCCTGGGAGGAACCTACGTCGATGTGCTTCCCAATCGTGCCGAGCTTGCCCGCTATGGGTTGAATGTCGCCGACGTCAATGGAGCTCTGGAGACCGCAGTGGGAGGCGAGGTCCTCACGACAACCGTCGAGGGGAGGAGCCGATTCACGGTCAACGTCCGGTACAAGGAGGATTTTCGATCGAGTCCGGAGAAGCTGAAGGGCGTGCTCATTCCGCTCCGGGCTGGGGGCTCCTCCTCCGATGGCTCCACCACGAGTCCAATGGGTACGATGGGCACTTCAGGGGGGAGCGGCGGCCCCACGCGGGAAGCCGAGGCAACGCGGGTCCCTTTGGGCGACCTCGCGGACATCCGCGTGTCCTCGGGTCCCCCGATGCT
>CAYRKE010000362.1:0-6570 GCA_964424695.1 uncultured Polyangiaceae bacterium
GGAGCTCGCCCATGGTCCTGAGGCACTGGCTGTCCAGTCTAGCCCCCATATCCGTCAGTCTGGCCCTATCCACCGAGGGCTGGGCACAAGCCCCCGCATCCGGGTATCACGCCGACGTCGAGCTGGATCCCATCGCCTACGCGCTCGACGGATACTCGCTGCACGTGGGCCTTGGATGGCAGCGATGGCGGCTCGATCTAGGAGCCTTCGCCATGACCATTCCCGAGGCCATCCACGGTAACGCCGACTTCGATGTCAGCTTCGACGGGTACGGGGCCAAGCTCCAGTGGTTTGCATTGGCGGAGCAGGAGGGGCTCGTACTCGGCATCGACGGCGGGTTGGTTCGAGTCCTGGTGCAGCGCAAGGGCCAGAAGCTGGCCGACCGGGACCGAGCGTACACCGTCGGAACGAACCTGGGCTACCGCGTCAACGTGATCGACGAACTCTACGTCACCCCCTGGATCGGCGTCGGCTATGCCTTGAGCGCCAAGGACGTAACCTTGGACGAAGCTACGTTCACCGCCAGGCGCTGGCAGGTGTTTCCTGCTATCCACCTCGGATACCGTCTGAGATAGGCACCGACAGGCTCTGGACCCACCAATCGAGGCTAGCCTGTGCTGGTTCCCTTCATCGTCCGTCGCTCACGCCACCCTCTGATATTGATGATGAAGCCCAGTCGACACCGGAAACGCGACGACATTCCCGCCTGCGTTGGAGGGCCGTACTCGCTTGGCTTGAGGGATCCGCTGTTCGATGCCTTGATGCGGACCCCGGGAATCGAAATGGGTAACCCATTCGCTCCGCTCCCCCGAGCCGGTTCTCCTTCGACATCCGGATGATGAGGTCGATCGTCTCTTGTTCATCGGGGCGATGGTGCGCGCCAACCGGGTAGGAGAGTGCGGAGAGGAGGCTACGAACGTTCGCCTCCATGAGGTACCACGGGCCTAGGGCATTTTCGGCAGCATGGGTCTGGTTGAACACGACGACGCCCAGGGCTTCCATGTACCTTGCGAGAGTAGCACCGAGCCATGGCCGTTGCTGCTTGGCTCGTACCAGCTACGCGGAGGGGGTCAAGTGGGCGAGCGAGACTCTCGCTATTGGGTCCGAGGACGGCGTGTGGAATACTCCCCCGCCCAATGCTTCCTCGCTCCGCTCGACAAGCCAGACCCGATTCGATCGTACTCGCTCCCACCGCGAATCCCCGAGAGTTTCGAGCCCCGGACGGCTCCCTACTCACGCCTCCCCTCGAGTGGGACTGCCTGCCGCCAGGGGACGCAGGTCTCACGAGGCGAGTCAAAGCTGCCGGCCCGAACTGGTGTGTGGTCGAGAAGCGCGGGCGCAAGACCTTCTCGCAGGGAGTCTGGGCACCGCGAGCCAATATCGATGACGCGCGCCGTGCGCTCGAGGCCGAACGCGCAACGCCAGCCTATGCGAAGCGCACGGAGGCTGCCGCGCGGCGCCGTGAACGCGACCAAAGCGAGTACGTCGTGGAATTCGAACGAGCCGTGCTCACGTTTCTCCGCTTCCATCCACGCTGGCAACCTCTGGCGAAGCGACTCGCAGGGCTGGTTGCGGCCCACGCCACGCCCGTTGGTAGCGGCACGGTGGCCCGCACCGAGCGCATCCCGGTCGAGAAGCGGGCCGAGTCCGCCGTGATCGCTTGGATGCGCCATCAAACGACAGCCTACGATCGGATGAAGATCGCGCGGGTCAAGGGAGAGCGGCGTGAGGTGCGGCGTGGTCTCGCTGCAGTGTCACGGGCCATGCTTGAGCTCCATCGCTCGGACGCGCCGCATGGCGTTGCGGCCTGCCCCCTCTGCGCTGCAGTCGATGAGTGAGGCCCGAAGGAGCCGGTGGCTTGCAGCAGATGTTCGCCCAAGACGCCTCTGCAGTGCGGCAAGCCTCGCCGTCTGCACCCTCGCCCGCAACGCCGTCACGCGTCCGCGACAGCTCGAGGGCTAAGAGCGCCCATCACCCGAAAAATGGAATGCTCGTGGAGCTCACGCAAGATGCAGGCCACCCCGGAGAGGTCGTCGACGTGGCCTCTTGCCGTATTCCGAGCATGGACGGTCCTGGGCAGACACCCTCAGGCAGCACTGGGCTGGCTGGCTCGGACGGAACGCAGTCAGCAACAGGCGGAACGGCTGGGGCCAGTGGCCTCGCGAGTAGCTGGTCCGCGATGACTGGGAGAGTGGTGACAGTGACTGGTCCTCGGCGACTGAGGCTGGTGGGATGTCGGTGGTCTCGGAGAAGGGGCTGCCTCGCAAAACGCTTGTCGTCCACGAACAGCGTCGGCTAGAAAGGACTAGACCATGGCCATAGATCTCGCTTCGCGTGCTGCTTCAGCCCAACTCACCAGCGGCTACAAGGCCGATGTCTGGCTCAACGTGACCCTCCAGCCGATGACGAAGCTGTGGAAAGGCATCGGCGGCGAGGCCAAATCCGACTTCTTCTTGAGCGAGGAGGACGCCCGCGTAGCGACCGGCGCCTACGCAAGATCGCAGCCCTACAAGTTTGCTGAAACGCTATGGCGGCTATCGCAGGTCGAGCCCAGCAAAACGCTCGGCTTCCGGCAGGGCGTTCGGGAATATGTCGTCGATATGCCTACCCCTGCGGCCATCGGCATCTGCCGTGGCAATCCCCACCTCGGCTCTGGATCGGTGTTTCAGTACTTCATTCCCGACTGGACGCGACTCAGCATCTTCCCGACCGGTAGGACGTACACCTTCGACACCGCCAACTATCCACAATAGCTAGCTGGCCGCGCTCGCGGCCTCCGAGGCACCTGCTAGCGACTGTATCCGGGGGGCGGAAGAACACACTGCGAAGACCGGGCCGGAGGGAAGCAGACCACTGGGTCAAGAGCGGTCAGAAGCGGCGGTGACTCCGCCAGGCATGGCAGAATTGCACCCGCGCTTCACGCCGCCTCGAGTTCAGCGTCGAGAACGCAGACCTGACGTCGCCTCGGCGCCACCCGCGAGGCTTTGTCGCACACCTTCGCGTCGAAGCCGCCGTTCGGCTGTCCTGGCTCCCTTCATCCAATCTCTCACGCCACCCTCTGATGGTGATGATGAAGCCCGCCCACTACCGGAAACGCCACGACATTGCCACCTGCGTTGGAGGACTGTACTCGCTTGGCTTGAGGGATCCGTTGTTCGATGCCTTGATGCGGACGCTGCGAATCGAAAATGGGTGACCCACTCGGTGAGAACCGCGAGAAGGTGAGCCTCCCCTGGGATGGTGACGTGATCCAAACACTCTCGTCTCATGCCACCAAGAAATCCTTCGGCAACAGAATTCATTCTCGGCGCGCACGGTGCAGTCAGCACAACCTCGATGCCTGCCCCCTCCGCGACGCGATCGAGCAGAGCGTCTGACTTCGTGTCCCGATCCCGAATGAGAACTTGCAGCCCTCTGCCGAACGGCGTGACCTCGCGCAGCTGCTGTGCCGTCCACCGCTCCGTCGGTTCCCGAGTGACCGCGACGCGCACGGTGTGCTTCGCGTTCACGTCGACGATGAAAGAGGCAAGTAATGGACAAAACCGGACATCATAGAGCTGCAGGGAGTCGCAGGTCCACACGGTGTGGTTCTTCAGGAGCGTCTTCCACGACTGCCCGTCCCTCGATCCTGAGCTTCGGTCGCGATAGATGTACCGCTGGACTGTGCGCTTGCCTGTGCGCTTGCCTGTGCGCTTGCCCATGCGAATGCCCAACTTGAGCAGCTCGCCTCGGATTCCCTCCGCTCCCCACAACCGATTCTCCTTGGACATCGGTATCGAGCATGCGAGTCACCTCGGCAGCGGCACGAACGTGACAGTAATGCTCACGTTCGGCAGAACCTTGAGCATCAGCTGAGGGTTGTGTGCTCGGCGAAGGAGCCGTCTCCATGACCGGCTTCCCTTCAGTGGGAAGATTGGCTAAAAGACCGCCATGAAAATCCGGGACGTCGAGTGGAAGGTTGGGGAAACAGCCGTGGTCGGCCAGCTCTATGTGCCAGAGGGGCCGGGGCCATTTCCCGGGGTGGTGCTCTGTCACGGATTCGCGGGGGTCAAGGAGTTTCTGATCCCGGCCTATGCCGAGCGCTTCGCCGAAGCCGGTTTTGCGGCGTTGACCTTCGACTATCGCGGGTTCGGTGGCAGCGGCGGCGAACGCGGACGCATCATTCCCGAGCAACAGATTGACGACATCGTGAGTGCGGTCGAGTTTTTGACCGCCCAGCACGACGTGGCAATCGAGCACATTGCCCTTTGGGGAACCTCTCTCGGCGGCGCCAACGCGGTCGTAGCAGCCAGTCGCGAGCCTCGCGTAAAATGCCTGGCTGTGCAGTTGACGTTTGCGAACGGTGAGCGGGTCGTCACGGGCAACATGTCCGAGGAAGAGAAAGAGAAGTTCTTGCGAACGTTGACGCGACTGCAAGAACGGCGCGTGAAGACCGGTCGCGAGATGATGGTGGCGCTTGGCGACGTCTTGACCGATCCACAGTCAGCGGCCTTCTATGAGCGCTACGCGGATCACCCCGCCCTGAACATCGAGGTCCCGATGCTGACGGTGGCCGAGACCCTGAAGCACAAGCCGGAAGAGGCACTGCCGAACCTGAAAGTGCCCCTACTCGTTGTCGGTGCTGGCAAAGACCTGGTAAATCCGCCGCAAGAATCGATCCATTTGTACGCGGCGGCAAACGAACCCAAGAGTCTGATGATGCTCGACGACGCGACGCATTACGAGCTGTACGAGGGTGAATATCTGGAAACGGTCAGTCGACGACAGATCGAGTGGTTCTCCCAGCATCTACAGTGATGCAGACAATGCGTCCCCCCCCCGACGGTGGCGTCACTCGGTGAGGCGTGTCGGTGCATCGTCGGCCCTCAGGTGAAGGTCTTGCGATCCTTCGCCGAAGCGCCGTATCCCCGGCGCTTCCAACGTTGGTGACTGCCCTGACACAGGAGGCACCCGACGGAAACGGCGACTAGGGAGAATGAGCTACGAGAGCCGGGCCGGAGCAGAGTAGACCGCCGGGGCAGAGGCGCAGACGAGCCCGCCAGGCTTGGCAAGATTGCACCCGCGCCTCTCGAACCTCTCGCGTTCAGCGCCAAGAACGCTAGCCTTGCATCGCTTCTGCATCAGCGCTGAGGCCTGGCGCCACCTTCGCGTCGAAGCCGGCAAATGACCCCCTACCTTCTCCTGCTCAACTCGCCGTCGCTGCGAGTCAAACGGCAATCGGAGCTGTTCGAGCGGCGGATGGGGCAGTCTCACAGGCGGTCGCACTACTTGCCACATCACTTGCGCGCGCGGAGGCCGGACTTTCGCGAGCGGATTTGATGAGGTACAGCTCAAGATCATGGACTGGTTCCGATAGGAAACGTGGAATGCCAGCTGGCGAAGTGTCTCGACCGGACCATCACGTCGGCCGCGTGCTCACGGCCATCAACCTGGCGATGCCAGTGTTGGTTCTCGCTGTCTTCCTTGCCCTTGGCATCAGCCATGCCGTTGTTCTTGACCGAGTCGCCCCCGTCGTTTTTTGGCTGTGGCTGGCCGCGACTCCTGTCGTGGGTGTGTTGGCGATTAGGCGAGCGAGGCGCGACAAGGCCCGGCATCTCCTTCGGCTGAATATCGTGGCACTCGTTTTGTGTGCCCTATTCCTTCTGGGTACCCTCCTACTGCATTGACGGGATAGCCACCGTCGCGGAAACAGACCACGACATCGTTCGGACCAAGCGCGACTGCTTCACCCGCCGCGGCCGGCACGAGCGCCGTCCTCGCCCGTGTTGCAAGGTCGATCCCCTGGGTCCCCTGGGGATTGCTCATGACGAGACGGTTGCCGTCTGGTCCGAAGAGCAGCGACGTCACGCCGTCCGCGGCGATCGGCTCTTGCGACTCTCCGTTGGCGGTCGACCAAAGGACGATTGTTCCGTTCGATGTGGCCAACGCCACGGACCCGTTGCGGGTTGCGACGATGTGCCCCAAAGTTGCCACAGGGTCACCGAAATGGCCGAGGTGTGCGCCGGTTTTCGGGTTCCACCGATGGACCCCTCCATCGTCCGAACCCGTCAGGAGCTCTCGCCCGTCGGGAGAGAAGGCCAGCCCGCCTGTGTCATCGCCGAGCGCCATGGGGCAACGTATCGGAGTCCCGTCTCGGACGCTGTACGTACTCACCGCGCCACAGCAGCCTGTCCTGGCTCCCTTCATCATCCAATCTCTCACGCCACCCTCTGACGGTGATGATGAAGCCCACTCAGTACCGGAAACGCCACGACATTCCCACCTGCGCTGGAGGGCAATACTCGCCTTGCTTGAGGGATCCGCTGTTCGATGCAGTCAGCACAACCTCGATGCCTGCCCCCTCCGCGACGCGATCGAGCAGAGCGCCATACTCCGTGTTCCGATCCCGAATGAGAACTCGCGGTCCTTTGCCAAACGGCGTGACCTCGCGCAGCTGCTGTGCCGTCCGCTGCTCCGTCGGTGCCCGAATGACCGCGACGCGCACGGTGTGCTTCGCGTTCACGTCGACGATACAACAAGCCCTTGTGCTTCGCGATTTCTTCAATCATTCTGCGGCGGAGCGTATTGGGA
>CAYRKE010000363.1:0-6566 GCA_964424695.1 uncultured Polyangiaceae bacterium
TCCCTCCGACGAAAGGCTCCGAGCCTTACTCTGCGGCCGCCTCGAGCGACCAACGGCTACGCAACCGGTGGGCCGTTGGTCGCCACCAACCCACGACTTGGCCGCCCTCCATGAGATGAACGCGGCGCTGTCGACTGAAGTCGCGCCCCGCGCCCAAGGTGCGGGGCGGCTCCGAAAGCGCGCTGGAACTAGCTTGGAAGCGCCCGTACCGGCTCCAAACGCCTGATCGAGGACAGCGCGATGACTCAGTCGGGCGTGGGCTTCTGGGAGAAGGCCTCTGCCAGAACCCGCGCCATGGCCTCCGCTGAGTAGGGCTTCACCAGCCAAGGCACACCCTTCTGGAGCGCAAGGTTGGCTCGGTCGGGTGCTGCGTGGCCGCTCATGAGAACACAGCTCTGCCCAGGAATGAGCTTCTGAATACGCTCGAGCCAGACGATTCCGTCGTGCTCCTCGTCCAGGGTAACGTCGAGCAGAATCAGCTCAAACGGGCTCGACGCCCTGACGCCAGCGTCCGATGCGAGGGACGCCTTCAAACACTGGTACGCCTCGCTGCCGCTCTGCATGGTAACGACCCGGTGCCCCAGATGTCCGAGCACCCGCTCGGCTGTCCGCAGCTGACCCACCTCGTCATCGACGACGAGGATTCTCCGCCCTCGCTGCACCCCCCTGGGAGGCTCCGGTCGCGCTTCCCACTCGCTGATCGGGAGGTACAGCATGAAGGCCGTACCCTCCCCGGGCCGGCTCCGCACGTCGACGAAGCCGTTGTGCTCCTTGATGACCGCGTGAACAATCGCCAGCCCGACCCCGCTCCCGCTAGTATCGTTCGACCGCTTCAACGCAAAGTATGGCTCGAAGATATGGCCGAGCTGAGGATGCGGAATACCGTCCCCGCTATCTGTCACCTCCACAACGGCATACTGTCCTGGCTCAATGGTCTCGTAGCTGCCGGTTGGCTGAGCGAAATCGACGAGATCCGTACGCACCGAGACGTCCTTCTGGCCCCCCGTCGCCGCAACCGCATTGCGAAGCAGATTGCCAATTACCCGCCCGAGCTGAGACTCGGCGCCCCTCACCAGAAGCGGACTCGGGTGGAGGGTCGTGAGAAGCCTGCCATCCCGGATGGTTCCAGCAGCCCGGTTGGCGACGGTCTCCGAAACAAGGTGGTTGAGGTCGAGCTCCGCCATCTGCGTTCGCCCACGCCGTCCGAGCGTCAGGAGATCCTTGATCGTCCCGGTCGCTCGATACGCCGCTTCGCGAATTCCTGTGATGTCGGCCGTCAATCGAGCCTTCGTCTCAACGTCGCCCGACAGACAGTCCAGATCCTCCAGAATGATGTCCGGTAACCCCACCACAGGGCCGAGAGCATTGTTCAGATCGTGAGCGACGCTTCCCGCAAGATGCGCCAGGGCCTCGAGTCGCTTGGTGGTGGCCGTCCGCTCCTGAACGCTACGCTCGTGGAGCACGGTCTGTTGAATGATGGCCTCGTGGAGAGCCACGTTCTTGAGTGCGGCAGCCACCTGGCTCGTGAGGATTTGTGGTCCGATGCCACCTGATGGGTACACGAAGCAGGACACGCCGTAGCTCGCCCGTTCCACAGCCAGCGGGAACACCAGCATCGTCCGGTGCCCGAGCGTCGAAGCGAACCACGTGGGAAACAGCAGGTTCGCTGGGAACGGCGCCCCGAGCTCCGACACCTCGCGACCCGAAGCCACCCCGACAATCGGTTCGAGCAGAGCTCCGCCGGGCTCGGAGAAGCTGGAAATGCACGCCTCCTCGACACCACTGGCCGCAAGAGTGTCGAGCAACGCGCGCCGGATGCCGACCCTATCGCGTGCGGCGGAAAGACGCTCGCCAGCGGACAGGTAGCGAGCCAGATTCACTTGGATATGCTGGCGCACCTGGATCTGCGCAGCCATCTGACTGCGAACGAGGACATTGTGTGCCCGCAGCCAAAGATCATCGACCGATGCGCCGAAGGCATCGCGCCACACCATGGAGAGTTCACGCAGTGCCGCGTGCAGAGCGATGGTGAGCTCGTCCTCCTCGGCAGCAGCCGTTGCGAGGTCCTCGAGCGCACTTAGCAGCGCCCCTTCTCTCCCCGCGGTTTCCTCTTCGAGCCTTGCCGCCAGCATCGCGGCGACGCCGGATGCGGCCGCGGCTGGTACCGCCGCCAGGCTTGACTCGAGGATTCGCCGACTGCGTGCGAGGCACTGCCCCCTCAAATCCGCCCCTGACGGAGCTCCCACTTGGGTGTCGGAATGGATCGCCGATGCGCGGCAGCCACAGGACTCCCGAAGCAAGAACCGTGTCCCGAGTTCGGTACGCATCGGCACCGCGCGCCCCGCGATCTGGTCCAGCACCAGTTGGAGGGCACACCTGGCCAGCTCGGAGAAAGGCTGCGCGACCGTCGTGAGCGGAGGGTGTCCCACACGCGCCAGCTTGAGATCGTCGAACCCGGTAACGGCAGCTCCGTGGGACGCAGAGTGCTCACGCAGAGCTCGCAATGCTCCCAGAGCCATGTAGTCGTTGGCAGCGACGACGGCATCGATCCGGCCCTCCGTAGCGAGGCACATCTGAGTCGCCAGATAGCCGTCCTGCCGTTCAAAATTGCCGGTCCCCACCAGGGCGGGATCCC
Organism: uncultured Polyangiaceae bacterium; assembly: GCA_964424695.1. Taxonomy (GTDB): domain Bacteria; phylum Myxococcota_A; class Polyangia; order Polyangiales; family Polyangiaceae; genus JAEWRL01. The sequence continues at coordinate 2,636 of CAYRKE010000363.1, forward strand.
AAGGGATGCCGTGCCGCTCGAGAGCATGCCGATACGCCCCCAGCCTCTCGAGCGACTCGGGGTTCGTCGGGCGCCCCTGAAGGAATAGAATGCGGCGCGCACCGTGGACATCGATGACGTGATCGAGAAGCTCAGCCATCGCACGAGTTCCGGAAACGATCACGCTCGGCACCCCGGGCAGCTCGATGCCAACGCTGCACCGAGGCAGCGCCCGGAAACGGTCCAAGAACTCGGCGAGCCGCGTCGTTCCACAAACGGCCTCGAGGGACGACGATACGGCGATGATGCCATCGACGGTGTCCGAGGTGATGAGGTCGTAGATGGCGTTGCTACCGGAGCGCTCGGATCCCGATGCGTCGATAACATCCCCATAGAAGAGAATCAGGTCAACGCCGAGCTCGATACTGCTCGCGTGCAGCGCGTTGCGCACCTCCTCTTCGTACCCGCCCGGAACGAGGCCCATCTTGTCGAGCAGTACGCCCACGGTGCGCCGTGATGACGAACTGGAAGCCCCCCGCGGTTGCTGGGGCACAGGCGGGATGATCCCGGCGTCTACCATGCGATCCGGTGCAGAATACCACGCCTCTCGGCGTGCCCCATCTCTCGCGCGGTGTGGCGTGCACTTGCGGAAAGCCGAACCCCGACGGAGTTCCCGCTCCCGTCGTCTCTTAGTGCTGAAAGCTCGCGGACATGGGGACTGTTCGGTCCTCGCACTCCGGGTCCCGCTCTCGACGACTGGCCCCACGGCACCACTGAAACCCTACACCGCCACTGCAGCTACCAATCACCCCGCTCACGCACTCCCCGAGAGCAGGGCGGTGGAGCCAGTGAGGCGCTGGCGCGGTGGTGCGAATCCTCACGTCGCAAGACGCTGCGCTACCGCCGACTTCGCGACTCCGGGCGCGCCCGTACCTCCATTGCCATCACGCGTCGGCTCCGAACCCCCGTGTGTCATTGTGCTCCTGCTCGGCCAGCGGAAATCCTCGTGCCAAAGACACGATGAGTCTCGGTGCGAAAGCGTCGCGGGTTCGGCCAAGGAGTCGCCGTTGACGCCAACTGGGCCGGCCGAAGTGGTGAGTACTCCGCGCCTACCCCTTGCTCTCCTCCCGAAGGGCACCCAGAATCGGCCTCGAACGGCAGTCGCGGCTATTGTCGGTAGTCCTTGTGGGGTGAGGATTGAACTGTGAGAAGAAACGCTGGCAGGCAGTTCGCTGATCGACGTCTCACTGCGCAGCGGCTCGCTGAGCTCGTGGAGACCTCCCCCGAGTTGCTCGAGCCTGAAGCCTTTGCGGCTGCGTTCGAGTACGTGACGGGATTCCGCGCAGCTCGAGCGTGGCTCACGGACATGGCCACCGAAGTCGAGCGTGAGCTGGAGCGCCGGCGCGGTTCCGACGTATCGAGGGAGTAGAGCACCGAGTCAAACCGTGTGTAGTTTGATCTGGACGAGGCCACTGTCCGAGTAGTCGTAGAGAATGACGAGCCGCTGCCCCTCCCGGAGGAAGCCATGCCCGATCCCACCGTCGATGGCCGCCTCGAGGAGGTCCTGTACGTCCTCGATACGCGGAAGAAGTAGCGCCACGACCCCCCAGTAGAGACAATACGTCCGCCACGTGCGTTCGTCGTGACAGACAGCGATGGCTGGCCTTCGGCTTCGGCGCTTCGACAGGAGCAGAGCGCTCTTGGGACCGTCGCTAAATAGCAGAATGCCCGCCGCATCCAGGTCCTCCACGATGTCGTGGGCCTGGCCCGTGAAGGTCAGAGCGATCTTGTCGAATGCCCCATCCTTTTCGTCGAGGGCGGACTTGGGAAGGTAGCGGCTCGACTCGGCAGCAAGCAGGATGCTGGTCATCTCGCGCACTGCCTCGACGGGATATGCCCCAGCTGCCGTCTCGGCGGAGAGCATGACCGCGTCCGTACCGTCGAAAACGGCATTGGCTACGTCCGTTGCCTCGGCACGCGTCGGGATTGGCTCCTCGATCATCGACTCGAGCATCTGGGTAGCCGTGATCACCAAACGACCGAGCTGCGCGGCTCGCAAGATCAGTTCCTTCTGGATGATAGGAAGCTGGTCGATCGACAGCTCGATACCCAGGTCCCCTCTGGCCACCATGATACCGTCGGCCTCCCTGAGCACTTCGTCGATGTTCTCGAGAGCCTCGGCGCGCTCGATCTTGGCGATGATCGGGATCCGGTGGCCGGTCTCGGCAATCCGGTTGCGGAGATTCCGCACGTCGCGAGCCGTTCGAACGAAGGAGAGCGCAACGAACTCGACGTCGTGAGCCACGGCCCACGCGAGATCCTCCTTGTCCTTTCCGGACATCGCGCTCGCGCTCACCGCAACTCCGGGCAGATTGATGCCTTTGCGTGAGCGAAGGGTGCCTCCGACGACGACTTGGCAGACCACGTCATCCCCTTCGACCCTCTCCACTTGGAGCCTGAGACGCCCATCATCGACGAGAATGGTGTCGCCCGGCTTCACGTCGCTCGCGAGCCGATCGTACGTGGTGCCTACTCGTTCAGCGGTCCCTTCAGGGCACGCTGCCACGGTGATGACGGTGCGCTGCCCGGGGCGCCACTCGACAGGTTGATCGCCAGCCAGCTTCCCGATACGGATCTTGGGCCCCTGGAGATCTGCGAGCACGGCGATGGGATGGTCCAGTTCTCGAGAAATCTCGCGAACGAGCTGGAGCCTCCTGGTGTGGCTTTCGTGATCGCCGTGGCTCATGTTGAAGCGGACGACGTTCATGCCGGCCTTCACCATGGCCACCAGGGTCTCCCTGTTCTCCGAGGCCGGCCCAACGGTGGCGACGATCTTGGTCTTTTTCTGGGCGCGCAGCGGGAGCCCCGTCCCGCGAGTGGGCTGCAAGCCTAGCATGGCGCTCATCTTGTGATCACGTGCCCGGGATAGTGAAGACTCTTGTTGATGATGCCTGGGCGGCCAACGAGCCAAGCCAGGAAACAATGACGCCATCGCAAGTTGGCTGCTCGTGCTACATCGGACGGCACCCCACCGGCTGCCACATCCCCGCCCCCGCGCGCTCGCCCCGCCGAAAAGCGCCAGCCTCCCGTTTCCGCGTTGCCACCAGGCCTGAGCAGGGCGTTACTATTGGAACGCGGCGCGCTGCTCTCACTCGTCGACACCTGGCAGCGCCCTCAAGTCGGTCCGAGCAACTGCCATGGGAGTCGAACTCGTCAAGTTCTTCCAAGAGGCTTACGCCATCGCTGGGCTGGCTGGACGTGTCCAGTTGGCCCAACTCACCAAGGTCTCTTCCGCGGACGCCGAAGCTCAGCCTGACACGCCGGAACTCATTCGCTGCTTCCGAGAAGCCATCGAAGAGATCCGCGGGCAGCAGTGGTCGAGTGGCCCAAACCTCCCTGTCCCCGGTCCGCCCGGTATCCAGGAGGTGCACCGACAGCAATCGATGAAGGAGCCCGACCTCTCGCCGCCAGAGCCGCCCGACCTCGACGCTGCGGCGCTGCGCCTCCGCGAGCTCGTCGTCGGTTCTCGCCTCGAGCTCGATGAGGTGGTGAGGAGCGTCACCGCCTCGTCGGCAAAAGCCCTGGCCGTCGAACGCTCGACGGTCTGGATTTGCGAGGACAACCTAGCAGCGCTGCGTTGCGTCGACGTCTATGACACGACGCGCAGGCGGCACGCCCCGGGCGTTGTATTCCTCGCCAAGGATTGCCCGAACTACGTCGCCGCGGTCTCGAACGAGCGAACCATTGCGGCCCGCGACGCGCTCCGGGATCCGAGAACCCGCGAGCTCGCGCGAGCCTATCTTGTGCCCAACCGTATCACTTCGATGCTTGGAGCCCCCATCTGGAAACAGGGAGTGCTTCGCGGCATCACGTGCAACGAACACACCGGCGCGCTGCGCACTTGGACCCAAGCCGAGGAGGTGTATTGCCAGTCGGCCGCGAGTCTCATGGC
>CAYRKE010000364.1:0-6549 GCA_964424695.1 uncultured Polyangiaceae bacterium
TCCCGAGACAGGCAGGCGGACGGCCAAGGATCCGATCCGGTGGGAAGGGGGGCAGGCGAATCTGTATGTGTACGCGGGCGGCGATCCTACAAACTATATCGACGCGACTGGCGAGTTTCCGCATTGGGTGGCCGCTGCACTCTTGGGGGTAGTGGTCGTAGTTGGAGGTTTGGTAGCCGCGGACCTATTGGCCTGTCCGTTGGATGTGAGGTATCGGTCCCCCCACGCGAGCTGACGTGTGATGTTGCGATGAAGCTGATGTCGGAGCTACTCATCGTTATGGAGACTGATGGGACGATTGTCTGCGAAAGCTCATTCTTCTGACTCAGGTGGTGCGGTAGTCCAGCGTCCACCGATGCTCTAGGCTTGCTGACTGGGGTTCGGGTTCAATGGCGTGTCTTGCCCTTCACTCGCTTCGAGCAGGCGTTGTGCCGCCACTTGGCGGAGTTGTCCGCTGTCCGTCACTGCCAAGTCATCCCCCCTTCCCGTCATTGGTCGCTCTCCGGTATTGAATGGCCTTCATCACGACTACAGGCGGGCGGCGTGAGTCCTTCCGCTAGTGCACCGGTCCCTCACCGCCGCAGCAGCGCTTCCACTTCTTGCCGCTGCCACACGGGCAGGGTTCGTTCCGTCCGACCCGCGGGGCTCCGCCTCCGATACGTACGCCGTCGTGGGTCCGACGCCCCTGCATCACGCTCGAGGTAACGAGCGCCTCTCTCCGCACCTGCTCGGTCACGTCCATGAGGTCCCTAATGAGCTCCTCACAGATGGTTGAGGTCTTCAGCAGGAGCTCCCGCGACTTCGTGAGTTCTGCCGCAGTGGCCGCATCAATTCGCTCGAGCGTCTCGGCGAACGCGTCGAAGAACATGCTGGCCTCGGCGAGCCTCTCAAGGAGCGCGTGACCGGAATCGCCCCACTCGGCGGGATCGTCGCCGCCAGCATCAATGCCTCGGATGTACCAGCGGAGCTCCTCGCGGCGACGTTCGGCGAACGTCAGGAGGAGATCGCGGCAAACGTGCCCCGAGATCTCGCAACGGGCGAGGCGGACAGGACCCGCTTCTCGCTCCGACACCAGCGAATTCCAGTAGCCGAAGAGCACGCCGATGACGGCGTTGGCATCAGCCAAGCTCTCCCCCATCACCACGTCGTCCCCGAGAATGGTGGCGAGCAACTGCTGCGGCCCGAGCCCGAGACGGGTCGACGTGAGCGCCCCCAGGTAAAGCGCGTGGACCTCGTGAGCGCGAAGCTTGGCGCCCAGCTTGGTGAGCGTTGCCTCGAGCTCCGACAGGTGAATCATTCGGTGTTCCATCAGTTCGTCCTCGGCTTGTCGCCATCGGCGGCGAGCTTCGCTGCCGTCGTTGTTGCGAACGTACGGGAGCGGACCTCGTTCAGTCGATCGAACGCGCGGCGGTCGCCGTCCCGCGTCGCCGCCCACTCCCGCTCCAGAGTGTCGATCTCACGGCGCAGAGACTCGATCACGGGGTGCTGCCAGATTTGGCGGATGAAGCGCTTCGAGCTCGCGCTCCTGGCCGCCAGGTACTGCCCGAGCGAGGCGTGGAGCTCAACGCCCTCATTGTGGTCCTTCACCTCGCGCACGCCGTGCGGCTCGGAGGGCGAGTGGAAACCGAGCAACACGGCGACCGTGCGGGGCGCGCCGAGGGCCGCCCGAACGAACTCGGTTCGCGCGAGGTCCGTATCGCCCAGCTCGATCGCGGCAAGGGCGGCTAGCAATGGGCCGCTGCCCTCCCGATAGCGCTCCGGGCCGGTCGCATCGAGAGCCAGGTGCCAGTCGCGCCGGTTGAGGTGCACAAGGACGCGCGTGTGACGTGCACTACCCCCGTCGCCGCACTCAACCTCGAGCCGCTGGGCGGCAGCTAGTGCTTCGTCGTAACGGCCCGCGCGGATCAGCGCGGTAGCGAGGTTCATCAACCCACGCATGTAGGGACGTGTTTTGTGGTCGCGCCAGTAGTCCTTCTTGGCAATCCGACGAGCAAAGAGCGCGCGCCCCAGGCGGATCGTCCGTTCGAAGCGATCGATAGCCGAAGCATGATCTTCGCGACGAAGTGAGACCAACCCCAGGTAGTTCCAGCCCTCGGCGTACCCCGGAAAAGCGTCCACGAGTAGACCGAAGACCTTCTCGGCGCGCTCGAGGTTCCCCTTTTCCCAGTAGTCTGCCGCCATCTCCTCCATCTCGGGCGGAACGTCGTGACTGCCGAGCGCGAGCCTCCAACCGAACGGGTCCTGAGTCCACTCGTTGTCACGCGCGTGGTCGAGCATGTCGAGACGCCAGCGTATCAGCTCCGCGACCCACTCGAGCTCCGTGCGTTGTTCGGCCAAGAGGTCCCGCGCGCTGGTCAACGATTGCGGATCGGCCAGCGCCAGCTGCTTGGAGAACGCCAGCAGGTTCGCCCGGAAGTCGCGGAAGAGGCGTCCTTCCCGCGCCGGAACGGTGTCCGGCAGCCGGCCCTTCATCTCATCCAGCGTCCGCTCGATCACCTCCCAATCGAAGCGAACACCCGGATAGCGCCATTCGAGAAGCGGCCGCAGCTGCGGTGCGCCTCGGCCGGGGTCGGGCTTCCCAAGTGCCGCCAGTACCTCCGCCTTCGAGTGGAGCGTCAGCAGGACCTGCTGCTCGACCTTCTTGGTCGTGGGATGGCGGGCTCCGTGAACGATGGCGAGGTGGTTTCCTCGCTCGCGAACGTAGGGCATGGGTCGCATGATGCATAACACCCGCGTGTTGTGCAAGAGTGTTGGCTATGCCCAACTTCCGCTCGCTGGCTTCCTCCTGGGCAAACACGCCCGCTTCGTGAGCGGCCAACAGGCCGCCCGGAGAGCTTCTGCGGCAGCCCCAATGCCGGGCACTCCGAGCTGACACCAATCAACCCCGGAGTTCGAGGACCGCGCGCGACGTGTCCCACTCTTCGCGAGCTCGGTGCGTTTCGGAGTCACATGGGCACAAAAACGACATCCCGAGCATCCGAGTCAACCGACTCCGCCCGATCGGGTGATCTATGGGGCAAGGACACCGTCTTGTGGGTCATCGATCAACCCGCAGTCATCGGAACCTTCCTTTGGGGGAGGCACCGCCAGCGCTCTACCTGCAAGCAAGCCGACTGGATCGAGCTCAAGGTGGAACCTATCCTCGACGAGAAGACGTATGCGCTCGCTCAGGAACTCCGCAGGCGACGCGACCCCTCGCGCAGCGGTGGGCGCTATGCAGCCAGACCCCATGTTCTCACTCGATTGCTTCGGTGCGGACGCTGTGGTGCCAGCTATCAGCTCGAAACGTCGGGCAAGCGCGTCGACGGCAACCTCTATCGGTACTGCTACTACAACTGTCGACGAGCCACCCGGATCGGCGTCGAGGCGTGCTCGGGCTTCCGTATCGCCACGGATACTCTGGACCAGGCCGTACTCGACGCAGTTGCCGAGAAGGTCTGCTCCGATGAGCGAGTCACTCGACTGGCACTGTCACAGGGCTGGTCCGCAGAGCGGCTTCGTTTCGCGTGGCGCGCACTCGTCACCTGCGACCTGGATACGGCGCGCGCCTACGCCCTACATCTCATCGAGCGCGTCGAGGTCCATGGCGAGCGCATCGTCGTCGTGCCACGGCGTGGTGGGAGAACCGAACCCCTCGAGACGGCGGAGGGCCTAGCCGTGTAGAGCGAGACTCCCCCAAAGAAAACGCGAGCCTCGGAGGGCTCGCGTCTTCTCCGTCATACGGGGGAGTGGGCTCCGCAAGTCGCGCCGCGTGCAAACGCTCTTCGTCGGCAGATTCGCGGACTCGCAAACTCGATTCGCACTGTCCACGACACAAAGAATGCTTGGGATTTCTATGGCTTGAAGGGGCTTCGGGCTGGACGGTTCTCCATGTTCGCGCTGTCCGCTCGCGAGTGGGGTGCCATTCGCAGCCGGCCAGCATCGGCCAACCGTTCTCCATGGTCAGGCGAGCGTGCGGGCGGGCTGTTGAAGCACGCCGGGGTCAGCCCAGCGCCTAGACCTCGTCTCACACAAAACTGCAGCTAAGTTGTAGCTTCGTGTTTGCACAAAACTAAAACTGAACTAGAGCTATGTGCGTGCCAGAAGAAGCGCTCCGCCATCCCAGCTGGGACCGACTGTACGAGGCAGCTGCGGCACAGGACGGCCTCTTCACCACTCGACAGGGCGTCGAAGCAGGATACTCGTCACAGCTCCTTCTCCACTACATTCGCACGGGTCGAGTCAGACGCATTCGTCGTGGCATCTACCGTCTCGTTCATTTTCCCCCGGGAGAACACGATGAGCTCGTCGCGCTCTGGCTATGGTCGGAGCAGGTCGGCGTGTTCTCTCACCAGACCGCGCTCAATCTGCACGGTCTCTCCGACGTGCTGCCATCGCGCATCCACCTCACCCTCCCCGCTGAATGGCGCCACCGCCGCTTCCGCGTCCCAGCCGACGTCACACTCCATCACGCGAACGTCACCCCGAGCGAGAGGACGTGGTGCGGCCCGGTCCCGCTCACCGCGGTTGCTCGCACTCTGAACGATTGCGCAACGGAAGGGCTCTCTCCCGAACTGCTGCAGCATGCGGCACAACAAGCCATCACCCGAGGCCTCGCCACGACGGCCGGACTCAGTATCGTGGCGGAGGCACTCGAGCCTTTCGGAGGTTTCTCAGGATGACAACTGTCCGCAGCTACTCATCACCGCTCGCGTTCAAGCAGGCACTCGAACAACGACTGCGGGACTCTTGCCAATCAGGCGCCCAGCTCCCTCGAACGCGACAACTCCTTGTCTTTGAGCGTTTTCTGGCCCGACTCACCGCCGTGCTTGGTGATGCTGTGACGCTCAAGGGAGGCCTCGTGCTTGAGCTCAGGCTCGACAGAGCTCGCACCACGAAAGACGTCGACGTGCGCATGATGGGCTCTCCTGCCACCATTCTCGCGAACCTGCAGCGGGCTGGCCGCCTCGACCTCGCCGACTTCATGGCATTTGAAGTGCTCCCCGATCGAGCCCACCCGGATATCCAGAACGACGCTCTCAAGTACGACGGCCAACGATTCCGAGCCGAATGCAAGCTCGCCGGCAAGCTCTACGGACAGCCCTTCGGAGTCGACGTTGCCTTTGGGGAGCCGCTCTTTGGTGATCCCGACCGGATCACGGCTCCAGACCTGCTCGGATTCGCCGGCGTCGCGCCCTCAACGCTGCTCGTCTGCCCCCTCGAGACCCACATTGCCGAGAAGCTCCATGCGTACACGATGCCGCGCTCCCGCCCCAACTCTCGCGTGAAGGATCTGCCAGATCTGGCGCTGCTGGCCACGGTTCGCCCCATCGACGCCGAACGGCTACGCCGTGCGCTCGAGCAAACCTTCTCATTTCGAGCCACGCACTCGCTACCTCAAGCCGTTCCAGAACCGGCGCCAACTTGGGCGATCCCATACGCGACAATGGCCCGCGAAGACCAGCTCATCTGGAGTGATCTCCACTCTGTCACCGACGCGGTGGGACGATTCCTGAACCCCATTCTCGGCGGAACGCCTGGCGCGACGTGGGAGCCCGACCGCTGGACGTGGAAGCGGAGTTGATGGTCGCACGCCTGTCTTGGCTCTGCACACGCTCCGCCGCAGACTGATTGAGTAACTCGCGAAACGCAAGGCCTTGCGATCGCACACGAACTGGGCGAGATCGCGAGGGTGTCCCTCGATGTCCTGAAAGCCCGAGCACGCGCTGCCGCAGGCAGCGTCCTGGCTTGGGCAAAGAGGACAGTGATGGAAGCCCTACGACCGCTACCGATGATTTCGGGGCTCCTCGAGGACGCTTTCCGGTCGAGAAAGGAGTTTGTGGCAGAAAACCTGCTCCTTCGCCAACAGCTCATCGTAGCTTCCCGAAAACTCAAGCAGGCGAAATTTCGGCCGTGGGAGAGAGGCCTGTTCGTCCTCTTGGCAGGCAGATTGCGCCACTGGAGTCAGGCAATTCTGCTGGTGAAGCCAGAGACCATCCTTCGGTGGCACCGGGAGGGATTTCGACTGCTGTGGAGACGCAAATCCAAAGCTGGGAAGCCACCCAAGTCGAGGCTGCCACCAGAAACGATCGACCTCATCATCCAGATGTCCAAAGAAAACCGGCTGTGGGGAGCGGAGAGGATCCGAGGCGAGCTCTTGAAGCTCGGGATCAGCGTCTCGAAGCGGACCATCCAGAAGTACATGCGCCTGGTGCGGAGCACAGGCCCGCGCGATGGCCAATCCTGGAAGACCTTCCTGAAGAACCATACTGTGTGGGCCTGCGACTTCCTGCAGCTCTACGACGTCTGGTTCAGACCTATCTTCGCCTTCTTCATCGTCGACGTGCACACGAAGAACGTGATCCACTTCGCCGTGACGCGCTCACCAACAGAACAGTGGACGGCGCAGCAGCTGCGTGAGGTCACACCATTCGGTAGTGGTCCCCAGTTGCTCATTCGCGATGGCGATCCCAAATACGGCGCCGCGTTTGATCGCGTTGCTGAGGGTGCGGGCGTCGAGGTTGTCCAGATCGCTCCTTGCTCCCCGCGTATGAACGCCGTCGTCGAACG
>CAYRKE010000365.1:0-6529 GCA_964424695.1 uncultured Polyangiaceae bacterium
GAGTCTTGCCGCAGCCGGCGCTCTGCCCAATGTCCTCGCCTCCGCCGCCATCACCAGCGGTGCCCGCCCCACCACCGACATCCCCCGGGTCGTCGGTGCCCCCGGTCGCCGCACCACCCGTCGAAGGTCCCCCCGAGTCGCCCGTCGAAGTCCCGCCCGAGTCGCCCGTCGAAGTCCCGCCCGTCGCAGCTCCGCCCGAGTCGCCCGTGGACACGCCGCCCGTCGAAGCCCCGCCCGTCGCAGCTCCGCCCGAGTCGCCCGTCGAAGCCCCGCCCGTGGACACGCCGCCCGTCGCTGCTCCGCCCGTGGACACGCCGCCCGTGGACACACCGCCCGTCGCTGCTCCGCCCGTGGACACGCCGCCTGTGTGGCTACCGCCCGTGGACACGCCGCCCGTGGACACGCCGCCTGTGTGGCTACCGCCCGTGGACACGCCGCCCGTGGACACGCCGCCTGTGTGGCTACCGCCCGTGGACACGCCGCCCGTCGCTACTCCGCCTGTGTGGCTACCGCCCGTCGGCGTTACGCCACCGGTACCCGTCGTGCCGACCGCCGACGTTCCACCGGTGTTAGCCGTACCGACGGAGCCACCCGTGGCGGCGCTGCTGCCGCCAGTCCCCACGCCGTCGGTTTGATTGTCGTCGTCCCCGCTACTGCACGCTGCCACCAGAATTGCGGTAAGAAGAAGAACGGATTGTCCGGAACGTCGCGCCAGCGCCACTTGCCACCACCTCAGGTTGGGCTCTCGATCAGAGCTTTTTTTGACTCGATCAGCGCCAAACTTGGCAGAAGCGGGAATCGTGGAAAGGGGATCCATTTCTCCCTAGTCGCAGGAGATTTCCGCTGAGACAGAAAGCGTCCGGTACTGGCCCGAAGGAGCCGGCAGATCCGACCGCCAAGCGACCCGGAAGGGCAGCAAGCTGGTCAAGGGGGTCCCAAGAGAAGCACCATAATAAGACGCTGGCCGGACACAATGGGGAGCTGGACGGCGGTGACTGCTGGCCCCGTCGTCACAGTGCCTGGCGATCGGCCAGCATGTCGCGAGACCAGTAGTACACCGAGAAGCTCACCGCGCCGACACTGACCAGGATGAGCTGCCCCGCTGCCAGGGTCAGCGCCGAGCCCCAGAGCGCAGGCGCCAGAAGGGCAGTGACCAGCGCGTTTCCTCCGCTCTGGACAAGTGCCTGGCAAGAGGAGGCAAGGCCCTTTCGGTTCGGAAAAAGGTCGAGCGCCATCAGGGTGAGAGACGGCATGGCCAAGGAGGAACCCACCGAGTAGAGGACGAGGGGCAGGATACTCAAGGGTATCCGCGGCGCGGCCACAGAGTGCAGAGCTAGGTTCGCGAACGCCGCCAAAGCCATGATCCCGTACCCCAGAGCCACGGTGCGGGTATTGCTCAGAGCCGAGGCCGTTCTGCCGGAGATCCAGGTCCCCACTAGCATCCCCACGGTGATGGGCCCAAAGAGCCAGATAAACTCGGTTTCTCGCACATGCAAGAGATTGAGAAGGAAGGCGGGCGCCGACACAATATAGAGGAAGAGGGCGGAAAAGTTCAGGGTCACCGCCAGTACCAACAGGACGAAGGGAGTCGTCTTCAGAACCGTCCCGTAGGCTACCAGCAACGCTGTGGGGTGAAGCTCCTGCTTTTGTCTCGGGTCGAGGGTCTCGGGAAGAGCTCGCCAGCACCAGTGGAGCGTCATCGCGACGAACACGGCGAGGAACGCAAAGACCGATCTCCATCCGAACCATTCGTGAAGCCAGCCGCCAACGACCGGTCCCAAAGCTGGCGCGACGGCAAACATCAGGGTGACGCGAGCCATGAGGCGACGCGCCTCTTCACCCTCGAGAACGTCGCGAACGATCGCTCGCCCGATCACCATCCCCGAGCCGGCGGTCATTCCTTGGATCGCACGGAACGCAATCAGCGCCTCGATGCTCCAGGACAGCATGCATCCAAGGGATGCCACCAGAAAAATCGTCAGCGTCGCTAGGGTCACTCTCCGACGACCGAGGGCGTCGGAGAGGGCGCCGTGCCACAGGGTCATCACCGCGAATGACGCCATGTAGGCCGTGAGCGTCTGCTGCACCAAGATGGGGGAAGCCGAGAACTCTCTGCCGATGTCGTAGAACGAAGGAAGATACGTGTCCGTCGAGAAGGGACCAATGGCGGACAGCGCGGCCAGCATCATGGCGAGCCCGTGATGCTCGCGAGCGGTTCTGGGGTGAACGACGGTCATTCGGTTGCGCCCCTGTTACGGCGTCATCGGAGCCGCGCAAGCCCCTTTGCGTCCAAGGGGCAGTAGCTGCGCAGCAATCCGAACGGCTCGGCCAAGGTTTGGGGCGATGTCTCGGATTCGGCGGGAGAGCTGCCCTGTCTGACCATCAGGCCGCAAGAGCCGACAGTGTCGGCTCGCGGTCCAGGGCGCCTCTGGGTCGCGCAATGCCATGGCCCGCGGTCGATAGCCATGGTTGATTCCGTCAACATACAACGTGAAGGGAGAGATGCTCGTGGGTAAGCGGACGGCGAGTTCTGTGGTTGGGGTATGGCTAGGTATGAGCTCCTGCCTGGCATGCCAGGAAGACTTCTCATCCACGGACGAGCTTGGCGGCGCTGTCGGCAGTACTGCGACGGGCGGCAGCGGTGGGAGCGTCCAAGGCAGCTCTGGCGGCGCACACACTGGGGTGGGTGGGGGAGCACTGCAGACAGGAGGCTCTGGCGCGGTCACACCGCAGACAGGGGGATTTGGCGCCGTCGCACTGGAGACAGGGGGCGCGGGCGCAGGCGCACTGGAGACAGGGGGATTTGGCGCGGGCACACTGGAGACAGGGGGCGCGGGCGCAGGCGCATCCGGAGGCACTACTCCGGTTGAGGGGAGCGGCACGGGCCTCGTGGACAGCGGGGGAACCCTGACCACAGGAGGCTTCGCCGGGCGCGCAGGCGCATCCGAGGGTGGCATGCCCGCTGTGGGTGGTAGCGCGGGCCTCGCAGGCAGCGGGGGAGCCCTGACCACAGGGGGCTTCGCCGGGAGCGGAGGCGCGCCGGAGGGTGGCATGCCCGCTGGCGGCGGCTCGCCCGGAGTCTGCGTGCCAGGAAGCAAGGATTGCAGCGACCTCCAACCTCGGGTTTGTGACGAAGACGGCCAGTGGCAGAATCAAGGCGCTGCCTGCTCTCTCGTCTGCAGCGCTGGCGATTGCGTAGCCTGCGAGCCGGACGCCGCCCAGTGCAACGGCCTCCAGCCCCAGATCTGCGAGGCGGACGGTGCCTGGCAGGACAGCGGAGATCCATGCCCGTACGTCTGCGACGATATCGCCGGTGCCTGCACCGGCACGTGCACGCCGGGCGCCATGGACTGCAGTGGGTTGCAGCCAGTGGAATGCGACGCCAACGGTGCCTGGCAACCCGTCGGCGACGAGTGCGCCGTGGTCTGCAACGCAGGCTCCTGCGCCGCCTGCACGCCGAGCGACGGGCAATGCAACGGGCTGCAACCGCAGCTGTGCGGCTCCGATGGCGTGTGGCAGGATTCGGGCAGCGCCTGCCCGTACGTCTGCGACGCAGCTACGGGCAGCTGCGTTGGCAACTGCACGCCCTCGGCACAGCGATGTAGTGACGCGCAGCCGCAGATCTGCGACGAGGAAGGGGTGTGGCGAGACTGGGGCAGCGCCTGCCCGTACGTCTGCAACGCGGCCAGCGGGACCTGCGGCGGGGTGTGCACGCCCGGCGCCAGGACGTGCAGCGGTTCTCAGCCCCAAGAGTGCAACTCCAGCGGCGCATGGCAGAATCTGGGCTCTGCTTGCGGCTCGTGCGCATCGTGCTCCGCATCGACCGGAAGCTGTCTCCCCTCCGTCGGATCTCCGTGCAACGACGGTAACGCTTGCACGACCGGGGAGACCTGCCAAGCGAGCGGCGCCTGCGGAGGTGGCAATGCCGTCACTTGCAGTGGCGCGGACCAATGCCACACCGCGGGCGCCTGCGTACCGGCGACTGGCTGTTCCTCTCCGGTGTTCGCGAGCGGGAGCTGCGACGACGGCAACGTCTGTGTGATCAACGAGAGTTGCCAGTCCAGCAGCGGGACGTGCGGCGGCGGCTCTTTCGCATCGATCACCACGTCCTGTGGAGACAACAGCTTCTGCAACGGGCAGGGCCAATGCGCGTGCCGCACGCAGAGCTCCTGGAACCTCCTCACGAATCCCGGGTTCAACGGGTCGGCGAGCGGCTGGACGCTCGCGGGGGGCGCCGAATACACCACCACCGACGTGGACGGCTGCGTCGGCTCGGGATCGGTGGACTTGGAAGTGCTGGGCGCAAACTTCTATCAATGCGTGCCCGCCGAGCCCAGCACGGCGTATTACTTCGGCTACCGCTTCAAGGGTTCGGGTGGCTCCTCCGCTGGCGGGGCAGCCTTCTGCGACGTGGGCTTCTTGCCGGCCGGCAACACGTGCAGCTTCGGTGAGTGGACCGATAGTATCGTAGTCATGCAAGACTACAACAACGATAACTGGATCCAGGCATCCGGTAGCGGCTACACCGATCCCGACACCACTCATGTCATGGTGCACTGCTCGTCGCCCGCGGGGGCGGGCTACCATGATCAGCTCTACCTGAGCACCGACAGCCCGGGAGTTCCCGCCTTCTAGGCCCGTGCCCCGCGAAAACGGTGCGTTACCTCGGGGGCGGCACCAAGACGGCGCGGGCCCGATCGATCCACTCGATCCGTCCAGTTGCGTCAAAGTGGTAGGTCCGGCCTTCTCCGGATGGATACTGGAAGATGCAGGTGGTCTCGAAGCTGAGCCCCTTGGCGCGTACCCACTCGCGGACGCGCCTCTGAAGCGGCGGAGGCCGTTCCCACGGCACCGAAGGCTGCACCTCGGCCCAGTGACGCCCGACCAAGACCTCGTCTCCGATTCGGAACTCGACGAAGTGCTCCGGACCGCCCGCGACGACCGCATGCTCACGAACCAGCTCGGCAAGCGACTGCCGGACTCTCTCGAGGAGGGTGTCGAGGTGGTCGCCCGCGGGAAGACGCGCGAAGAGCAGCATGCCGTTATGACAGCCAGCAGACCCCGTAGGGAGTGAGAGGAACTTGCCGTCTGGTGCGAGGGCATGGTCGTGGAATTCCACGGCGGCTGGGGTGTGCCAACGGCGCAATTCCCATGGTTGAATCAGAAATGCCTGACCCTGGGTTTCCGCCAGCGCCGACTTCTCGCCGATGACCACGGCCTCGCATGCCGGAGAGAGTACCGGCCGCCCGCCATACAACAGCACGGGAGACGCCCTCGGTGTATCGTCATAGGCAGCGATTGGGGGCGGCCTGGTCGAAGCCCGCTCGAGCTCGTAGTGCTGCCCGAGGTCGACGCGCTCGCGTGCGTGAGGCGGCATGGCGGGCGCGTCGACTGGAACCACCTCGAAGCGCCCTGCCTTCGATCCGTACTGGTACGAGAACGCACGCTCTTCGACATCGAACAGCGCTTCCGACTTTCGACACGTAAGCCTGACGACGAGCTCTCCGTCGCCAACCCCGCCGAGCCAGGTTTGGTCATGGGACGATCGGAGTACCCCGCACCACGCTGGAACCGTGACGCGAGCCCGCACCGGGGGGGCTGCCGGCGTCCAGCGCTCGAGCCACATCGCTCCATCTTGGGTGCGACCGAAAAGGAGCCGGTCCGTAGCGGTCGCTCCGAGAGCAATCGCCTCGACGCAGAGATCCTGCGGGAGCGACGGCAAGCCTTCCGGCAAGTCCCACCCTTCCAGCGTCGGTCGCCGTTCGCCGAAGCAGGAAGAAAGGTGCTCGGAGTCTTCCGGTGGATTCGATCCATCGTCGGTGGGTACGACGCGCGGCCCCATCAAACGCACGGTCTTGCCTGCCCAGCGTATCTCCTGAAAGAAGCGGCGCGTGGGGGACTCCGCCCAACCCGGCAGGTCAATTGGCACCCAACGCGTCCCTGTCCACGCATAGGCAATACCAGCCGGATCTCGGTGCGCGACGCGACAGGCGATCCCGAACTTGGACGACCCCGATGCTGCCAGCGTGAGCACGAGCCTACCCGAACGCTCGCGGTGGATCTCACCAACGATAGGCTCGAGACAGGGATCCGTCTGAATCGGTAAACCGCGCGACAACTCGGGCGAGAAGGTCACCCCGTCGCCCTCGACATGCCCGAGATGCAGGCCGTAGCTCACGTAGGCATCCTTGTCGCCGATCGGGTGTAGACCGAAGGGCGCATGGAACGGCATGCAATCCCAGCTCCCCCCAGCGATCACCTCGCTGATCTGGGCAATCGCATAGACCCCCAACCCGCTCTCAGGTGCCGCCGATGTATCGGGCGCAGGTGTTGGGGGAAGGGACGCCTCACGGACAGGCCGCTGACCCAGCGTTAATGGGGCGGCTGCGCCGATGGAGCCTTTCGGTGGGCTCTGGTGGCAAGCGGCTGCGCTCAAGGCAGCGAGCGCAAACCAAACCCTCGGCATGCCTCGCATGCTAGCCTCGCCGTATCCTCACGTCTACGTCGGCGATCTGATGTGCGCCCCGCT
>CAYRKE010000366.1:0-6527 GCA_964424695.1 uncultured Polyangiaceae bacterium
CTCCCCCTGGTCGGTTGAGCCCCTTCGCGCTGCCTTTCGCCGTCCCGCGGTGTGGTTACTGGCATGGATCGCGACGGCGGCTCGATCTGAACAAGTCCAGCCTGAGGCTGCAGCATCCACGGATGCATCGTTGGCCGTTGCGTTGCGTGCTCGCGTACTCTTGCGCGCTCCTCGCGGCCGGCCTCGCCTGGGCGGCGCAGCAACCTCAATCTGGAGCTGTCTAGCTTCCGTGTGGCGGCCGGTATGCATCGCGACAGTGGCTCCGAGACGCTACGGAGCAAGCCAGCCTCGCTCGCTCAGGGCTTGCGGACAGCGCGTTCTCGAGCGAGCCGTGCCGCTAGTGCGTAGACGGCGCCGTTGGGCTGCTTGGAGAGACCTTCATAGCGCAGCGCAGCTTCCTCGAGGCGCCCACCGAAAGCCGCGTCGAGCGCGGCGCGCTCAGCGCCAGGTGGAAGCCCTGATCCGGCTGATCCAGCGGGCGGAGGATTGAGGCCAAGCGCCGGCTGTGCTGCCCGTACCCTACCCCCTCCAGAAGTCGCGGCGACCCTGGCTTGACCGGCTTGTCGCCCGCCCGAAACCTCGGGCGCTGCCCCCGAAGCTAGTGCGGAAGGAGATCCCATGGGTGACGACAAAGCGGCAACGGGTTCAGCCGCAGGGACGGAGGGGCCAACTGCGACCGTAGCGGGTGCCGCGGTTGACTGCGATGGGCCAACTGCCACTGCAGCAGGAGCTGCCGTCGACAGGGGCGTCCCAACTGTTGCAGGAGAAGCTGCTGTCGGCTGGGATGCCCCGACTCCGACCGTCGTAGCAGCAGTGGCCGATTGAGCGTTCACTGCATTGGAGTTCCCAGTGGCAATTGTGGGCTCCGACCCACGCACAACTGGTTGCAGCCCGCCAGACACCGCCAGGACGAGCATCAGTGTCAGCGCAACCGGAAGCAGGCCGAGGGAGATTCTGATGGGCAGTGAGGCATGACGCCAGATGGCTTGAATGCCTTTGGGTTCCTTGCCTTGACTCGCCGTCTGCGGCGAAACCTGACCCGTGCGCGCGGGCGGAACACCCAACGCCCCGCCCGGGTTCAGCGGAAGCACGCCGAGACCGGAGACGGAAGGCTCCGGCCTCGAGAACCCCTGAGGAAACGCTCCTGCGTCTGGAGGACGCCCACGGGGCGCAGCTGCGCCGCTTGCATTGGCTTCTCGCGGTGGAACATCGGAAACGGGACGCATCCAGCCCGGAGTGCCGTCAGTAAAGGCTCTGAGCGCACCGCCATCACTAACGGTGTGCGGTCCTGCCTCCATCCACGGTGGCTCTGAGGTGCCGGCCCCCAAGAGACCGGCTCCGCCCCCCCCCGATACGCCGCTCAGCCCCGGGCTGGTGCCTGACGCGGATCCGAGAACTGCCGCGAAATCGCGGGCATCAGGGTGCTCACCCGAACGAAACAGGATCGGAAGCATCACTGCGGGCCGTGCTTGAGGCTGGTGCTCCATCGCCCCAACGGCTGGTGGGGCCACGTTCCCCATTGGCGGCGACGAGCGGTACCCTAGGGGCGATGCGCCGGTTGGTATCTGACCGACTGCCGGCTGCGTCCCTTCGAGCTCGGACAGACGCACCGTGCGTTTCGGGCGCGACGCCTTAGGCGGCGTCGGATCTACGAGCGGCCCCTGCGGTACACCGGGCGGCCACTGACTGCCAGGCGCCCCCCCGCCGGCGCCTGCCGCTGCCCCTTGATCACAGCGAACGAGGATACAAGCCTGGCCGAAGCGGATCTCGGAATTGGCCGAGACCGGCGACCAGCCCTGGGGGATGGGCACGCCCCCCACGACAGTCTGTCCCGACCCCGGTGCTGCGGCGACGTGGAGTTGCCGACCATCGAACGCGAAGAACAGATGCACGTCGGCCACGCCCAAAGCATCGACGGACCAGTCCCCCCGCACCCCGACGCTGAACGGAGCCACTCTGGTGCCCCACGCGAGCTCACGCGAAGGCTGGTGACTGTCACCAACCGCGAGGTGGAGAATCGTCCGAAGTGGTGGAACCTGCTGTGGCGCGTTCCCATTCATGACTGCCCCTAGCCGTGGTGCAGGTACTGGGCGTTTGCGGGAGCTCGGCGCGCCGCATCGAGAACCGGATCCGGCAGCGTGACCCCGTGCTCTTCGAGTTGGTGCATGAACGTGGTCAGAATGCCAGTTGGCACGAACTCGCTGATGACCGACCCCTTCTGACCGAGCCCCTGGTCGCAACGAACGAGTTTGTCCTGCACCTCGTACTCCTCACTCGCGAGCTCAAACCCCAGCACTTCCGTGATGCGCGTGACCTTGCGACTGCCGTCCGGCAAACGCACCACATGGACGATCAGTTGAATCCCGGACCCGATCTGGGCGCGCACCGCAGCTAGCGGCATCTGAACATCGCTCATCATCGCCATGGATTCCGGACGGGTCAGCGTGTCTCGCGGATAGCTCGCGTGCAAGGTCCCCACGCAACCACCGTGCCCACTGATCGCCTCACGACTCTCGTTAGGCGAGCGAATCCTCCGTTGCTTCTGTCCGAATCCCTTGCCTGTCCGCCTCGACAGCGCAAGCTCGCCTTATGCCCAACGGAAACTCGCGGGGGAATGTGACCAATCCGTAAGCCATCGGCCCACCATCGTCTGCTGCCCCACATCCCGCGTCGAGGCGAGCCCTGCAAGCTTAGCAGATGGCTGGGTGCTCAAGCAGGCTTCCGCACGACCAGCGCATCCTGCGCTCGCTGCAACTCGCCGTGGCGCCAATCGCGGGATGAGCAACGCCGCAGCAGAGAAAGCCGATCACTCCGCCCTGGCTAGCGCTGCTCGCCGCCCTCGGGACGGTACGCGGGGAAGGTGTTTTTCCACCAATTCGCGCCGCTGCGCCGATAGACCGTAAGTCGTGCGAGATCGATGCCAAGAACGGCGGAAATGCCGGTCTGCTCGTCCTTCGCAAGCATCCCGGTAACGACGATTCCGAGCCCCCATGGCCCGCCCAGGTTGAGCGAGCCCACCCCTCCCGTAGCGCCCTCTCCCCACCACCGCTGGACTGCACCAGCGTCCACCGCAACGCCCCAATCCCCGTTGACATAGCCGTGAGTCGCGAGCCTCAGAAGAAGCGCCAGATCCGTGCCCTCGCCGAAGTGGGTCTGCGTCCTACCAAGTCCACCCACAACGAAATCGTGGCTGGGGTCTGACCCCATGCCGAGATCGAGCTGCAGGGAGGGAACCCACCTCTTCTCTGAATCGTCCAGACGGGTCGTACCGCCTCCAACGAATAGCCAGGATGAGACGTCCGCGTTCGCGGTCGCAGCTGTCAGAGAGGCTGCGCCAAGTACGCCCCAGAACGCAAGAAAGCCACGCACCGAATTCGAGCTACCTACCGCACGACCACTCACGGGCGACGGGCTACCACGGGTTCGCGAGCCGGACCAGAGGTGATCGCGCAACTCGCACGGGCCGCACAGCATGAGGGACACGGCAGGCCCGATTCGCACCAGGCGGGCGTCGCCGCCCCCCGAGCTTCGCCCTGGCGCTGCCCTGACCAGTCTTGGCGGGGCCGGCCCCCGTCAACCTCCCCCGCCCTCGAGCAGCGCGGCAAACCCCTTGGCGCCAAGAACAGCGTAGTCTTGAACGCAGTTGTTGAACACGACGTGAACCTCCTCGGCGCGTTCCGACATGCTGCGGACGGGTGCCAGCCACTCCGCCAGTTCCGAGCCGGAGTAGAGATAGCGAAAACGCTCGTAGACGGTGGCCCCCCGACGCCACCCCGACGCGTGACGACCGTGCATGCGCAGCACGGCCAAACGCGGACAGGTAACCTGGAAGACCGGCGGGACGCCTCCCACCTCGCCGAGTGGCTCGTCCACCGCGACGAAGCTGAAGCCCAACCCAGTCAGCAACCCGAAGACCCGCTCGCGCCTCTCAGGATGTAGCCAGCTCGCGTGGCGAAACTCGACGCTGATCGGCAGATCAGGGTGGCGCTCGCGCAGCAACTCGAGCCTGCGAGCGTGCCCACGCGTCGCGTCGTACCAGGGGGGAAACTGGAACAGAACGGAACTGAGCCGTCCCGCCGCGCGTAGTGGACACAGTAGCGCCATGAATCTTCGGTCCATCTCGTCGAGGATCTCGGGTGGGATCTCTGTCGCACGGACGCGAGGCGCGCGGTGTCGCTCGCCAACCGCGCTCCGCAGATCCGGCGGGAGTCGGGCAAGCTCGATCGAATGACCAGTGAGCGGAGCAAACGCCTTCACCGACATGCGGAAGCCACTTGGCGTGGCATCGGTCCAACGCTGCGCAGCGCTCGAAGGCAGGAGCGTGTAGTAACTCGCGTCGAGCTCGACCATGCTGAAATGCTGCGTGTAGAACTGCAGCCGCTGCGCGGCGGAGAGAGTCGACCGGGGATAGAACCGCCCACACCGGATCAGTGTCTTGTCGGTCCACCCCGCCGTACCCACCAGCACGCGTCCAATCGCGGCCGGAACCGGCGCCCGTCGACTGAGCGCCACAACTTCGGCAGGCAGCGGGACAGATTCCTCGTCCTTGGTTCGACGCACCCCGCCATCGTGCGTCGAACCGTACAGGACTTCAACGATGCTTCACCTGAAGCGGGCTCAGTGCCGGTCGCCGGTCAGCGCTCTCACCTGCCGTGCCATGGTGCCTCCCGATATTGTCCCCTCCGCTCGCCAGCGCTCAGCTCCTTGTCTATCGAGAAGCACGAGTGTCGGAACCCGCGCTATTCGTCCGAACGGACCCTCGCCCGAGAGAGTCGCATAGTCGGCGATGGCCACTGGAATCGTCAGGCCGAGCGACTCGGCATACACCGGCAAGAGCGACGCATACTGCGGCTGTTCGAGGACTACCACGAGCGCATTGATGCGCGGAACATGACGCCGAACGATCCCCTGGAGCTCCTGCACCTCCAACTGCGAGGCCGAATCATACGTCGTCACGAAGAGCACGGCGGTCACCCGCCCGCGAAGAGAGGCAGAACTGACCGGAGCTCCACCGACCGCGTAGTAACTGAACTCCACCGGGGAACGGCGGCCAACAGGGACGGTCGAAGCGTCCTTCTGGAAGCACCCCGTCATCGTGAGAGCAATCATGGCGAGCAGGTTCCAGTGTGCGTGCCGCTTTGCCCTTCGCAAGAGTGGCGGGCCATGAGCCTCGTGGCGTGAAGAGACCGCAGCGCGGATTCCCAGCCGCGGCTCTCCTGAGACCGGGCGCGCGTCAGGTGGCGCCCCAGCGCTCCGGTTCCCGCTTGGGTGCGGCCGCTCAGCTCCGCTGCTCGCAGCGCCTTGAGTGCCCAGGTGCCCCGGAGCACGGAGTCTCAGGACCGCGAACGCATACCACCACACGGAGCGACACAGTGGGCCGTGGCCCCTCTGGAGAAACGACACGGGACCGGCCCTCACTCGGGACGCTCAGAGGGACTCGAGCCGCTTGCCGCAAACAGATGGGCAAACTTGCGGAGCGCGTCCGGCAGCGTCCGCCCGCCACGCGTGTGCGCAACCACGGCGTGCGCCAACTCGTCGATCAGCGCCGGCATGGACGCTTTCTCCAGCCGCGCCCCCTCAATGACGTCGCCTGCTCTAGGAATGCAGCCCGATGCAACGATCGGATCGTGGCGCACCCAGTCGATGCCTGTTGTTGGATGATAGCCGCACGCGAGAACCTCGACGAAGTCGAGGTAGAGCGGGAGCGTGATGGCAGCCACGAAGCCCCCTCGAACGTCAGTCCCGCGCAGCGCGCGCAAGGGTCCACGTGGTGACGCGGACACGTCGGCAGGCCCCATCTGGCTCCGAATCCTGGCGCGACGCTGCGCGTCAGTCTCGACTGCGAGAAGCGGTGCGTAGACGGCGATGCGCGGCACACAGAGCTTCGCGCTGTCGTCGGCAAGCGCGTCCAACCACCGATCACGCCCTCGATCATCCAGTTGCTTGTAGGCCAGTGAGGTCGCCAGCGCGGCCTCCGCATCCTCCCCCAATGCCTCGAGCCAGTGGTGCCATGCATCCAGAACCCGCGCGTCCTCGCAGACCGGCAAGGGGGTCGCCACGGCACTGCGTGTGCCGCTGAGACTGCCGCTGCCTCGGTGCTGCTGATCGGTGTGCGAGCTATCCATGCGCCCTCCGAAAACTAGGCGAAGGGTCCCCCCCGCGCAATGGTGGAAATTCGTCCTTCGGATGCGCGGAATACAGGCCCCTTGCAACGCTCCACAGCAGCACATTGCTGACGCGAACTACAGCACTCGCATCCACGCAACACGAGCGGGGGCCTCTGACGGCCGGCCTGCGATGATACGCCCTTTGTGCGGACGCTCGACCCTTCGCGTCGCTGTCTCACCCGCGGGCATCGGCAACACCGCACACCGTCGACAACAAGCCCCCGAAGGTGCCGGACCCCAGAACCGTTTCCTCTATTCAGACCAGACTCCACAGGCCCTTTCGAACATCGCTCTCAACGCATCCGTCTAAACCTTGCATGGCGGACCGGCCGTGATCCGCCTCGCGCGGAGGAACCACGG
>CAYRKE010000367.1:0-5186 GCA_964424695.1 uncultured Polyangiaceae bacterium
AGTGGAAAGCATCTGTCCCGAGGTCGATGTCGACTGCCCTCCCGGCTACGACAAGATCTGTCCCGACAATGGCTGCGAGGCGGCCTGCACGTGCGAGTGTCCCGAGGTCGATGTCGATTGCCCTCCCGGTTACGACAAGGTGTGTCCCGACAATGGATGCGAAGCGGCCTGCACGTGCGAGTGCCCCGAGGTCGATGTCGACTGCCCTCCCGGCTACGACAAGGTGTGTCCCGCTGATGGCTGCGAAGCGGCCTGCACCTGCGAGTGCCCCGAGGTCGATGTCGACTGCCCTCCCGGCTACGACAAGGTGTGTCCCGACAATGGCTGCGAAGCGGCTTGCACTTGCATCGAGCAAGAGTGACGCAGCTTGGCAGCCGGCCCAAACCTTCCGCGGCCGCTCGCTTGGATTGGAGTGTCTTCTGGAATCTCGGTCATCTGGGTACTGCTCGACAGGCTGGGGATGACGCGCAATTCGGAACTGGTTCGCCATGCGCTGAAGAATGGCCTCATCTCATGAGCCGATCCGCACCTGGCTGATGCCGACCTACACCAGGCTCCCCTTGGGCGTGGGCTGCATCTTCGAAGTGCGCGTTCAGCTGGCAACTCGGCTTCGTCTGTTCGATTGCCCCTACGCTTCGGCGCGCCTAGAACGGCAAACGGGGCCTCGGCGGCGGATAGGAAGAACAAACCGCGAAAGCCAGGCCAGGGGGGAGTAGACCGCTGGGGCAGCAGCGAAGATGAACCCGCCTGGCTTGGCAGAACTGCACCCGAGAATTGCAGAACCCTTCCGACCAGGACGATTGCACGACCAGTTGTAGAAAGCCGTTCTGCGGTGATGGCTTCGTGTGGAACGAGGGAACAGCGGAGGAAGACTGCGATATCGCGGCTACACCCAAAGGCTGCGCCCCGGATTGCACGAGCGCCATGTGCGGCGACGGCGACGTGAACGAATCGGCCGGGGAGGTCTGCGACGAAGGCTTCGCCGACACGGCGACTTGTCTGTACGACACGGGCTTGAACCCCAACCTGAGCTGCCACCCATCGAGTTGCGGCGATGGCTCCACCAACGAAGCGGCGGGAGAAGGCAACTATCAATCCGGAATGACCACGCTCCAGTTGTCGCTCTCCCCGGGGCTGGGGCTCGTCAGTGTTTCAATCATTGCATCGTCTGAGAGCTGACAGAGCGCTTTCTCGGGAGCCATGATGAAATGGTCGCCTATGCCATCGAAAACGGAAGATGGATAGTCGATCGATGCGAATCGCAGGGGGGTCCCGAGCTTCTGCGCGAGGCTGTTCGCGGCGACTTCGGCAATCAGTGACAGGACGCCCTTGTCGTAGATTCGACGGTACAACCGACCTTCGAAGATCTGAGGCACCTGAAGGGCCTCGAAGAGCTTCTTCGTCTCGATCTGGTACGCTCGGCTACCGCGCCAAAGGACCAGCACCCCGTCGCCCCTCGAATTCTGGCTGAATGCCCCCTGAAATCCCTTGAGAGGTGAGTGGGTCAGGCTCGAAAGAGCGGTCCAGGTCGCGGCCAATTGACCAACTCCCGGGGCCTCTTCGACGGCCACTGCGTCGCGCATCATGTCGAAGACCGTGGAAGCTCTGTCGGCTAGCGTCCCGGTAGGGATGCCAAGTTGGCGAAGGTATTTGATGAACTCCTCTCTGGATTCGAAACGCACCAGAGGCTGGGGGTCGTCAGAGTCATAGAGGCCTGCGAAAGCAGACGCGCGCCCCCACTCCCACTCGACCGCAGCGCGGACCCGCGAATCAGCCCCTATCGCCCGTGGATCATATCGCTCTTGCGCTTTGCGTAGCGCCAACTCCTCTTCCTCGGATTTGGGGTATCCGGCAGCGATCCATTCCCAAGAGAACTCTTCCGGCACCACCTCTTCGCGCTCCTCGGTATCCCGCGGAACTCCGAATGCTCGAGGGACCGGCGCCGTCCACTCCTCGACAGGGGCGGTGACCACACAGGAGGCGGACGCATGGATCGGTTTCTGAGGGGCTGGCTCATCGAGTCTGACGAACTCAAGCGCTCCCTGGGCAAGGGTGTACGCACTGTCATCAGAATCTTCGAGTGCTCTTTCGAGCCTGAGGTCGAAAGAGCTGCCATCCCCACACAACGATTCGGTGCTGACGAGGGCGTGACAAGAAGCCGTCGCCAAGTAGGTGAGTACGCACGGATCCGGGGTCACCCCGATGACTCGCTCCCGGGGAATCACGACCTGGTTGTCGACTCGCATCACGCCACCAGGTTCCACACGTCCTCCGAGGGTCATGCGCGGCCACAGGTTGCAATCACCCCGCACGTAAGGCGCGAAGCGCCCGCCATCACGAAGCACGTAGGTCATTCCTTCATCGGGGTGCTCGTCGTAGACACCCCAATCAGCGTCTTCCTCGCATTTCGAATATCTCAGTTTGCGGATGTCCCGGTTCTTCCAGTTGAAGAGATACCGCGGCCCCAGGCGGTCGAAGGGGCTTGCAGTCTGAACAACCTCCCGGCGACCCTTCCTTCTGGTCGTACTCGAGGTTCGACCGATCCGGATTTCGTGGACCGTCTCCGACGGTTCCGCCGTCAGGCTCTGCACCAGTTCGTCCGGAACCTCGATTCGTGTATCCAGGAAGTCCTTGTCCGAAAACACGAAGTAGTTCCACTGCGATGCATTACCTGCCGGGCGTCCGCTGCACGCAGCGAGAACCTGTTCCGTAGGCACGTGAGCCAGAAGCGGCACCCCCGCGCACCATTCTGGCACGATCACCGTTTCCTTCCCGCGCCAATCGATGCCAACCCACCCGTCCCCGCTTGCATCGAAGCGGTACTTCCCAAGAGCGATTCCGTTTGAGGTCCTCCACTTCGCGCCTGGCTCCAAGGACAGCGTTCGGTACGCATCGTCGTCTCCACGAGGGCTTCCAGACGAATTGAGCCACTCGGTTTCGAACAGGCGGTCCGACCACCCACCATCACATATCTCTGACGCGAGGCTGGTTGTTCGAATGGGGCGAATCTCGAGTTTCCCATTCCCGTCGGTATCTTCGGGAACGACCTCGGCCTCTATCCACTGGCCGCCTGGTGACAGGGACGCCTTGCGCAGCAGACCCGTCCCGAGGCTCAGCTGACGCAACGAGCGGGTCTCCAGCTCGATCAGGTAAACGAGAATCCGATGGTGCTTCGTTGCTGGGGCAAACAGAAGCCGCTTGCTGTCTGGAGTGAAGTCAACCCCCCTCACGTGATATGGGGTATCGGGCTCGTCGGGGATGAGGTCCCCGAGCATCCAGCTCTCGCCCGACCGCAGGTCGTAGAGCTCGAGCTTCCTTTCGCGCTGACCCACCGCATAGCGTCCGTCCGGGCTCGAACCCCAATAGTCGAAGATGACCTCTCCGGGACCCCCACCCCGAATGAGATAGGCGGGCATCCGATCGCCGAACACGCCACCGTGCGTCCCGTACTCCACCGACAGCTCCCCGTCGCCGTTCGTGTCCTCCCGGGCCTGACATTCGACAATCCAATCCGCATTGGGACTCGCGTCCTCGATGCTCAGCGGGCCCCGAGCGCCGTACGGACCGCTGCCGCGAGGAATCAGCGGCTTGCCCTGCCGAAGCCTTTTGGGCGGGGCCTCGCGGGCCACGGTTCCCAATCGAGCCGAGCCAGCACCTTCGGCCAATGTCCGCGTGTCAGCGTTCCGCCCAGCGCAGCCATTGGCAAGGCACAGACTGACGAGGATCCTGATCCTGGCCGTCCAGATACGATCGGTGTTCATAGGGTAACGCTCCCGTTGCCAATCCCGCCGTGAACCCAAGGAATATGGTGGCGAAGTGGCGGCCAGTTGCCAGCGACTCCCCAGCTCGGTGAGTGCCATCGCAACCACGACCGCTCACCTCCTCGGGCTGAAGCGGTGCGTGGCGCGCTGGCACTCCGACGTACCCGACCTGGTGTACCCGCGGTGGCAGCACTGCGGCGACGACATGCTCCTGTTCGGCGACGATACCGCGAAGCTGGCAGACCAGGGCCGCCCACTGGAGGAACGTTGTCACGGGCTGCGTCTCCGCCTGCATCGCCATCGGGTGAGACCCTGCAGCGAGGGCATCCCTTGGCTCGGTTTCCGCATTTTGCCAGACACAGTCAGGATCAACTCCGGCTCTGTGAAGCGGGCTCGGCTCCGCCTCGCCCGGCTCTCGGACGCCGTGGAACATGCCCCAACCATCGCAGCGCGACAGGAAGCCGCAGCCCGCCTGCTGGCTTCCCAACGCTCCACCTTCGCCCACTGGGAATACGCAGACTCCCACTGCCTCCGCGCGATGGTGTTGCGCGAGCTGGGCCTTCATCCCGACACCGAAAACGATTGATCGAGGGAACAACGCTCCATGATCGAGGGAACAGGTGACCCGATAGCGCTCAGCAAGACCATATACATATGGTCATTTATGAAAGGTCACCGGGCGCAACGGAAGCCCAGGAAGTCGTTCCGTAGGGAGGGATCGTACCTGACGCGGTTCGCGGCGCGGACGAACGACGGAGAGTCGTAGTTCCAACTGCCGCCACGATGGACGTGAGCAGCTTCCGAACAGCCGGGCTTGCTGTATGAACAGTATCTGCTACCTGTCCACTCCCAAACGTTCCCGGCCATGTCGTGAAGCCCAAATGGACTGTCACCCGGGAGGAATTGCCCGACCTCGCAGGTCCCTTGGCTCCGAGTCGAGCACAGACGCGTCGCGTCGTGAGCGTCATTGCCCCAAGGATAGGTTCGCCCGTCGGTGCCCCTCGCGGCGTATTCCCACTCCTCCTCGGTGGGCAGCCGCTTCCCAGCCCAAGAACAGAACGCCCGCGCTTGGGTCCAGTCCACACAGTTCACGGGATGCGTGTCTCTGTGCACCCTGCCCCAATTGCAGAACCCTCCGGTGTCCGGTTTCGAGCACCGCCCTGCGTCCACGCACGCCTTGTACGCCTTCACCGTTACTTCGGTGACGTCCATCTCGAAGCTCGCCAGCGTGACGTTGTGCACGGGCCTCTCGTCCACATCACCATCCTCTGAGCCCATCATGAAGCTGCCCGCCGGGATTCGGACCATCGCTCCGCTTTCCGGACGCACCGGCTCGGGCCTGGGAGGAGGAGACGGCTCGGGCCTGGGAAGAGGAGACGGCTCGGGCCTGGGAGGAGGAGACGGCTCGGGCCTGGGAGGCGCGGG
>CAYRKE010000367.1:5286-6512 GCA_964424695.1 uncultured Polyangiaceae bacterium
GAGGAGACGGCTCGGGCCTGGGAGGAGGAGACGGCTCGGGCCTGGGAGGCGCGGGGCTCTGCACCACGCGCACCACCTGGCTCGACTTGTCGCTGGCGCGTATCTTGAGGGCGACCACGACCACGGTCATGCCGAGTAGGAAGACCGCTGCGGTCGCCAGCCGCGTCAGTGGTGCACTCCAGTCGAGGAAGCGCAGCCAGTGCTTGCTCTCAGGCCCGATCTCAGTGCTGGGGTGCGGCGCAGTCTCGACAGGGAGCCCGAACGGTTGAGGGGCCACTGGTTCAGAAGCGGGACGAGGCGGCGTCACTGAAACCGGCTCGGACCGTGACACAGGCGCGAGGGACGCCACCTCGCCCGACGATGGCGCCCCGGGCGTAGCACGGCGAGCGGTCCTCGTTGGGTGCATGCGCGCCAGTGCCTTGAGGAGGCGGTCGATGTCGGCGTCGAAGTACTGATGCCGGAGCTCGAGCCCGTTACGCATCGAGAGCCCGGCGATCTCCTCGGGCAGCTGTTCGGGTCCGGGCATCGTGCTGCCGCCGATCAAGGCCGGAATCACGCGGACATTGCGGCGCAGAGCCGTACCAATCTCGAGCCGCACGTAGTCCCGCGGGCTGTCGATTCGTCGACGCCCCTGCTCGTCCGCAGCGCCGAGCCAGTCCGGACCCATGACGGCAATCACGACATCACAGCCGCCGATTGCCTCATCAATGTATTCGCGGAAATCGACGCCCAGCGGAATCGCATCGACGTCCATGAAGACATGGTCCGCCCCGAACCGCTGCACAAGCCTGTCGTAGATCCTGCCCGCAGCATACCCCGAGTCGTCCCTGCGGTAGCACACGAAGATCGCTATCCCCTTGCGCTCCTGCGAAGCATCGTCCGACGGCGAGGCACCATGTGGCGAAGGCATCCCGACCTCGAAGTATGCCCCCTGGCCCTGGACTTGGGGAGGATGGGGAGGGCCGAGGAGGGCTCCATCGAAAACAGTCACACGCTCCAATAGAGTCACACGACTGACGCCCGGACGGGACCGACACCCGCCGCATGCGTGAAACCAACCTGCTCCGTGTCGAGCCCAATCACCGTCTCCGCAGCCGTGTCGAGCCCAATCACCGTCTCCGCAGGCGACTATCTCGGACCGTCTGAGAAGGAACTCGACCCCCAAATAGACGTCGTCTCCAGACTCCTCTTCGCGGCCGAGAAGAACCGACCTCTGCTCATCAAGC
>CAYRKE010000368.1:0-6507 GCA_964424695.1 uncultured Polyangiaceae bacterium
TTATGCGGTGCGGCGTGTCCTGACACAGCTGCCCGCATTTCGCCGAAGAGCCGATACTCCTCGGTCTTCTTATAGGCCTCCCGCTTGGCCACCGGTAGTCTCTTGGCTTCGTCCTTGAGGGCTCTCACGGTTGCGTCAGCATCAGCGAGTTCGCCGATCAGCTGGCGGCTGGCCTTGATTCCTTCGCGATATCGCCATAGTCGCTGGGCCGTGGAACTTTCGATGGGAGCGAGCCCCGGATCCTTGCTCATGAAGAACCCGGATCCTTTGTTCCACGGAGACACGAACGCCGTCGGCTCATACTCCTCCAGAAAGAACCGCTCCAGCTCCTCCTTGGTGAGCACCGAAGCCAGCACGAAGTGGTCATCACGCCACGCGCCGCGGCACTTGGGATCCTTTTGCTGGGAAACCAGCCTCAGGACCCCCAACGCTTTCAGGTAGTGGGCCAATGGCGTTGGCGAGCACCCACAGAGCACGTGTTGATGGATCGTCATCGTTCGACCTCCGGCACGGTGCCAGTCCCCAACTCGATACCACCGAGCAGAGGGTCCGCTGTTCGCATGCGTGAGGCGCGGATGTCCGCGGCGCGCACGAGTCCCTCGAGCCAAGCGAGCGTAGCCGGGCCGTAGGCCCTGAGAAGCGTCAAGGCCCGCTCCGTCCAGCTCGGCCCGGTCACCGTGGAGAGGCCCAGATTGGCTGGCTCGAGCGTGAGCCTGCTGGCTCCGATGAGCAGCTGCTGACCTGCACCGTGAAGCGCCGGGAGGTCGTCCCCCTCTCGAATCCCACGAATTGGCAGGCCGCGTTCGTCGTCGTGGGGCGGGCGGTAATCCTGATCGACGGGCGCGGCGTGGAGCAGAGTCCGGACCTTGCCGTGGTGAGCAGCGACCAAGTACGCGACCAGATCGAAGGCCCCCCTGTCCGGCAGTGCCACGACGCGACGTTCCCATTCGCCTTCTGGCTGCGCCGCAGCGCTGGAATCGAGCGCCACACCGAGAAGCTCGGCACACTCCCCCACGAGCGCTGGATGTGTCGGCGCGCACCGGCGAAGGACGTCGAAGAGGGCCAGCGCGCTAGCAAGCTCATGCCGAAGCCCTGGGCGTCGCTCGCCATCCACCGAAGAGCGATACAGCCAGTGGGGCGACCACGCTCGGCTGGGTGCCTTGGCCAGGTCGTCTCGAGCGGGACGCCCTTCGCACACCATCGACCCCTGGAAGAAGGGGCTCGACTTGCCAATATCATGAGTCTCGGCCGCCAGCGCGAGTAGGTCCAGGAGCTCGTCTTGGATTCCGACCTTGAGAGCAATAGCCCGAAGCACCTCCGCAGCTTCCTTCCCGTGGGTGACGATCGTTTTCCACTCCAGCGCGAGGCTCAGGTCCTCGCTATCCTGGGCATCGTCGGCCGTGTCTTCGGGGGTCGCGCTCTCGCTCGCGATCGTTACCGGGTCCACTCTCGCCGTCGAGTCAGGAGACCAACCAAGAACGGAGGAATACCCTCCGCACGCAGCGTCCACCAAGACCACACGTCCCGGCGCGACATCAGTGCGCCTCATGTCTCGTTTCCACTCGCCGTCGAGCCAATCCCAAACCCAGGCCCGCATCTTGGCCTTCAGTCTTGGAGCGGGTTTGTCCTTGGTCTCTTTGCCACACAGCCAATCCCGTGCTCTGCGAAATGGGACAGCACAAAGCTCGTCGCGAGTTGGCTTCCAGTCCGTCGGTGGCCCGTCTCCGGGAACGTCCCGCCAGAAGATCTGAACGTCGAGCTCCTCGCCGCTGCGGATGAAGCGACCAATGTCGATGTCCGCCCCCGTCAGGTCAGGCGTTGTATCAAAAAGGTCCTCCCACTCTCGCCGCAGCAGCAAGTGCGTTGGCTTGTACGGATAGAGCCGCAATCGCTGTTCCTGGGATAGTCCACGCTCGAATGCCTCCAACGCGCTTGGAGAGACGTCGAACAGCTGTGTCAGCGCCGCCTTTGCCTCGAGCAGTTCGCCAACGGCATACGGCAGCGCGCGGGTCGCGTCCTTGGCGTCGGCCCACGCTCGATCGAGCACGACCACCTCGCCCTGTTCGTCGCGATACCTGGCGCAGCGCCCGAAGCGCTGCACCAAGCTGGGCCAGGGAGCAAGGTCAGTAATCAGCGTCGCCGCGCTGATGTCGACCCCCGCTTCGACCACCTGGGTGGCAACGACGATCCGCCCTTCTGCCGGCACGGCCGCACCCCGGTTGAGGAACGCCTCACGCCAACCGGCGCGGTCACTGGGGCGGAACCGGGAGTGCACCAGCTGAAGCTCAGCCCCTACATCGAGCTTGCGGAGCTGGTCGAAGACCCCGACTGCGGTCTCGACGCGGTTCAGCACCACGAGCGTGAGCGCCCCAGGGCGATGCCGCTCGGCTGTGAGCGTCGCGACCTCGCGGTCTAGCTCCTTGTCGTTCGCGATTGGATCGACCCGGGCCGCCTTCTTCACATCCCAGAGGCCCCCCTTCTGTTGCACCTCCGGAATCTCGAGTCGCGACGGAAGCGCCTTCAGCATGGCCTCTGTGTCGACACTGTCCAGCCACCTGTCCTGAAGGGTGGCGCTCATCCACCAGCTGCGGCACGGACGCCGCCAAGGATGGCGATCATTCTCGTCGTCGGTGCGAAAGGCCTGCAGCTGCGCCGAGGTGGCGAGCCCCACATCCATCAACTGAACCTCGTCGAGAACCCACAAGGCGTCTTGGTTGAGGAGGCCAAAGTCCATCGGCCACCGAGCGCGCGCAGCGGCAAACCCGCGATTGAGCGCGCGCGACAACAACATGTCCTGGGTGCCAATGATTACCGCGAGCTCCTCCGGATAGAGGTGATACTCGGCACGTCCTGTCCCACCCATGAGGCGGTGCACCGCGACCTTGCCCGTCCGTGGTTCGTCTGGCTTCCAGAGCAGCCCCAGACGCTCGAGCACGGCAACCACCTCCGCCTCGGTCTGCTCGACCAACACCCGCATCGGCAGGCACCAAATGAGCCGCCGAGGCCAGTCGTCCGCCTGCCGCTCGGCGCGGTGATACAGCCATGCCGCGAGCGCTCCGAGGGTCTTTCCGAACCCGGTAGGGATCCGAATCAGGCGGCTCGAACACACGGCGTCGGTGCCCAACTCCACCTGCCAAGGGTACGGCTCAGCGAGGAGACCCGTTCTGCTCGCCCACACTGCAAATTCGCTCATTTCGCTCCTTGTCCCCCTATCCTCCCCCATCACCGTCTCACCTCTCGTGACACAACCTGTTTCCGGCCCTCTCCGTCGGCCTGGACCGGCCCCTCGCTCGTCTTGCGCAGGCCGCCCTTGGGCTTGCCCGCGGCATATCGGCTCGCGGCGCCCTCGACCTCGGTGCGCACCGCGTCCCGGAGCGACTGGGGAGCGAGCGCTTCGGCGTCTTTGCCCCATGAGAGCACCCAACGCATCGCCTCGGTGATCCCCGAAACCGTGGCCCGCACGAGCACCGAGCCGTCTTCCTCAGGTCCGAGGTGCTGGTCGCACAGCAACGGGTACTCCTTGGCAAAGCGCGCCACCGCAGGGCTCAGCCGAACCACGACCTGCTCCGGTTCCGCGCCGCGCCAGACCTTGACGGAGCGCTCGAAATCACGCTCGGATGGGCCTCCGTGCCTCTCCGATATGGGTAGCTCGAGCCCTTGGGCGGCAACGATCCGCGCCACCTTGAACGAGCGGGTGGCTCGCCGCGCGTGGTCGTAACCCATCAGGTATAGCGTGCCATCGCGCTCGTGGAGGCTCAGCGGATCGATCTCGCGCCGCTTGGCGGCCTCGTCCGCGGCGCCGCGATACTCGATCGCCAGGCGCTTCCCCTGGTTCAGTGCCTGGTCGATAGTACGGAGGAGCGCTGGCGCGCCGCTCCCCGTAGTAGCCCTCGTGTGGGGAGCAGGATCTCGAGTGAGGCCACCCCAACGGCTCAACAGGACGTCGAGCTGCTCCACGACATCGGTCCCCTCCCAGCTGCCAAGCGCGGCGCGGGCAAAGTGGAGCGCCGCGAGCTGGCGTGGCGTCGGAATGATGGCCGGAGCCCCATCACCGCGCAGTCGGTAGCGCTGCTCACCAGTCTGTAACGCGACGTCCAGAGCAACGCCCGCCTCCTTCAAGTCGTCGAGGTACCGGTAGACGGTGGCTCGGCTCATACCCAAGCGCTCGGTGAGCTGGGCAACCGTGAGCCCGGTTCGGCTGCGATCGAGCACCGTGACGAGCTGCCAGAGGCGTGCGAGACCTTGCTTCTTTCGACGTGACATGGGTCCTTGGAGAGCCAGACGGCAGCGACCGCGCTGCCCCGGGGATCCCGCATGAGAACTCCATGGCCGCCCTGTGTCACGGACGAAGGGCGCGATCCCTAACGCACCCCACCCTACCTCGCCCCCCCGCGGACGGTCGAGCAATGGACCGATACGCCTGGACCCAACTGAGCGGCTCCACGAAGGGAGCCGCCCCGTTGCGTATCGCTAATCCCGCGAATGGACATACCGCAGCGCTCGTGTGCCTGGGCAGCGCCTGCGACGGAGCCCGAGCGCCACCGCCGCAGCGAGGCCCACCCATGCCGCGCCACGCCCCGCGGCACCCGGACGCGAAGTGATCTGACAACCCGATTCGTCATCGGCGCTTGGCGTTTTGGCGCTCCGTGACGAGGAATCCACGGTGGATTCGGCCTCGTCCCAGCTGGCAATCTGGGACATGAGCAGCCACTGGGCGTGAGCTGCGCGGGATGCGCCGACTTCCGAGAGATGCCCGCCGTCGCTGGACTGATCGGGATCCATGGCCGGGACGCCGTCGCTCGACACCGGTTCCCCGTCCACCGTATGGCTCTCGATATCCGCGATGTCGTAGAGGGGGAGATCGTGCTGGGCGCAGTAGTCGCGGACCTGCTGGTTGAACGCTTCACGACGTCCGTTGTCGGAGTTGTCCGTCATGAGGGGGATGGTCCACCAAACGAACACCTTGTCCGAATGGCGGTCCGCGAGAGACACCATCGAATCCCGATACACCTCGAACTCAGCGTCGGGATCGATGTAGCAAAACTTGTTCTGGAAGACATCGTAGTCGTCCGCGTTCGCGTCGACCCATGCTTCGAACTCAGTGATCTTCTCCTGCCAACCCGGGTTGCCCCGATCGTTGTCCCTCCAGTTCGGAAAGTCGTAGGAGCGGTCGGCATCCGCTAATGCCTGGAGGCCAGCCCATATGTTGCCTCCGACCGAGGCGTGGGAAAACGCCATGCGCAGCTCACGGGCCGCGTCGAGCGCCGAATCAGGGACCCCGTCGGAGTTGACCGTGGTGTGATCCGCCTTGACGGTCTGGGCATGGGCGACGGCAGTCGCTGATGACACGCTCATGAATACGGCCAACAAGGGAGAGATGGATCGATAGGACATCGGGTACGTCTTCCTCTTTGAGAAACCCGAACCCTACCACATCGCGGCCCCAAAGGGCGCACAGAGCTCGAGGCCGGAATCGGCCGTCGGGGGCCACAGCCCAGGGGAAAGTACCTTCACCGCGGGCGCCGCAACGCCCCCCCCCTCACGACGGCTCTGCCGCCACCAAGTGAATCCGCACTTCGAGCCCAGGCCATTCGGCGCCGGGATCCACCAAGTGAGCGGTCACCCGCCCCCGCATCGCCTCTGCCAGACCTGCGACCAAAGCCAAGCCAATCCCCGATCCCTTGTGCTGGCGTGTCAGCTCCTGCTCCGCGCGGTAGAACGGCTCGAAGATGGTCTTCAGCAGCACCGGGGAAACGCCGGGGCCCCGATCACGAACCGACAGGAGCACGCCACCTTCGATCGCCCTGCGAGCCTCCACAGTGACCCGCTTGTCGCGGGCGTCGCGGGCATACTTGATGGCGTTGTCGATGAGGTTGAAGATCACTTGCCGCACAGTGTCGGCCTCGAAGAGCACGGGAGGGAGATCCTCGGCGAGCTCCAGCTCGAGAACAAACCCCTCGCGGCTCACGTGAGGGCGCAGGACCTCGGCCGCTTCCCGCACCACGGGAACCACATTTGCCGCACGAAGCGGCAGGGTCTTCCGCCGCTCGATCCGCGACAGCGCTAAGACGTTATTGATGAGGCGAGTCAACCGTTCACTCTCTGCCGTAATGGTTCGGTAGTACTCCTGCCGTTTCGCGGCATCTTCGACCAGATCCTCCTGGAGCATCTCCGCGTACATACGAATGGCGGTGAGGGGCGTCTTGAGCTCGTGGGAGACGGCCGAGGCGAAGTTACTCCTGCGCTCCGCAAACACGACTTGGGTGGCCACCATGCGATAGAGCGCATAGAGCCCTGCAACGATCACCGCCGCGAGGCCCCATCCGAGCCAGTTGAGCAGTGACCCCTCGTCTGACTCGTCGAGCCGCGCGAGCCGAAGCCGCGCCGCCACCATGTCGAAGGGGGGCGCGAAGGTGTGCCGGACCTCGTAGTAGTACTCGGACGACTCCGCAGACGACTCCGCAGACGACTCCGCAGACGACTCCGCAGACGACTCCGCAGACGACT
>CAYRKE010000369.1:0-6496 GCA_964424695.1 uncultured Polyangiaceae bacterium
CGCTGGAGCCTTGTGCCCCACTGAGGGGAGCGCACGAGGTGTCGGGACTGCTGCTACTGCGCGCCCCTCCAAGCTGCCAAGTGAGACGAGTCGATTGGGGAGCCCCCGCGAGATCGTGAGCCTCCGGTTCTGTCTGCTCACCCTCGGGCGCTTCGGCAGGAAAGGATCGCAGGGTCAGGCCTCCGTCTCCTGGGACCGCGACACTGGGAGTGGCTTTGCCGGTCTCGGTCTCGCCGAGCCGATAGTTGGACTCGGCGTCGTCGCCTTGTCGAGCGAGCATCCAGCATTCGCTGCGTCGAGCGAGCAGTCGATTCCGCCTGCCCCGCAATAGGCCTGACCAGTTGCGGGCCGTCCAGGCGCGAGTCGACACCTGTCTTTATGAGATAACAACACCCATACATAACCCACCGCTTCCTCGTCGGAGGCGCGGCCTGTGGTGTCGCAGATGCTTCCTCGGGTACGGACCAAAGGCTGTGCCGGTTGAATGGTGCACGCTAGTGAGTCGAGCGGGGCGGGGGCTTTCGGCAGAATGAGTGACGCCCGGCGCTGACGCAGGCGGAGTTGGCGGGGGAGCTTGAGTCGGCGGCACCTAGTACTACTGCCAGAGACGTGTCTGAGAGGACGCCCGCCGATCTCGGCTTCCGGCTTCGTTTCGCTGCGCTTCCGGTGCTCACGTCCCCCACGTACGCTCCTCTCCGCTTCTCGCGAGACTTCGCCAGAAACCGAGCTTGACGGGCGGGCTGTCTGAGAGCTTTCGGCCGTAGGACTAGTACTGAGCGGATTTTGTTCTTGTTTCTTAGGGTACGGCTCAGTTCGGCAAGAATGAAGAGGCGTCCCACGGATCGCAGGACGATTTTCGAGATTGCCCCGCCGGGACGTGGACCACGGCGCCACTCGACGAACCGCGCATGCTGGGGACTACGTCGAAGTGAGAGGATCCTGAAAGAATTCAATGACACGCGGCAACGAGTCTTGGTCCGTTTCGCGAGGAGCCCCGAGTCTTACCTCGAGGAATGACAAGAATAACAGCAGGATACCCCGCAGAGAGCCGGGAAACCCGCACACCGAAGCGATGGGACCAAGACCGAGTGGACCCCCACTGAGTGGATTACGACGAGGCGTGCGGTTAACACGGGCCATTGCCGCCGTGGGATTGGCAGGCTGGACCCCGCCAGGCAGATGAATCCCACAAATGGGCCAGGCTTCGCCGTATCTTGTCGGGTTCGCGCTCCCGGCGAAATGATGTTCGCCTCCTTCGAAGTGCCTTGACGGAGGCGACGTATGGGCTTACTTTTAATTCATTCGAGTCAGGCATGTGCCGGGGACCGAACGTCACCCCGAGAGGTTCTCCTCAGTGTGAGGAATCCGCGGTACTCTACGGGCAGGCCTGAATCGGATCGGAAACGCGAAAGGAGGTGTCCTGCGCCCGAACAGCTCCTGGCATGGTACCAGTTGCGAATTTGCGGTGCAGTTTAGGCTGTGCAGGACCAACGACCTAGTGTTCCAGAAAAACACGTTAAGTAACGGTTAAGCCGTAACGCTCACGGCGTTCTCCGCAGGAGCGTCGTGGTGCTTGTAAAAGCGAATTTGGGAGCTCGGGTGGAGTGGCCAGCCACCGAGAGCTCCCATTCGCATATTTGGGGTATGGAAGCCATGACGGACTACTGACTCCCTGTCTGCAGCCGGGCGGCGATTGTGCTCCGTGGGTGTTGAAGCATCCGTGTTCATCGCACCAACAGATCAGCTCAGCTAGCAAGTCCCACCAGTGACCAGAGTGGGCGAAATATGCTCCGCTCGTTGCAGGTGGGCTAGGCGCCCGAAGAAGCTGATTCGTGACGCTGAACGGTGCTCGGGGGTCACGCGAGAACCGAGCACCGAGACAAACTCGCGTGTTCTCCGGTTCCGTCAGTCGCCCGGGAATGGGGGAGAGCTTTCCATATGCTCAGACAGTCCCTTCAGGAGCTGAACCGCGCGAGGCCCATGCGCCGTTAGCTGCGCTCGGCGGGGCTCGAGCGAGAACTCGATGACCAGGGCATCCGAACCGAGGACTGCTAGGTGTGGGCGCGCCCACTCCGCCACGATCAGCCAACCTTGGTCGCGCCGTTCGCGCAGTCCGAGCTCCTCGACCTCCTGCGCTCCGCCCAGGCGGTATAGATCAGCATGCGCCAGGGGTGGAGCGGTCGGATATTCATTCACTAGGCTGAACGTTGGACTCGTGACGCGAAATCTGGAGTCGAGCCCAAGGGCTCGACTGAGCGCTCGGGTGAAGAAAGTCTTTCCGCATCCGAGGGGGCCATCGAGCACCACGAGGTCTGACGGGGCGAGGTCGACCGCCAGAGCCCGAGCTAGACGCACGGTGCTGCGCCGCGTGGGGAGCGGGCATTCGAGAGCCAAGACGGCGGTTTCCACGACAACGGCCTTCACTGTCTGCGTGCAACGGTGTCAAGTTCGCGACTGAGCACGCTTCCGTCGTCGAATCCATGCGCGAAGGTTGTAATCAACGTGGCTTCTACCTCCGCGATCGTCGCGGCCGTGCGGCGGTGGAGCTCGTCGACTTGGGCTTCGTCTTCGATGGATCCGGTCGGCACGGCGTGGAGGGCAGACAGCGCGATCGTTCCGGCGTCATAGCCTAGGCTCTGGTACCACCCAAGGTCTGGCCGGAGCCCTCGGAGCTCGGCTGGGAGCGCGTCGCGCGCGGAGAGCGGGAAGTGCCCGACAGTCAGCCAGACGGAGCGCCATGGCCAAGCGTTTCTGCTAAACGTGTTGGCTGCCTCCAGACCGAACACGACCGTTGGGTGGAAACCTGTGCCCTGCAGCTTTCGACTGAGGCTCTTCGCGCAGTCGGCGGTGCCCAGCACCGCAACGGCGTCGACGTCGTTTCGCTTCCAATCCTCGATCGGAAGATACCCATCGCTGGCGCTGGACTGAGCTTCGCAGTCGCCGTCCAGGCCTACGAAGGCGACCTGTTCGGTTCCCAGTCTGGACAACACGTCGTTCGTGGCTCTCTCCTCGGCTCCGGGGGCCAGGCCGAGAGAGAACACCGGCATCCCCTTGGGGAGAGGCTTGGTCGGCGCCGCAAGCAGCAGCAGGGGGGCCGAGTTGGACTCCACGTAGGCCAAGGCTTCGTCGGCACTTCTAGCGTCGACGCCGGCGACGAGTATCGCAGCTCCGTCACCAGCGAGTCCGCGAAGCGCCGGGAGCAGCTCCTCGGTTTCGCTCACTTCGCGAATGAGAAGTCGAGGTGCCTCGGGGGATTCTCCTCGCCTGGGTAGTCCGAGCGCGAGCACAAGGCCCTCGCTGACCGCGGCGGATAGCCGCCGCCGCCGCGAATCATCGGTGTAGACGACCAATCCCACCGTGCGGCCTCGCACAACGGGTGCCACCTCCGCCATCCCGGCAAGCTCCTCGAGCGCCGAGCCCTCGGCGTTCTGCGGCTGCGGGGGGCCGTCCTGCAGCAGACGTTGCGCAAGCTTGGCGTCACGACGCGCCAATGCGGATGACACGAGGCGGCCTCGCAGGGTATCCCCGAGCCAACGGGTCACCACCGTCTCTGGATCGCTCGCGCGAGGCTGGTTGATTCGCGCGTTCAAACGTTCCACTTGGCGTCCCACCTGCACGAGTGGTAGCCGCCCAAGGAGCGCACGGGCACGAGGCTCTGAAGTCGGGCGAAGCGATGCTGGAACCCCAACGAGCCACTCCTCGATGGTGTCCACGGCCAGGTCCCAGCGCCGGGTTGCCAAGGCTGCCAAGGCACGCTGCTCCGAGTAGCGTGCGCGGGTCGACTCATCAATGAGTTTGCCGTCGAGAGGCTCGAGGAGCTCAAGTGCCCGAATGGCCCGCCCCCGCTGGAGCGCGATGGCAGACGCCACGACAAGTGCTTCATCCTGCGCCATTCCGGGTGGTCCGCCCACGACCGGCAAAAGCAAGCGTTCGGCTCCCGCCAGCTCCCCCCGCCCAACGGCATTCCACGCGGCGTAGACTCTCACGCGCCTGGCCACGGGGTCTTCCCCGTGGCGCCGGAGGAAGGCCCGCAGACGCGAGTCCAGGGCGAGCCTTTCAGACTCCGCGGCTTCCTTCCACAGAAGGTTCAGTTCGTCGAACTCCCGCTGAGCCTCTGGCGACTCGGCAAGTGCCGGGACCGGCGCCCGGTCACCCACTCCCGATGCGGCGCAGCCTGCAGCGAGAAGTGCTCCAATCGGGAAGGCCCGCCGGACGAATCGCGATCGGAGAGGCTGTTTGCTTGACGACACCGCCTCCATCCCGTAGCACGCGCCTCGGGCACGGTAAGCTCTCCAGGCTGCCAAAATTCGCCCATCGAGGCAGTCGCGTTGTCCGCAGATTCATCAGAGACGGGATCGCCGTTGGTCGAGCGCCGCGAGTACTCGCTCCGCCGGCTGTTCTCACTCGTCGGAGTGGTGCCCCTTGGCGTGTTCATGGTGGTCTACCTTTGGACTACGGCCAATGCCATGCGTGGACGGGAGGCCTTTGAGTCCGCACGGGAGATTTGGACCGGACACCCCTTCGCGTGGTTGGTCGTGCTGTGCGGCTTCTGGGTGCCCTTCGCGTTTCATGCAGGCTTTGGCATTCGGTTGCTGTGGCGCTCGCGACCCAATGCTCTGCGGTATCCCAGCGCCCGTAACTGGGCACACGCTTTGCAGCGAGTTTCGGCTGTCGTCGTGATGGTTTCAGTCGCGGCCCATGCGTGGCAAT
Source organism: uncultured Polyangiaceae bacterium (assembly GCA_964424695.1). Taxonomy (GTDB): domain Bacteria; phylum Myxococcota_A; class Polyangia; order Polyangiales; family Polyangiaceae; genus JAEWRL01. The sequence goes on from CAYRKE010000369.1 coordinate 4,711, forward strand.
TCGGGGGGCCGAGCGCCATCGCAAGTTCGGATGCTGACTCTTTCGGACGGCTCTGCGGGGATCTATCGAGCACCCAGATTGGCCTTCCGTTGGTTGCCGCAGGCTATCTCGTGGGGCTTGCCGCGGTCGCGTACCACCTGAGCAACGGCCTTTACGGATTCTGCAGGACATGGGGCCTGATCGTCGCGGACCGCGAGGGCCAACGCTTGGCCGGAATCTTTGGGGTATTGGGGTTGGTGCTCTACGTGATCGCCGCGAGCACGGTCATCTACTTCGCTACCGGTTCGACCCTGGTCCTGGCTCCGTCACCAGGGCGGGTCGATCCAGGCGTCGGTGCGTGCACCGTGAGCGCGCCAGCTGCAGTTGCGGTCGGGGAATCGGGCGACCCGGGCGGCCAATGAGTGGTTCATCGGCGGCGGTCATTCGCGGCAAGGGGCGCCGCGTCATCGTCGTTGGGAGCGGTGTCAGCGGACTCAGCGCGGTTCTCGAGTTGGTGCGTGCTGGCGTGCCCGTGTTGCAGATTAGCAGCGGTCCAACGCGCCAAGCCTCCTCGGCCAGGTCCCAGGAGGGCATTGCGGTTGCGCTGGATCGAAGCGACTCGCAGCGCTCCGAACACCGCAGCGCGAGCCAAGCCCAGATCGTCGGACGGGCTGCTCAGCCGCTGGTGGAGCATCTCGTCGAGCATGCACCCTCCCTGGTCGAGGAGCTCAGCCTTCTCGGTGTCCCGTTCTGTCGTGAGCCTTCGGGCGAGCTTGGTCGGGTCGCGCTCCCAGGTGGGGGCGGCCTTCCGGTCGTTTCAGCCGGTGCCACCACCGGCCAACAGGTTGCCGCTGCGCTGGAGCGCCAGGTCCGTGGGCTTGACTGGAGCCAAGCCGTCGCTCCGTTCGACCCAGGCACTCGGCCTCAGCCTCTCCTCGAGCGCCTCGAGTACTGGGACGTGCTGGGGCTCATTCAGGACGATCACGGGGTCGCGATCGGGGTCCTAGCCTGCGATCAAAGGACCCTGGCGATGCGAGCTTTTGCTGCGGATGCCGTGTGCCTTGCAACAGGGGGACTCGCCGGTCTTTTCGGCATGTCGGGCACACCCGGGGCGGCCGGGGCTGCGTTCGGAGCGGCGCTTCGCGCGGGGGCTGTGGTCGCGAACCTCGGTCGGATCGGCTGGGAACCCACATGCCTCGATGGGGCGGTGAAACGTCCGCTGGGCAGCCTCCTCTTCAGTTTTGGGGCGCGGCTCTGGTCCCCGCGGGAAGACGTGCGAGGGCTTGATCCGACTGAGTTCGCGGCTGAGGAATGCGAGCTCTGGCCAACGAGGGATCTCGCGAACCCGGATGCCTTGGGTTTGGCGCTCCGTCGACGGATGGCTGGAGGCTCTCCAGGTTTTTTGGATCTTTCCCATCTCGATCGCGAGACGCTCTCGACGCGAGCGGGATGGGCACTCGAGTTCGTCCGTCTCTTCGGGGGGGCAGATGCGTCTGCGGGCCCGGTGCGGGTAGTTCCCTGGCCCTCGGGGTCGAGGGGGGGGCTATGGGTCGACTGCGAGGCGGACCTCGAAGGTCGCATCGTCCTCGATTCGCCGCGCAACCAGGCAACCAGCGTTTCCGGGCTGTACGCGGCCGGAGGGATCGAATGGCTGCATGGCCAGGTCGGTGCCCTCCCTGGTAATCGCTTGACCGCTGCGATACTCGCGGGGAGGCTGGCGAGCGCCGGGATTCGTGCCTACCAGAGGAGGATCGAGACGAGTGCCTTCGCCTTGCCGCAATCGGTGTTCGACCGAGCCCTGGAGGCG
>CAYRKE010000370.1:0-6426 GCA_964424695.1 uncultured Polyangiaceae bacterium
CCACTTGATGCCACTCCTTCCACTGTCCGAGATTTGTGACCGCTGATTTAGAGCGTCTCTCGTCTACTCTTCCGCAAGCGAGGTGTCCACGGCGGGCACGTCACGATTCATACGTGCACCGACACCATTGGGCAATAGAACGCGCTCCTGCCGAGATCGCGTGAAGACGCGACGAAGGAAACGCAGCGGCGCCGTGATCCGCCAACTGAATGTCGCCTTCAAGGAGGCGACCCGGCGATCCCTTGACGCAACTGCCGCCTCCAGGAGGGTGCAGCGTCTCTGGGCTCGGTCGAGCCGCTCCAGAAGCTTTTCATGAGCCGCAGCAAGCTCATCGATTTTGGAATAGAGCGCGTTGACTCGTGCCTCGCGCTGGGTGAGCCGCGATTCCGGGATTGTGATGGCCGCATCTGGCTGAGCCAGCCTGGCAAGACCTGACTCCGCCTCGCCAATGGGCGTCGCGACACTCCCCTTGAGCTCGAATTGCTTGGCTTCGCGCTCTTTGGTGCCCGTCGCAAGCCGCTGCATGTCGTGCCCAGGAGAGGAGGCTGAATCGCGCTCTCCCACGAAACGAAGTGCGTCAATGGGGTACTCGAGCATCAACCGTCGCTGTTCTTCGGTGTTCTTCCAGTTACTGGATAGCACAGCCCTCCGATAATCGCCCCGGGTATCGGACACCGTGCAGACAGTGACGTGCCAGGGCCAATACGGGGAGAACTGTGTGGACTCAAACTGGTAAACTTCTCGCAGATTCTGTGAGAGCAGGGCAACCGCTGGCACGAGTGTTCCCTGACCGCATACCACGCTTCGAGCTCTGAACAGAACGTCCACATCGTCCGCCAGGTCGCCGGAATGCGCCACCGTCGGAATCCCGTCCTTGGCGAGCAATTCCAGAAGTGCACCCACGACCGGGTTGTGCCTATCTTGAAACACCACGTGCACCCGGGACCATGACGGCGAACGGCAGACAGCGGCGTAGAACGCAAGCGGTGGTTGACCATAGTTGGGATGGGACCCGCCGCGACGGAATACGTCTCCCGAGCGGATGTGGACCACCAATTCGCTCTCAGGAAGCGATCTCACGCGCCAAATCGCAATTCCACCTCTGACCATTCGTGCTGTTTCGGAGAGATCCCTTGCCCCACGAAACAACGGCGCCAGAGCCTTCGAGTTGTAGTAGCTTCCCCGAAGAATCGACAAGTGGTCGGAGCGCTCGAGAACCACGGGCTCATTGACCACCACAACGTTGCTCGACGGCACCCGAAAACGATCCTTGAGATACCAAACAGAAGGAGCATGAACGGCAGTGAGATTCCACCTCGCGGCAAGGCGCACTGCGTTCAGCAACTCGATGACACTGTTCCCGAATTGCCGGCCAGGCACGATCTCGAGGGCGGTCACCTGCGCCCCAAACTCCTGGGATTGAGGAACATAGTCGCTGCGCCGGAAGAGACGGTAGCCATTGGCGGGTCCCGCCTCACTGAGCACACGAGCATTCAAACCAATCAGAGCGGCAAGCTCAGTAGCGTCCCGCTCCGCCAGCGGCCGCCTGTTCGAAACCAGATTGCGTGACACGCCTTCCTCGATATCACACACACGTTGGGGAGCACTCGGATTCGGCGCCGCGTTGGCACAGCCTCCGAGACCCCTCGACGAGTGGTCTATCGGCCATTCGACAACGCGTCCAGACCGCAGTGCGAGTCTGCAGCAGGGATGAGTGCGAGGTTCTCCGGCTTCCATCTCGCAATCGTGGCGGCGTCAACACATCGACGGCTCTGCAGGTCCGTTAAGGCGTCGCCCAGCGTGATCAGAGCTGTGGGTGACCAGAATCGGGGAGGGGCGGCGGCACGCGCAGGCGGCGCAGCCGCCGAGCATGGCGCGGGGTGGGCATCTCGAAACTCGGAGAGGGACTGCAATGGAGAGCCGCTGTGGCCAACGTCACCTGTCGGGCCGTGCCGCGTCCGCGTAGCTGGAGCCAAACCCGCACGATCCGTTCTCGACCCTCACTCTGCCGCGGAGCGACCTGACGAGACCCAGGCCGTCGCTGGTCGGAAGTCCGGAAACATCTTGAACCGCCTTGTAGCAGGGTTGATCGGCAACCACGACGAGGACCCGACGCCGCATCTGCCAGCAATGGGACCGCGGCGGGAACGCAGTGTCTCGTCGCCTCCGCTTGCCGTCGCGCGCAGCGCACTGGATGCCCCGTACTGCTCGAATGTTAACATTGACCCCCACGAGGACCCTTGTATGATCGTGCCCGCGGGCGCAGAGACAACAATAATTCACTCACCTCCCCTGCGTTCGCCGGGCTGCGTGCAGCGCGTCGCGAACGCGAGTTGGAGTCACAGGTGTCCCTCACTCGCCCTTCAGTCTTATCTCGTAGAGCCGTGGCAAAACCGTCCAACCCCAAACGCGTCTTCGAGGATCCAGAGACCACGGCTCTTTGCCAGCGCTCGCTGGCGCTACGCCTCTATTGGGGTCTCACTCAGGTTGAGCTAGCCAAAGCGGCCGGGGTCCCCCGCCCCACCATCGCCTTGCTGGAGACCAATCGTGCTCGCGGCACGTCAAAGCGGCTCCGCCGGGGGCTAGCCCAAGCCTACGGAGTGCCAGATCGGACCCTCGATGCATACCTGGCAGGTAGGATCACGGAGGTCGACGTCCTTCGAGTCAGTACCCGCACGCCGGTTCCGCGCCTGGCCACGGAAGAGGCACAGGGGCACCGCAAGCGAGGGCGCCCAGCAGGGCAGCTCACACCGGGCGCATGGCGTGACAGTAGGGTCACCGCACTCATTGGGGGTGATGGCTCCCCTGACAGCAGGTCTGGCAAGCTCAGCGTCCGCGATGGCGCGGGCCGGGGCAAGTCGAGGGGCACCACGAGCCTCGGCAGTGCACGGCCGGATCCTCGGCGCCTCTCGTATGCCAGCACGGGCGTGGCTGACGAGTGGGAACGGTTCCCCAATCTCGCGCATGCGGTGGACCTGGTCGCCGACCACACCGGAGCAGATCTCGCTGCGGTGGAGCAGTCTGCGCTGGCGCTGGCGCTCACCACGACGGAAGGGACCGACCGCTCGGTGCTGGCATGGGCCCACTTACTGGAAAGCATGGTCACGCGGCTGCGGTCTGGGACTCGATTCAATCCCCGCCGCCTACCCGCCCTCCGCGAAGCCATCCAGCGTGCCTCGGCCAAGGTGTCACCGCCGCTGGTGGAGCGGGCTGCCGTCGAGGCGTCGAGGCGCGCGGTGGAGCCGCGTTCCCTCGATACGGCAGCGTGGCTCGAGCTGATAGAGGCGTGTCTCGTCTCAAGCCAAGGGGTCGCAGACGCCCGCACGCCGTCTACGGCGAGCACCGCAACCGCAACGGCGCGCGAACCCGCCCGTGCCCCCCGCGGGCGAAAGGGGCGCGCTCGTGAGCGACGCTAGAGACGATCGATCTCGGGATCACACCGCGACCTTCTGTGTCACCGGTCCCGAAGAGAACGGGTTCTGGAACGACGAGGAATGCCCTTCGGGCACTGAACGCCTCGAACGCACGCCGCAACGTTCCGTCGTGGACGCGGCAGTCGCTCGGTGGCTAGCCGGAATCGAGGGTGGATCGAAGCCTGCGCGTTGAGGCATCGAGGTGGTTGGGGCGGTATGGATCAAGCGAAACTACAATCGTTCGGGGCATCTGGATCCGGTCTCTTGGCGTCGGGGGCTCGGGTGGGAAGCTATGCCATCGAGTCGCGGCTCGGCGCGGGCAGCTACAGCGACGTCTACTTGGCGAGAAACATCGTCTCGGATCAGGTGGTGGCCCTCAAGGTGCTCCGGCACCGCTTCGAGCCTGGAGGCGAGACAGCGCGCCGGATCCGCACCGAGGCTCAAGTCCTGCTCCAGGTGAGGAGCCCCCACGTGGTGCGCTTCTGTGATGTGGGCCTGCAGCGGGACCGGGTCTGGTTCGCCCTGGAATACTTGCAGGGAACGACCCTGCTGAACGCCTCGAACGGGCAGCCACTCGCGGTTGCCGACGCGGTCCGGCACAGCTTGGGCATTGCACGCGGGCTGCGCGCGCTGTACGGGCTCGAGGCTCGTGTCATCCATCGGGATCTCAAGCCGGGAAACGTGATGGCGACCTTCGATGGCCGCACGGTGCTCCTCGATTTCGGCGCCGCGAAGATGCTCGGAGCGCCCGACAAGCATCGCGGCAGTCGCATCATCGGCACCGTGGCGTACATGGCACCCGAGCGCATCGCTGCAGCGGTCCGAGGCCCCGGCGGTGGGCGAGCCGGAATTCCGGGCTCGTCGCGTGCCGACTCGCCCGAAATGCGGGAACGAGAGGAAGGCTGGACCGAGGGCATCCTGGACGGTGATGACTCGACCGGAACGGAACAGCTGGCCCTGCCCAGCGTCGACGAGCGGAGCAGCATCTTTTCCCTCGGCATCATCCTGTACGAGCTGCTCGCAGGGCACCATCCGCACCTGCCCAAGGGGACGCCCTTCTCCCCGCTCACCATGGCCAACGACATCCTCGGCGGGTCGCCGTTGCCGCTGAGCCAAGTCGCCCCCCATGTGCCCGATTCTCTCGCGAGTACCGTGGCCAGGTGTCTCTGCAAAGACCCACGCGATCGTTTCGAGTCGGCGGAGCCTCTCATCGAAGCCTTGGAAGGAGTCGAGCGAGAGCTCGAGGCGACCTCGCACTCCGCTGACAGCGCCAAGGCTCGACCCCACCATGACTCGGTTCCAAAAGCCTCAGTCCCCAACGTCTCGGTGCCCAGGGGATCTGAGCGCAAGGGACCCTTTCCCTGTAGCTCGAGCCTCCACCGCTCGGTTCCGAAGGCGTCGGCTCTCAAGGCCTCGGTCCGTAAGGGGAAGGCGCCCGAGCGGGGGACGCACGAGGGCTCGGCCCCCAAGAGCTCTCGCCCCGATCGCTCGGTTCCCCATGAGAACCGTCACCACAACAGCCCGACCCCTGCGCCCTTGGCTGCAGTGCCCAAAGGAAAGGATGCGCTCCGTAACTGGAACCGAGGAGCCCCCATCACCGTCGAGGAATTCGAGCCCCGCTCTTCGGTCGACACTCTTCCTAATGGTCCACGCGCGCTCCGAAAGACCAGTGAGGCGCCGCGGCCGTGGCCACTGAGGCAGCCAACTGTTCCGAGACCCACCCCCCGTCCCGCTAGGACGCAGGGTGCCGAGGCTGCCTCGGGCACCACCACAGGCTCCGCGTCAGCAAGAACCGCCCCAGCAAGAATCGCGACAAGAACCGCCGCAACAAGAACCGCCGCAGCAAGTCCGGAGGGGAGCCTCTCATCGGATGCAATGGACCGGGGCTGGGACGCGCTCCTGGCTGAGCTCGATGGTTCGGAGTGCCGCAACGCGGTCGAGCGGCTCCACCTTCGGCACCAGGCCGAGCCCAGCAACCAGACCGAGCCACTCGAGAAGACGCCCGCGGTGGCCTGCCCATCCGCCAAGCTGGATGAGCGCGGCACGAGCGCAGAGCCGTCGTTCGAAGGCCTGGATCGACGCGGCCCAGCTTCGGCCGTACGGAATCGCTCCTCGGCGGAGGCTGACACGATCCCGCAGAGCGTGCCCCAGCCCAGTTCTCGTCCGCCATCCCAAGCCTCGCGCGGCCCCCGACGCGTCGAGACGCCCAACGACCAAGCCCAGGAGGTCTACAACCTCGCACCGCGCGGCCCCCGGCGCGTCGAATCGCCCAACGGCCAAGCCCGGGAGGCCTACGACCGCACGTCGCGCGGCCCCCGAGGGATCGCGCTGCCCAGTGACCAGGACGACTTGGTTCGCGAGGGTACCTGGCAGCGGCTGGTGCGAGTTGCGGGGCGCTCTCCGGCGCTGAAGGCTGCGCTTGGAACCGTGTTCGGCGTCGTCCTGGGGTTCGTGCCAGCGGTCTGGATGTTGCGGTGGCTCGCCCCTTCTCCTGTGCCCCAAAGCGTGCAGAGCGCGGCTGGGTCGCGAGGGACGCGCGCCTCGGCGCCGCAGACGCCACAAAGCCAGCAGCCCACCGCATGGACCAGCCGTGGCGTCGGCCCCGCTGCACAGAATCCCGGCGCGTCCGCCCCCGGCAACTCCAGACCGGTCCCAGCGGCACTCCCGCTCAGCGCGGCAGGAACGGAGCTCGCCCGAAATGGCGGTGATACCCGTGATACCCGCGATGCCCGCGTTACGAACACTGCCCAGGATACCCTCGACGCCGAGGAGCCCCGGGCGACGCCGGCCCCAACCCGTCGTTCTGGCAAAGCCGCGCGCCCGAAGACAGAAGAAGAAACCCCAACCCATGAGGTGAAGAGCGAGAGCGAGCGACCGCTCCGCGGAGCAGCGAACGCACTCGCAGAGGCCCCATCACCCGGCGCAGCCGACGACGGTTCCCACTCCCTTGGCGCTCCGGCCCCCCGCCGGATCCGCTCCATCCATGATATCCCGTCCGAGCCCATCTTCTGAT
>CAYRKE010000371.1:0-6374 GCA_964424695.1 uncultured Polyangiaceae bacterium
AGACCGTAGCCTCCAGTCTTCCTCGAGCGCGATCGGTCGACCCGAAAGAAGGGCTCGAAGAGGTGCGGGAGATCCTCGGCTGGGATTCCAGGCCCGGTGTCCGCCACCCGCACGACGACGCCGTTCTCCCCAACTGCCACGGAGACGTCGACAGGTCGGCTGTCGGAAAGTGAGTATTTGAAAGCGTTCTCCAGCAGGTTCTCCAGCACACAGCGGATCTTGTCCGGATCGATCCACAGCCGGACCTCTCGCGGCGCGGCGGTAATGGTAGCGCCTGGTGGCCGACCTTCGAAGGAGTCCACGACGGCGCGAACAATCGGCATGAGATCGCACATGCCTCGGTTGAGCCCGCCCCCCTCGCGAAGCCGCTCGAGCTCGAGTAGCTCCGTCACCATCGATTCCATCTGGGCAACGTTGCTGAGTAGCCGTTCCTTCTGGGGGTGGTCGTCAGCAAGCGCCAAGGCAATCCTCATCCGCGTCAGAGGCGACCTCAGCTCGTGGCTCACGTCGAGTAGTAGCCGATCCCGCGCACGAAGCATTTCTCGCACCCGCGCCACCATGTCGTTGAAGGCGTCAGTTAGCTTCTCGAACTCGTTCCCGGACTGTGACGCGACCACTACCTCCAGATTCCCTTCGCTCAACGCGGTCACGCCCTTGAGTAGTTCACGCAGCGGGGTCAGCATCCGCCTCAAGGATGCGTGCGCGACCATGACCGCGACGAGCAAGGATCCCAGGAGCACGAGCAGCATCCAGTCATGGGCGGACCGCAGCTTCTCGGGGAACCCCCAGACGAACAGGTAGCTGTCGCCGTTGGGACGGGACACGATGCGGTGACGGGGGCCAATGTGGCCAAGCCTCGCTAGAAAGCCCGGGTCACTGACCCTCGCCGCGGCAATACTGGGGAGCTCGGGCGAGGTCGACCAGGTGCCGCGAGGCCCCTCGTATCGAACTCTGAGGTCAAGTCGCCTCACCGCCCGCTCGACCGTGCTCCGGTCCGGCGAGGTCGATGCCAGAAGGTCGACGTACTGCTCTGCCACCGCGTTCGTAGACTCCTGAAGCGTCGGGGTGACGATCAGCGAGAAGAACCCGGCCACCAGCACCAGGATGGTGAGCGCCATGGCCAACATGGTGACCATGAGCCGCGCAAACACCGAGCCCTTCAGACGAGCACCGAGCACACCCTTACTCATGGTTCGCACCGATGAAGCTGTAGCCCTTGCCCCAAATCGTCTTGATGAAGACGGGAGCCCGCGGGTCGTCTCCCAGCTTGTGACGGAGCCGACTCACCAGTACGTCCACCGAGCGATCCACGGCGTCCCAGTCGATGCCCCGGACCTCGTCGAGAATCCGGCTGCGTGTGAGAACGCGGCCGCGGCTTCGTGCCAGGAGCGCGAGGAGCTCGAACTCCGCCGTGGTGAGCACGAGAGGTCGCCCCTCGATGCTCGCCTCTCGCGTCGCCCAATTGACCACCAGGGGACCGAAACGCTGGATTTCGTCATCCGGCGCACCGCGGCGGAGCACCGCCTGGATCCGAGCAACGAGCTCGCGGGGCTCAAAAGGCTTGGGCAGATAGTCGTCGGCGCCGAGCTCGAGCCCGAGGACCCGGTCAGCTACCTCACCCCGCGCCGTCAGCATGATGATGGGAACCCGGCTCGTCTCCCTCACCTTGCGGCAGACGGCGAAGCCGTCCATCGCCGGCAACATCACGTCGAGGATCAGGATGTCCGGCGGCTGCGCCTTGAGCGCCCGCAGCCCCTGCTCGGGGTGGGAGGCGGCTGCGACCAAGAACCCGAACCGGCCGAGGTAGTCCGAGAGCAGAGCATTGAGCTCGTCATCGTCATCGATGACGAGCACTCGAGGCTGCGGTGGAGGGTGAAGCGTCATTGCGGATGCACTCTACTACTACTCCTGGGCGAGTGCCTGAACGGGAGGCAAGCGCGCGGCTCGGAGCGCGGGAATCGCGCCGCAGGTCACCCCAAGGAGCAGGGCTGCTGTAAGCGTCACCGCTCCGCCTCCGAGCGAGTACTCGGTCGGCCACGTCGTCACGAGGGATACCACGCGAGCGGCGACAAAACCCACTCCGACCCCCAGTAGTCCCCCCAACACCGAGAGCAGAGTCGCCTCGCACAAGAACTGGATTCCGACGTCCGCACGCCGCGCGCCGAGCGCCATCCGCAAGCCGATTTCTGGGGTTCGATCGCGCACTGCAAGGAGCATCAGTCCCAGAATCCCAAACCCACCGAGCAGCAGCGCAATCCAGGCGAGCCTGGTGGTCGCGGTGCCTAGCGACGCTGCTGTTTCCGCCTGAGCATCGAGGACCTTGAGCTGGTTCTGGATGGCGAAGTCGTCCGGGCGAGCACCCTCGTCGAGGCGATGGCGTTCGCGCAGCACCGCACGGATCTCGCGTTCGGCCCTGGCGAGCGCGGCGAGTTGCCGGGCACTCACGAAGACGGTGGTGAGAAAACGCTGGTTCTGAGCGCGACGAAGGGCAGTGCGGACAGGGATCAAGACGACGTTGTCGTGGTCGGCTCCGTCGGCGCTCACTCCCTTGGGCTTCATGGTCCCCACCACCTCGTAAGGAACCCCACGGATCCGGAGGACTTCGCCGATGGCGTCCACGCCGGGGAACAAAGCGTCGACTACCCGCGCCCCGAGCACGGCGCTCCGGCGACCGGTGCGGTCGTCATCGTCATCGAGGAAGCGCCCCCGATCGATGACGAACCGCCGAACGCCCAGGTACGCCTTTGAAGTGCCAATCATCTTGGTGACCAGCGCTCCCTCTGAGGAACGCACAGCGACCATGGCTTCCAGGCCAGGCGCGGCATCCCTTACAGCGTCGAGTTTCTTGAGCGCTTCGCAGTCCTCCAGGCGAAGCGTCTTGACCAGACCCCGGATCTCCCTTTGGCTCGCTCGCTGCTTCACCTCCGCTGGGCGAACCACCAGTAGCTCTGGGATCAGGGTTTCCATGCCGCGAAGGACTTCGCTCTGGGCGCCTCTCCCGATGGCACCGCTGAGGGATACGCATGCGATGCTCACCGCGACGACCCATGAGGTCAGCACGTTTCGCCAGGGCGTTGCAGCAAGGGACCGAAGCGAGATTCGGAGAAGGCGGAATAGCCTCATTGTCGTAGAGCATGGGCGGGCTCGAGGCACGCGGCGCGGCGTGCAGGCAGTGCCCCAGCAAGGACCCCAACCGCCGCAGATAGCCCTAGCCCAACCAGGGTTGCCTTCCAGGACAACGTCCCTTGCACGTCGATGAGCCGCGCCACGAACATGGCCCCCACACTCCCGAGCGCTATACCAAGAGCTCCGCCAGCGAGCACTGGAACCGAGCACTCGAGTAGGAACTGCCAGGCGATGTCGCGTGGCCGGGCACCGATGGCGCGACGCAGACCGATCTCTTGCGTCCGCTGTTTCACGGCCGATAGCATCATGCCAGCGGCGGACAGGCCAGCAAGGAGCAGCGCCACGCCAGCGGCGAGCGGGATGAAGAGGAAGAAGACACGTTCGGCGCGACCCAGCAGCGCCATGATTTCCACCGTCGTCATTACCGTGAAGTCGTCGGGATTACCGGCCGCAGTGGCGTGACGCTCGCGCAAGACGCGCCCCGCTTCGGCTGCAACTTCTTGCACCCGCTGGGGCTCCGAGACAAGGAGCTTGGCGCCGCGAATCGAGTCGGTGTTGAGCAAGCGGCGCATCGCCGTCGAGATCGGGACGACGATCTCGTCATCGCGATCCATCCCGTGAGCGTCGGTTCCCTGCACATCCAGCACGCCCACGACGCGGAAGGGGACCGAACCAATGAGGATCTCTGCCTCCAATGGATCAGAATCAGGGAAGAGCTTTCGAACCACGGTCTTGCCGATCAATGCCACACGGTCGGCTCGCGTGACGGCTTCGGCATCGAAGTAGTCGCCTCGGGACACCCCTCGATCCCAGACGCGCTCGGAGCGCTCGGAAAGGCCCAGCACGCGCGCGGTCGTCGCGGCATTCTGGTAACGAATTGGGACGCTGGGCAGCGTCTGCACGGGGTCCCATGATTCGATGGCGGGGAGCTCCCGCTGGAGAGCCTCGATATCGTCGAGGGTGAGCCGTGCGCGCTCTGCCCGCGGCCCACTCAGGATCATGCCGCCGCCGCTCGTGATGAGAACCGTGGAGGCATTGAACATCCGGCTCACGGTCTCGAGCATCTTGTCGCGTACGGTCGTGCCCATGGCGATGACGAGCGTGAGAGCCAGGGTCCCGAACACGCTTCCCACCATCATGAGGATGGATCGCGGCCAGTACCGCGCCGCAGTTCTGATGGCATCCGAAACAATTCGCTGATGGGTCATGAGAGCTCCTCGGGTAGATCTGATGCGGCGCGGACCGATAGCGCCTTGGCGGCGCTGCGGGGTTCGGCGACCGCCTGGTCGGCGACGATCCGTCCGTCTTCGATCTGCAGGATCCGCCGGGTGTGCTCGGCGATCTGCTGGTCGTGGGTCACGAGCACGAGCGTGCGGCCCTCCTGATGCAGCCGCTGAAAGAGCGCCATGATCTCGAGCCCGGATCGGTGATCGAGGTTGCCGGTAGGCTCATCCGCCAGCAGGATCTCCGGAGAATTGACCAATGCTCGAGCGATGGCCACCCGCTGCTGTTGTCCGCCTGACAGCTCGGAGGGCTTGTGCTGGGCGCGCTCCGCGAGCCCCACGGCGTCGAGGGCGGCGCGAGCGAGGCCTCGGAGCTCCCGCCGATCGGAGTAGAGCAGGGGAAGCTCGACGTTTTCCAGGGCGCTCAGCCGCGGAAGCAGACGGAATGCTTGAAACACAAAACCGATACGCTGGTTACGCAGGCGCGCCTGGGCGTCGTCGCGGGCAGCCGCCACATCGCGGCCGTCGAGTAGATAGGAGCCTTCGTCCGGGCGATCGAGGAGACCCAAGACGTTCATCAGCGTCGATTTCCCCGAGCCCGATGAGCCGACGATGGCAATGAACTCGCCGGGCTCGATGCGCAGTGACACGTCACGTAGCGCTCTGACGCTGCCTCCCTTCGGTCCGCGATAGGTCTTCGTCACACCTTGCAGTTGGATCATCGGTCTTCTCCTGACTCAATGGGTCGGCGGCTCCGGAAGCTCCCCGACCACCACTTGGTCCCCTTCGGCGAGGCCCCGGACGATTTCCCAGGCACTCTCGTCCCTGCTGCCGGTCTCTACCGGACGGCGCACGAGCCCTTGCCCTTCCTGAACGAAGACGAAGCTTTGCCCTCGTTCGCGTCGAAGGGCGCGCCTGGGGATCGTGAGGGCGCGCGCGTGCGCTTCATGAACGATCTGCACCGTGGCGGTCATCTCCGGCCGCAGCGTCACGGTGCTCTTCGGTTCGGTCTCCTTCGCCGCCTCGCCGGTCTTTCCTGGGGGGGAGGGCGGCGGCGCGGTGATGGTCAACACCACGATGTAGTTGACGACGTTGTCGCGAATCTCCGCCTTGGGATACACGGCTGCGACCCGGCTCGAGAACTCCTGCCCCGGATACGCATCGACGGTGAAGCGCGCCTCCTGTCCAATCTCGATCGTGCCAATGTCGGTTTCGTCGACGTAAGCCCAGACTTGAAGCTGGTCGAGATCGACAATGGTCAGTAGCAGGGGGGACGCTTCGGCACCGGTGCCGCCGAGGGGGGCCGCGGTCGCTTCCCCCTCTTGCGTCGCGATCCACGACACGGTTCCGGAGATTGGGGCGTAGACACTCGACCCCTCGAGCGTGGCGCGCTGGGCGGAGAGGCTCGCCCGCGCCACCTCCACTCCGGCCTCGGAGGCTGCGACTCCCTCTTCGGCACGGTCGAGATCGCGCGGCGAGGCCGCCTCTCTGCTCACGAGGAGTTGGGTTCGAGCGTACTCCTTCTCCGCGTACTCTCGGGCGATTTCTGCTGACTTGAGAGCCGCCGCGGCACGGTCTCGCTGGGCCTTGAGTTCGCGGGCCTCGAGCTGCGCCAAGATCTGGCCCTTGCGCACCCGGTCGCCGACGGCAACGTGAAGTCGGCTCACGATGCCGGGGTTGCGGAACGCGACGCGCACCTCGGAGCCCAGTGCTGGGCGGACGACTCCAGTTGCCTTGACCACCGCGCTGAGATCCCGGCGTTCGACCCGAGCCGTTTCTGGACGAGGCGCCGCATCATCTCGTCGTGCCCCGAAGGCCCGGCCTATCCAGGCAAGAGGCGTCTGCCACGTTTCTTGAACGGCGAGGCCGGTGGAAGCGACCGCGAGAACGGCGAGGAGACCGCCTCCCACGATCCAGCGAGTCATTGGACGCGTCGACACCCCGCCAGCATGGATCCCAGGTCTTACGTGGGTGTTGGCGAGATGTAACAGAGTGTTGCAGTAGCCACGGCCCCGTGGCTAACTC
>CAYRKE010000372.1:0-6370 GCA_964424695.1 uncultured Polyangiaceae bacterium
TTGACATCCTCCCCCCGACGGGAAACTATGCGTGCGTTCAATCGGACGGATCGGCTGAGCGCGGAAGTAAAAGTCACAATAAAAATAGACAAAGGAAAGCGAACAGCCCAGAGCCAGAGAGGTTATGAAAATCCTCGCCATCAATGGAAGCCACTGCGGGCACTGCGGCCACACCGCCTACCTCCTCGACCGCCTCTTCACCGGGGCCCGCGCGGCCGGGGCCGAGTGCGAGGAGGTGACGCTGGCCGCCTTGGAGCTTCGGCGCTGCCTCGCGTGCACCCGCTGCCAGGAGGAGGGGTTCCGGTTCCAGTGCGTCCACGACGGCAAGGACGACGTCCGCGACGTCTTCCAAAAGATCAGTGACGCGGACCTCGTGATCTGGGCCAGTCCGGTCTACGTCTTTGGGCTCTCCTCGCTGCTGCGAACCTTTCTGGAGCGCATCTTCTGCGTCGGCGACATCGCCGATTTCTGCGTGTCGCCCGGAGGGCTTCTCTTTCACGCCGTGGACTCTTCGATCTGCAGCAAGCCCTTTGTGTCGCTCGTCTGCTGCGACAACATTGAGAACGCGACCCCGAGGAACGCCCGGGAGTATTTCCACATCTTCTCTCGCTTCATGGGTGCCCGGCAGGTGGGCGAACTGGTACGTAACGGCGGCGGAATCTGCCGGTTCGAGAAAACGCCCCACCCGCCGCGGGTCGCCGCAGTGTACGCCGCCTACGAGCAGGCCGGTCGCGAGTTGGCCACCACCGGACACATCAGCCGGTCTACGCAGCGCCGCGCGAACCGCGAGGTGGTGCCGATGCCGCTGTTCGCCTGGCTAAAGCGACTCCCCTTGCGGCAGATGCGCCGCCGGATTGTCGCGCGTTTGAAGGCGATGTCCGTCGGTTCCGATAAGCCTTCGTAGTGAACATCCTCGTCAATTCAAACGGTCAGATTGGGGTATAAAGCTCTTTACAGCGCAATCTTTAATGAAATAACATGTGAATAATTCGCTTAATATCTATCAAGACAAGGGGACATCATGAAAAGCATATCACTCGCCTTCTGCATCCTACTGGCTGCTGGACTGACCTCCTGCACCACCTCATCATCATCATCATCCTACTCTTCGTCTTCATCATCCGCCACAGCACAGCCTTCGGCCTCGGTCGAAAGCCGCTCCGTAAAGCAGACCCTGACGATTACCATCGAACAGCCGCCCGATGAGTACCCGGATCAGGTCGAGCTCTGTAAAATTACGGCCGTTCTGTCCGAACAAAGCCTCGATCCCGAACAGGAACCGATAATTGTGAGTTCTCCCAGCGTAACTGCGCTGACCGGAGAACCGACCGTAATGGGGGTAACGGAAAGCGAAGTCGAAAAATACGCATCAACCATCAAGCTGCGGGTAGGCGATGGTTACCAAGAATCCATCGCCGAAGGATACGGCATCAGACTGATCATCTCAGCAACCCCCGAAGAGGACAACTTCCGTGCTGAAGGCGTATTCTTCCTCCGAACCAAAGATCGTGAGCAACTCATTCCGATCTCCGGCCTGTTCCCGAACGGCGAACCCACAATTGCCTATGAACGCACAGAACACTTCGGCGCAAACGCCGAGGCAGAGCTCAACAAACCCTCTTACGAACGCACACACTTCCGCGAAAACAACGGGATTAAAGGAGAACCCATTGAATCCTCTCTCTTTTCCGGAGTATTAGCTCCCACAATCGACGATCAGCCAACACTTCCATAATTTTTTATCCAGCAGGATAAGGCAGGCTGGCGCGAAGCCATTCCGGAGGTTGCGACAGAGAACCCCACGATACGGGTATGGCACGAACAAAATCCTAATCGGAGGAATCAAAAAAAGACAATGTGACTTTTCCTCATAAATCAGCTAGATTCATCCCATGAAACCAAAAAAATTACCACACCCAATACCGTACCAAGGCAGTAAGCGATACCTTGCTCCCGATATTTTGCGCTATTTCCCAGAAAATATTGACACTCTCTATGAGCCTTTTGCAGGATCAGCGGCCATTTCTATCGCGGCAGCGGCAAAGGACTTAGCTAAGCATTATTGTATTAATGACCTCAATAAGCCTCTCGTTGATCTATGGGATCTAATAATTAATAATCCAAAGGAACTAACAGAGAGTTACAATACACTTTGGCACAAGCAACTTGATGACCCAAAATCTTTTTATGTTCAAATTCGTGAACAATTTAATAAAACAGGTTCTCCTGATCTTTTTCTTTATTTGTTAGCCAGATGCGTAAAAGCATCTGTTCGGTATAATTCACGAGGCGAATTCAACCAAAGCCCTGACAATCGAAGAAAAGGTATGAAGCCTGAAACCATGAAAATGCAAATCATGGGGGCATCCTATTTCTTAAAGGGAAAAACCCAAACAGCATCTGTTAATTATCGAGATATTCTCAAGCAATCCAAACCAGAAGATCTCGTTTATATGGATCCTCCGTATCAAGGTGTATGCGGAAACAGAGATTCTCGTTATCTGGAAAGTGTACAGTTTTGTGAATTTGTCGAAGCACTGCATGAGTTGAACTCTCGACAGATCCGATACCTCGTGAGTTATGATGGAAGAACGGGGGAAAAGTCCTATGGAGAATCATTACCCCCCGATCTCGATCTAACACTAATTGAACTTGATGCAGGGCGTTCGTCGCAGGCGACTCTCCTTGGCCGAAAAGATATAACCATTGAATCCCTGTATTTGTCTCCAGCCTTGGTGGAACAACTTGCTCATGTTCCAACCATCTATCGGTACACCAAAGGAGAGCAGCTTTGTCTTTTGGAGGGTAAAGCGTGAGTAACAGTAAATTACCTAAGAAATTCATAGATCAGTGCAAAGCAGTTACAGCCAAACTCCAAAGACAGTTATTGACCATATTTTAAAGCACGGCTTCATTACAACAGAGGAACTAAACGATAAATATGGTTACAACCATCCTCCACGAGCAGCACGAGATGTTCGAGCGAAGCTGGACGGATAAAATCCTAATCGTTTGTGTAAGAAAACAAAAATAAGGAGAAAAAAGCGATGACGAAAACGTTAGCTGGTTCGATCATATTGACGTGCTTGTGCATGTCATCTCTGGCACAAACGCCGGAGCAATTAGAGGCCTACAAGGCTGCTGTACAATCTCAGGAAAACGTCAACCGAGTTCAACGCGAAGCGGGTATGCCGGAAATGGCTGTTCCGACGTTCGAGGAATGGCTTAAGGCAGAAGAAGAAAAAGCGTCTTCACCTGCGCCCGCTGTTTCAGCAGAAAAACAAGAAGACCCAGAGATTAAGTGGGCAAAAAAACTCGAAACCATACAACCTCAGTTGTGCGAGCTGAAACCCGTCAAGGACAAATCAATCCCTGTAAGCAGTGCGGAAGCCATCAAGGAAAAAGAACGACTGCTCAAAGCCGCAGAAAAAGCAGCTGAAAAGCAGGCAGAAATTGAACGTACGCTGGATTCAATCGCCGCCCGATACGGTGTAGGGCGAACCAAAAAAAGTGCCGAAGGAAAAACTCAAGTTTTAGCCGGCGAATTCAATGGACATCCGATATGGATTGAAAGCCACAACCAGATTGCGGCGGCTGGAATCAGCGCAGATGAACTCTGGCCAACTTATTCGGCACCATGGCCGTCATCATCCACTGGGCGTGACTTGACCGGAACCAATGTTATTCTCGGCATGTGGGAAGCTGAAGGCGGTGTCTTAACCGACCATCAGGAATTTTCAGGCAGAGTTTTACAGATGGACAACCCCACTAATCTGGACAACCATGCCAGTGGTGTCGCCGGAACAATGGCTGCGGGAGGCAGCACAATAAGTCTGCCGGGACTAGCAACTGGAGAACTCGCGCGAGGAGTCGCATTTAATGCTTACGTTGATGCTTATGACATAAGACTGTTTCAGTCTGAAATATCCGCTGCCTCTGCTGGAAGTACAAACTTCCCAGGTCTGCGGGCTTCGAACTTTTCCTGGGGAATTGATCCTCAATCATGGTACTTGGCTGCTCCGAGCAAATACTTTTTTAATCCGTCTACCGGTCAATACGAGTACTATTCAGGAAGCATTACGTATCCGGTATGGAATTGGGACGACTTTTCGGAAGAACCGTTTTGTGGACTTTATTTTTCAAACACAAACGGAACAGGTTGTGTTCAACTCGATGCATTAACATCAACCAATGCACCCCGTCACTTGTTGGTTTTTTCTGCAGGAAACAGCCGTTTCTGGGGCATTGGAAACCAATGGGATCGATATTTTTACTGGTCATCCAGTTATGGAACATATGTGGTTGCACACCTAGGCACATCCGCCGACATAAAGGACAAAGCTCTGGGCGATGGCGACACTTACGGGTTCGATACGATAGGAGTTCCTGGAACAGCTAAAAACGTACTGACCGTTGGATCCGTAAAAGATGTCTGGCATACTGAAAATAATCAGTTGGTTTGGGGGTATGCATCTAACTCCACTATAAATGTTTCCGACTTTAGTTCCTGTGGCCCGACCGATGACGGACGCATCAAGCCAGATGTGATGGCCGTTGGTGAAGCTGATTCTACTGTACGTTCCTACGGCATTGTCACTCCGATTTCCTCGGCAACGGACAGCTATACCAACAACTATTCGGGAACTAGTTTTTCCGCTCCGGCAGTTACTGGCGGACTAGGCCTTTGTTTGGAGAGAAGAAACCAGCTTTTCCCCGATCTTGACCCGGAAATAGACGATCTGCTCAACTCCTCACTTAAAGCATTGGCCATTCATACCGCCGATGATGTGCTGAATACCGGCCCGGATTATTTGACCGGCTGGGGATTGTTTAATGCTGTTTCCGCTGTCGAACAAGTCGAGTTGGATGCTCAGGATGGACGTGGAACACACATTAAAGAACTGGAACTGACCGTTGGAGAAACCAACTCATGGACAGTTTATCTGGATGGTTCTGCGTTCAAAGTGACCATAGCATGGAGTGACCTACCGGGCGAGTTTACTGGGTATGTTGATGATGATACCCCCATGTTGGTCAACAATCTTGATTTATGGATAGAAAATGAAGCAGGAACACAAGTGTTTCAACCATGGGTTCTTGATCCTGATCTTGCTCAGGAACGGGAATCTGTCCGCAATACGCCTGCCACAACAGGGTACGATGATATAAATAATATTGAACAGGTTGAGATATCTGCAACAACACCTGGGTTTTACAAAATATTTATCACTCATGCGGGCGGAACAAGTGGCGGACAACCCCCTTCATTGCAGAAAGTTTCCATATTAAGCTCAGGGGACACACCGCTAGCTCCGGAGATTGCGGAGTTTGAGCAATCCCCGACCAATGGCACATTCCTGCTCAGTGTAAAGTGCGATCCCGGAGCCCACATGCAAGTTGAATCCTGCACCGATCTTTCATCCGGTTCATGGCAAACCAATGGCACATTCACCACAGTTGCGAATACAAATTCGGTGCTTGTTACATCCAGCTCAGATGTCCGCTTCTGGCGTGTGCGCCGTGAAACAGGAATCGGCCAGTGAAACATTGGCTGGTCATTGTTGCAATCGCCCTCCTTTCGGGGGCGACTGTGTCTCACGCAGATATCATCTACCAATCTGCCAATATAGTCGTAGGTGATGTGACGTTCCCTCAGAGCGAAGAGTTTTACGACTTAGATTTGGATTCAAACGGAACCGTCGATTTTGCATTTGTCGCGGACATCGTTTCGTTTGCAGGAATTCATCCTGAAAACCAAAACAAATACCTGATTCACCCTTCCCCACCACCTAACATCGGAGGGGGTGTGGCTGCGCTAGATGAAGGTTTCATAATTGATCCAACCAGTGGTGATTTCGCATCTGAGGATTGGTTTGGAAATGACGATTGGGGGACATTAACTTTCATATTAGACACCGGAATAATAGGAGAGTTCTATCATAATCGTGCATTTATTGGCTTAGAGTTTGAGGCAGATGATGGCGTTCATTATGGATGGATTGATGTTGAAGGAGCCTCCAGAACAATGGAAAACCACCTGCTTAAAGACTCCTCTCTGATCATTCATGGCTGGGCGTATGAATCTACTCCCGGAGTCAGCATTGTTGCCGGCGCCATTCCCGAACCAACAGCTATCGGTCTGACACTCATAACTGCTCTTGCCGCAATAGTCATTCGCCGCCGCTTCCTGTAGCCCTTTCGCTGGAACGATGATGAATTGGATCGATCTCTTTTTCACGCGACGAGGACGTCGCGTCTTCGGTTTCGATTTTGCTCCCCAACAGAGTGTTCTCGGCTAAAATGGGCAACATGGATTTTGAGATTAAAATCATCAACGGACGTGTGTTTGACGGAACCGGCACCGCGGAAA
>CAYRKE010000373.1:0-6300 GCA_964424695.1 uncultured Polyangiaceae bacterium
GCCATAGAAATCCCAAGCATTCTTTGTGTCGTGGACAGTGCGAATCGAGTTTGCGGGTCCACGAATTCTCCAACAAAGAGCGTTTGCATGCGGCTCCAAGTGCCGAGCCAAATGGAGCCCGATGAAAACTCGGGCGACCCCCTGGTGAACTGAGACCCTCGCGACGATGTCGACGAGGGTTTCGTCATTTGGGCGCATAGAACGCGCTGGACGCGATGAGGGGCGACGGAGGGGACACGGGGGCGGCGGGTTCTACAAAGAGCGCCGAGGGCGGCGCGGAGGGGCTCGGAAGGGGCGTGTGGACGGCGGCCTGCTCTCGGTGGCGTCCTGGCGGGGAGCTTGCTCGCGCAACGCTTCGGACTCGCCGCGAGCACGTGGCTGCTCCTCTTGGGCCCGCTTAGCTTGCTGGTCGGGATCCAGAGAAAGCACCTCGTCACGGAGGACGTGCAGACAGAGTGAGAGGCGGTCGACGCGCTTCCTAGCGCCCCGCCGAGATCGGGATCCGCGGGGCGGGCGGCGGGGTCATGTCGCTGCCGACGTAGTAGCTCGTTTGCGTCGCTTGGACGTAGCCCATGGTCAGGCACGCGACGCTGGTGCGGTACTCTGGGTCCTGCATGGGCGTGTACAGGCGCGAGTCCGAGATCTCGGTCGTGAGGTAGATGCGAAGCTCCTTGTCTCCGCCGCACGTCCACCAGACCTCCTCGCGCCAGTCGCCGAGCACGTCGGCGTACCCCATGGGGATGTTGCGAGTGCCCATCGAGCATCCGCTGGCGCTGAGCAGACTGCCGCCGCCGTACTTGGTGATGCTGGTACCGTCCAGGAGCTCTCGCTCTCGGTCGCCATCCCACCAGATCGCCATATTGATGCTACTCGGGCGCGAGCCCAGGGAGGTTCCGGTGGGTGAATAGAGGTCGCCGGTGGCTCCCCAGACCTCGACCCCTGGACTATCCGGGTCGATGTTGGCTGCCAGGCCTCGGCCCACGTCGTCCCAGTTCTCCGTTGGCCCCCAGATGAGGTCGCCGGTGGCTGCATCGCGCACGCTGATCGGATTGGTGTACGTGTCCGCGAACTCCTGGATGTAGAAGATCTCCATTCCAGGCCGGTCCGGGATCAAGTCCGTCATGTGCACGCGATCGCCGTGCGCCTGCCCGGTGTCCCACATCAGAGTGCCGTCGTCGTCGAAAGCGGCTGCGAAGTAGACGAGCTCGTCGCGGCCGTCCCCGTCGATGTCACCGATGCGCACGTTGTGCCCATAGGCGCCGCCGTTCGGATTGCGGGAAACCTGCCAGCGTCGCGTCAGGCTGCTGCCGTCGAAATCGTAGGCTTCTATGCCGGTCCTGGTGTTGCCGCCGCGCATGATGAGGATGCTCGGGTTCTCCTCGGCGCCGCCCAGGTAAGCTGGCGCCATCATGTTCCGGTTATAGCGATAGCCGTCGCTGCCCCAGGGGGTCACGTCGACCCAAGGAGCCCGGGCGCGCGTCTCGCCGGTCGCGCCGTCCCAGACCTCCAAGAACTCGACGTCTTTGTGCTCGTTCGCGTAGAACTCACCGGTCGAGGAGCTGTAGTCCGTGACGCCGTCGCCATTGATGTCGCCATCGCCGCCGTCTTCGGTAGCCACCTCACTGGCCTTCAGCGCGACCTCGGCGCGCCCGTCGCCGTCGAAGTCGTAGAGCACGAAGGGTGAGAACCAGACACCCGTGTCGATGTTGGGACCGAGATCACGGCGCCAGAGCAGCGCCCCCTCGTTCGTGTACGCTTCGAGCTGGATGGTCTCGTTCGGGAGCCCCTGGTCCGCGGCCTGCGTCACGTCTTGATCGTTGTTGCTGTACTTGACCACGAAGTCGTAGTCGCAGTCTCCATCCAAGTCCGCGGTCCCCACGAGCCGTCCCGCTTGTCCGCTCGAGTTGATGAGCGGGATCGAAATGTAGTTTCGTTCGAGCGCCGTGAAGCTCTCCGAGTCGCCTTGTTCCGCGCCATCGAGCACCGGACGCACCGTGTAGCTCGCGCCCGCGGTCCCCGAAGCGTCGAGATAGTTCGTCGACTCGGTGATGGGCGAAGCGTTTACCTGGGTCCCGTCTCGATAGACGTTGAATGCGATGCTCGACGGGTCCGACGCCTTCAGACGCCATCCAACGTAGACGCCTCCGGTCGTCTGTGCCGCGACCACGCCGCGACAACTCGACAGCTCGGTCGTGTCCACGGGCGTGCCACCGCCCGTCCCAGTCGAGCCGCCGGTGACCGGACCGGTGCCTCCTGTCACTCCGCTGCCGCCCGTGGAAGGGCCGCCCCCAGTGGTGGCAGAGCCGCCGCCCGACGTGACCGTGCCACCGCCTCCGGCCGGGAATGAGCCGCCGCTCGGCACGTTCTCGCCGCCGCCCGACGTGACCGTGCCACCGCCTCCGGCCGGGGATGCGCCGCCGCTCGGCACGTTCGAGTCGCCGCCCGACGTGACCGTGCCACCGCCTCCGGCCGGGGATGCGCCGCCGCTCGGCACGTTCGAGCCGCCGCTGCCGCCTTGCTGACCTTTTCCACCCGTCGCCACGGTGCCGCCCGTGCTCGGGCTGCCCGCTCCGCCGCTACCGGTTCGTCCACCGCTTGCACCCGTGTCGGTTGCTCCGCCAGTTCCAGCCGTGGCCGCACCTCCCGTGCCGGAGCCACCGAGCTCAGTCCCCGAGCCGCCGCCGGTCTCACGGGTCCCGTCGCTGTCTGCGGTACTACCGCAACCAACGAGCCCGAGGAGGCTGGCTATCATGGAAAGTAGGGCAAGTCGTGATGGTGTTCTCATGGATGCTCCGCGGCGGGACCGATGGCGCAGGCGAGGCTGAATCTTTCATTGCAGCTTACCCTTCACAGACCACCCCGCGCCAGCCACAGGCCGGGGTTCCTATGGGCCTTCATTCTTGCATCGCGTTCGGCTTCCGTGCGCCGAGCTCTGCCGAACCACCCGCTCGTGCAAGATCAGCAGCGTCGGTGCAGGTAGATGGGCGCCAGCGAGAAGGAGAGCAATGGCAGCGCGGCGTCCGCGAGCGCAAGGCCCGGCAGCGCGAACAGCACTGCCGAGAGGAGCGCGCCCAGTGTCGCAAGGCGTAGCAGGGTGACCTGCCCTATACGCTCGACGGCCAGCCCCAACACGAGCCGCCCGGCGAACAGCCCGCCCGAGTACGCGGCAGTCCAAGCGCCCGCCTCGGTGGACCCCACGCCGCGCGCCTCGGTGAGCACCGTGCAGCACTGCCCGGCGGCGATCGCGGGCTCCTTGCGGAATATCTCATCCGCGCCCGACGAGGATCGCTCGCTCGCAATCCTCCGGAAGGCCGAGTCGCTCCAGCTGGAAAAACCCATGATGCGCTCCCGTCAACAAAGCCGGACTCACCGCGAGGCCGAGCTGATAAAGTACCGTGTATGGGGTTTGGTCAGTACAGTCAAGACGTTGCACACGAAACGCGCGCGCGGGGTGGCGCCTCATGGCAGGGGAGGAGCGAGGTTCACCCATCTCTCGATCCCAGAGTCGGTCCGCGAGAAGTCAACAATGAGACCCCGATTGTCGTTGCGCTCGACGTGACGCGATCGCGCGGGGACGACACGAAGAAGCTCTATGCGCACCTGCCGGAGCTGATGGATCGCCTCAAGTCGTTTGGCTACGTGGACAATCCGGGCATCAGTTTTGCGGCTGTGGGGGATGCCGACGCCGATCGGGCGCCACTCCAGGTGGGTCAGTTCGAGGCAGACAATCGCCTCGACAGTGTGCTCTGCAACGTGTGGATCGAAGAAGGGGGAGGCGGTACCGGGCAAGAGAGCTACGAGCTCGCCGCCTGGTACTACGCCCACACGGACTGCGTTCGGTTGCGCCAAGGCATCGGTAAGAAGGGCTATTTCTTCTTCGTGGGTGACGAGGGGTACTACCCAGCCGTCAAGGCCGCCCACCGCAAGAAGTGGCTCGGTCAGGACGGGCAGGACGTGGAGAGCCGAGAGGCTTTCCGCAAGCTCGGCGAGAAGTTCCACGTGTTCTTGATCTACCCCGCCCAGACGGTGGCAGAGCGGCGCAGGAACATCGATGCAGAAATGCGCAAACGTGTGACCGAGGCTGGGGGACAGTACGACGATGTGGACGTGCGCGTCACCTTGGCCTGGGACAATCGCAACGATCTCGATTTGCACGTCACGGCGCCGAGTGGTGAGGTCATTTGTTACAGCCACAGCTCGTCAGCGTGTGGGGGTGAGCTCGACGTGGACCGCAACGTCAGAGGTGAGACTACCACGCCGGTGGAGAACGTACGCTGGAGCAAAGGCGCGGCGCCCCAGGGGCGCTATCGCGTGGTCGTCCAGAACTACCGCTTTCACGAGCCAAAGCCGGCCCCGACGCGATTTCGAGTCGAAGTCGAAGTGGGCGGCGAGCTCCTCTACGAAGAGGGGGTGATATCCCCAAAGGGCGAGACCGGCGCGTCCAGCAACGTGAGGGTGCTGGAGTTCGACTTCACGCCCAACGCGGCAGCGGTCGCTGAACGCTACCAAGCCTACTCCGATGACGTGGTGCTCGAGCAGTGGCGTCAGGTGCTTCCCGAGGGGCATATCCTCCGAGTCCGCGATCCGGAGTGCATCCCGGATGTGCTCATCGGTGCCTTGGCCATCGCCAATGGCCGTGACACTCTGGAGGGCTATCTTGGCAAACTCGACGCGGGGCAGGCCGACGTCCGATCCGCGCTCCGCGGCGTTGCGCAACTGGAGGGGTAGCAGAGCGCCGGCTCTTCGTGCGCTGCAATGCGGCCCAGTAGAGCGCCCAGTGCTTCAGTCGCAAACGAATCCGGCCACGGCCTCGATGAAGGTGCCGTCGATGCCGTCGACATAGACAACCCAAGGTAGACCACCGACGACGGCCTGAACGGGGATCGCGGTTCGGTACTCGAGCGCGTTGGCGATGGTTGGTGACGGGCGCACGTAGACTGCCAGCTCTCCAGTTATATCGAACTCGTTGTCCAGGGAAAGCTCGGTGGTGTGGATGCCATCCACGCACTGGAAGGATAGCTGGTGGTTCATCAGGCTGCCGAGTACTTCTTCCTCGGACAGCTGGAGGTTCTTGGGGACAGGAAGCATGGGTACGAAGTTCGACTCGATGGCATGGAGGGCTTCGACCTCGAAGTGGACGAAGAATGTCGCCGAACCGGAGTAGTCTGCCTCGCTCGAGACGACGGAGAACCCACAGTAGTCCTGCGCGAAGACCACCTTGCAGAATTTGCTGAAGCAGAAGGATTGCTCGACGTGAGCGATGATCCCCTCGTAGCCGATGAGCTTGCCCCACTCGGAGAAGAACGCTTCGGCGGCCAAGGGCGAGCTGGTCTCGTCGAACGGACCGCCGCTGAGGGGCAGATTGATCTGCCCACCGGAGTCGATGTCGGCGACGGCCGTGATGGGGCGCGGGGTGATCTCGTAGTGGGCGACGTCCGGCCCGTACGTGGAGAGCAGCCTAGCCTTCTCGGCTTCGAAGACGTCGAGAGCATCTGCTGGCTGGACGTAGATGACGGGGTAAGGATCCGGTACACCGTCATTATCGATGAAAGCCTCATCACATGGCGGTTCGAGGGGAAGCGGAGCCGGCGTACCTGCGTCGGAACCCACCGGGGGGCCTCCGTCCAGCTCGAGGCTCGTTCCCGAATCCAGCGCGGTCGTCCCTCCGTCGTTGACAGCGACCGGCACGCCTCCGTCGTCCGCGTAGGTTCCGGCGTCTTCAGCGAGCGGGATGCCTCCATCGACCCCAATGGCCCCCGCGTCGCCGAGATCTGGCATGCCCCCATCGCCAGCGCCCGAGTCCTCCGCGTCGACGACGTTGCTCGCGTCGACGACGTTGCTCGCGTCGCCGAGGTTGCTCGCGTCGCCGAGGTTGCCCGCGTCGTCGAGGTTGCCCGGTGGCGATTCGGCCGAAAGTGCCGCATTGCCGCCGGACGCTGTCGCTGGCTCGCCGTGTGCCGCTGAGCCACCTGACGCGGCTGGCCCCAAGTCGTCGTTGCTGCCCGCGTCCGTCGTGTCGCTGTGACCGGGGCTGGCGGGCTCCACGTCGGCTTCGCCTGTGGCGTCCGCGCCATCGGCACCGGGGGTGCCTGTGCCCGCGGCTGCTGCCGCGCCATGGCTCGTGGGCGCTTCGTCCGTTTGGCAGCCCCAGGCGGCCGCCCCCCATGCCAGGGACACGACCATCGCCACAGACCAACCTTTGCGTACCGGTATTCTGCTTCCCATTGGAACCCCTCGCTCCCGAGTCTAGCGATGAACGGGGATCGACCAACGTCGGATCCACTCGCCGATGCGGCAAGC
>CAYRKE010000374.1:0-3374 GCA_964424695.1 uncultured Polyangiaceae bacterium
CCCGAGTTCGTCGCATGCGCCCGCGGAACAAGCGTCGACAGCGCACGGAGTCCCCAACGGCGCCAGAGGGTGGCTCACCTCGCCGGTGGCCGGATCACAGACATCCGCCGTGCAGGGGTTGCCGTCGTCCACCACTGGAGCGGTGCCGGGGACGCACGTGCCGGCGGTATTGCAGGTCTCGTCGCCGTTGCACAGGTCGTTGTCGGCGCAGGCCGTTCCTGCGGCCACCGCAACGTGCACCACGCCGGTTGCTGGTGCGCAGCTGTCTGCCGTGCATGGGTTGTCGTCGTCCAGCGCTGGAGCGGTGCCGGCGACGCAGGCGCCCGCGCCGTTGCAGGTCTCGTTACCGTTGCACAGGTCGTTGTCGGCGCAGGCCGTTCCTGAAGCTACCGCGGCGTGCACCACGCCGGTTGCTGGTGCGCAGCTATCCGCCGTACACGGGTTGTCGTCGTCCAGCGCTGGAGCGGTGCCGGCGACGCAGGCGCCCGCGCCGTTGCAGGTCTCGTTACCGTTGCACAAGTCGTTGTCGGCGCAGGCCGTTCCTGAAGCTACCGCCGTGTGAACTACGCCGGTTGCTGGTGCGCAGCTGTCCGCCGTGCAGGGGTTGCCGTCGTCCACAACTGGAGCGGGGCCCGCGACGCAGGCGCCCGCGCTGTTGCAGGTCTCGTCGCCGTTGCACAGGTCGTTGTCGGCGCAGGCCGTTCCTGAAGCTACCGCGGCGTGCACCACGCCGGTTGCTGGTGCGCAGCTATCCGCCGTACACGGGTTGTCGTCGTCCAGCGCTGGAGCGGTGCCGGCGACGCAGGCGCCCGCGCCGTTGCAGGTCTCGTTACCGTTGCACAAGTCGTTGTCGGCGCAGGCCGTTCCTGAAGCTACCGCCGTGTGAACTACGCCGGTTGCTGGTGCGCAGCTGTCCGCCGTGCAGGGGTTGCCGTCGTCCACAACTGGAGCGGGGCCCGCGACGCAGGCGCCCGCGCTGTTGCAGGTCTCGTCGCCGTTGCACAGGTCGTTGTCGGCGCAGGCCGTTCCTGAAGCTACCGCGGCGTGCACCACGCCGGTTGCTGGTGCGCAGCTGTCGGCGGTGCAGGGGTTGCCGTCGTCCACCACTGGAGCGGTGCCGGGGACGCACGTGCCGGCGGAGCAGGTTTCGTTCCCATTGCAGGCGTTTTCGTCACCGCACTCCTGGGTCACCAGCGAGCCAGCCACACAGCTCTGAACCGCGTTGCCGCTGCACAGAGCAAGGTAGTCGTCGTCCGCGATTCCATCACAGTCGTCATCGACGCCGTCACAAGTCGGATCGGTCGCGGTGCACGTATCGACCGTCAGAATCGCCACCTCGCTTCTGACACTGCCCGCGACGTTGGTCACGATCACCCGAAACTCATCGCCATCATTGGTGGGAGCTGCCGCCCCGACCGTATACGAGGATCCGGAGGCACCGGGGATGTCCACCCCGTTCCGTTGCCACTGGTAGGTCACACCGCTACCAGCCGCCGAAACGGTGAAGGTGGCCGCGTTCCCCTGCTGCACCGTCACATCGCTTGGCTGCTCCACGATCAGCGCCAGCTGCTCTCCGGTCGCGGCTCCGTCGATGGAAAAGAGTACGTCTTTTGCCACCACTTTGCCGAAGAAGTCCCCGCGCTGCCCGAACCGCGCCGTGCCGTTGGGCGCCAGAACGTACGCCCTGAGCGCAGCGTCGGTATCCACATTCAGAACAGCGGGCAATGCCGTCGGTAGACTCGATCCATTCGCGCCGCCGACCAGGAGCTCGACGTTGCCCGAGCCCAACCCTGCCGCAGGTCCGGGCCCGACGCTGGAGCGGCTTCCGATCAGCACCCGGCCGGCTACTCGAAGTTCGCAGGGAGCATCGCACTCCACGGAAGCGTCGGTACCGAGAGTCAAGCGCAACAGGTGGTAGATACCGCCCGTGAGGATCAGCCGTGTCCGGACACCCCCGGTGCCGTTCGCGAGGCTGACTTGACGAAACGCACCAGCATCGAGCGCCACGGTCTGTCCCGCGGTGACCGATACGTTCTGACTGCCTGGCGATATGCTGGGCAGCGGCGGAATCGCGAGCGCCAACGGCAATGCGAGCGGAGAAGTATGTGTCCCCTGAATGAGGCCCTCGCCGGACAGCTGGTTGTAGGACCCTCCGTTCGTCACGCGCGATCCGCGGGCAAGCACGATGGTGTCGGCCGTTAGGTTTCCAGCGAGCCGAGCGTCGAAGCCCGCGGAAAACTCAGCGTTCGACGAAAGCGTGGGGCCAGGACTGGCCCTGGTGATCGCGACAGCGCCAGTGAGCTGAAGCCGATCTTGGAGCTCGACGCTGTTTGTCGCCACGACGGCTTGCGTGGGCCAAGCGCTAGTCTCGAGAGACTGAGCGACTCGAGCCACGCCGGCCGCGTCAGCCCGAGGCCCGCGCTCTTCAGCTTTGCTTGGTTCCTGCGAACACCCCTGCAGAACGAGTGCGCACGCTATCAGACCCACGCCCATCCACGCCTTGTGCCAACCTACTGCCGCGTGCCGCTCGTTTCCCACGACCCACTCCGTCATTGGGGGCCGGCCAACGCCAGCCCCGGTCAAGCGCGTCTCCCCCATTTCGCCCGCACCGACCCGTTGCGTGCAGCCGCCCAAGGAGAAATTCGCCAATTTTCACTCGAAGCGCCAGTAGCATGTCTCGGTACAGGACTGCAAGGACGACTCAGAAACGAGTCTAACTAACAGCATCAAAGCAAGCTCACGGCGAGACCATAAAAGACTACACGCTGGGGAGTTAGTTGCCACAGCCGGAATAGTCACAGTGTTTCTGCTGCGGCCCTAGGTCCGCATATCGCCCCGCGCATGGCGAGTCATGGATGCCAACTCTGTTCTGATCTCAAACGCCGTGCGGCCGTGTGCCGCGCTCCATCGACCGAAACCGCCCTCGAGCCGGCACGGAAAGGTGAAGTTATCAGACTGAAAACCCCTCATGGGTGAGCCTGGTAGCCTGCCGGCGTTTGCGCGTCGCCTGCTTCTACTCGCACAACGGCGTTGAACCTCACTGAGCACGCGGCGCCCAAGCATTCATGTCGTCAGAGAGCTCGCTGCGCAAATCGCTTTACGTCACGCCACGTGAGCGGGACCCAAATGGACAGTGACCCGAGGCTGTCTTATGTCTTACTGCTAGTATTTGAAGCGACCCCCGAGACTGTCCGAAGCCTTACCGGTAAGGAACGAAGCGACCCCCGCGACTGCCCGATGCCTTACCGGTAAGGAGCGAAGCAACCCCCGAGACCGTCTGACGCCTCACCTCTGAGCCCCAGAAGAGTCCCGGTGGTGATCCTGCCGAACCGGGACATCAATCGGACACGGGTGGCGGTTCTGTGCCTTTGTCT
>CAYRKE010000374.1:3474-6276 GCA_964424695.1 uncultured Polyangiaceae bacterium
TCCTGCCGAACCGGGACATCAATCGGACACGGGTGGCGGTTCTGTGCCTTTGTCTTTGGACCAAATCGGGAGCCAGTCCGGCTCCTTGGGGGTAGGGGGAGGCTGGCGGTTCTCGAGGCTCATCGCTGTCCCGATCGCGGAAGCGCTGGCGTTCGGGACTGCGGCCGTCTGCGGCGTCGCGCCACGGGACGGGCGCTGCGCTGCTGGTCTGGTTCGGCTGGGACTCACCGGTACCGTGCTGGCAGCGGGGGGCGCAGAGTCCGAGGGTCTCGTGACGGGGGCAGTCGGGACCAGGGGGGAAGACTTGGAAGGCGCGGGTATGACCCTCGTCTTGGGTGATGCTAGCCCGAGCAGCTTGCCCGGCGGGCTCTCTTGGCGGGGAGGGCGATACTCCTGCCAGAGCATCCCGCCGCCCACTGCCAGCACCGCAATGACGGTCAGCGTGATAAACGCCCCTCTGCGTCGTGCGTGGCTTCTTGGGGGCGGTGCGCTTGGCGGTCCGCCGAGCTGGTTCGCGAGGGCCTCGAGCACCTGGTCTGCAGTGGCGAATCGGTCTGCCCGCCGACGGCTGAGGCACTGCAAGACGAGGTCATCCACGGCGGCCGGGACGCGGGGGTTCACGCTACTGGGAGGCGCGGGGCGCTCGGAGAGCCGAGCCATCATCGATGCAGCCGGGGTCTCCCTGACGAACGGAAGGCGCCCCGTCAGCATCTCGAACCAGACTACCCCGAAGGCGTAAATATCAGTCGCCGTCGACAACGGCTCTCCCTCGACCTGCTCGGGCGCCATGTAGCTGATGGTTCCGACCATGCCTTGGCTGTGGCTCCTGGTGGAGGCCAGATCTCCGTTCTCGTTGAGCGCTTTAGCCAGACCGAAGTCGAGGATGACCGGGGTGACGCTGCCGTTGCTTTCTCGGCGAAGCATGACGTTGTCGCTCTTGAAGTCCCGGTGCAGGATGCCGGCCTGGTGCGCAGCGCGCAGACCGAGGAGTAGCTGGTGGGCAATCGAGTGGGCAAGAGCCGTCGGTAGTGCGCCGAATTGACGGAGTCTATGCCCCAGGCACTCGCCCTCGACGAACTCCATCACCAGGAAGTAGATCTCGCCAGCCGAGCGCTCCATCACGTGAGTGCCGAGATCATAGATTCGGCAGACGTTGGGATGGCTGACGCGTCGGGCCAGCTGAACCTCGGCCTTCAGATAGCGAACGGCCTGCGCGCTGTCCGAGCTCGTCGAGGTGACCGTCTTGATCGCAACCCGCTCGTGCAGTGCCGTGTCGTGGGCCTCGTAGACCTCACCCATTCCGCCTCGCGCAACGAGCCGTACGATTCGGTACCGCTTGGCGATCATCGCGTGGGGCTGAAACACGGCATTCCAGCTGGGCCGCCCGGATTCCGACATCGGCTCATCATCGAGGGCATGGGCCGCCTCAGTCACGAGGCGTTGGCAGACGTCACATACATCGAGGTGCGTGTGGACTCGATCGAGCCCGTCGCCCTGAGTGCGTCCTTGCACGAAGACCAAGATGTCGTCGTCGCTGAGACACGGCCCAGGCACGGGTGAGGGGCACTGCTGGTCTGAAGTGTCCAGGCTCACCAACGTCTTGTGGTCCTCGGTCATTCCCTGTACCCCCAACCACGTTCGCGCCCGCCCAATCAGTAGATGTGCCCCCGCCTGATCTCATCGTCCCGTGGACGAACGCTCGGGCGACACATCCGTCCGAAGCATGGAGAGGTCCAACTCCAACTCGCCGCCCACGACTCTAGCCACGCTTTGGAACTCGCTGTCAGTCAAATGTGGCGCAATGAGCTTCAGCTCGGCGCGAATGGCTTGAAGGATGTGCTGGTGGGCCTGCTCGAGCCAACGAGCAGCGGTTGCGCGATGCACGTTGTGTGCCCGACCGATCTGGTCGATGCTGCAGCGGCCCACGACGTGCATGCGAAGCAGGTTGCGATCCTTTGGCGTTAATCCTGCGATCGCATGCCGCAAGGCATCGCGAAACGGGTCTCGGAACTGGGCCCGAGTGAGGCTCGACTCCGGCCCCAGGGCCTGTGTCGCAAGATAGTCTCCGAGTTCAGTCTCGCGCTGTGCCACCACGCGGGTTGCCCGAAGGCGGTCGAGGGCAAGTCGCGCTGCAGCGACCCGCAGCCAAGCGTGTAGGGGGCCGAGCCCGCGGTAGCCGTTGATCCTTGCGTCTGGACCCACAAGTAGCTTCTTCCAGAATTCCTGCTGTGTCTCCCGCATGAACTCAGGATCATGGTGTACTCGGGCAATCGCCCCGTGCACCACGTCCTCCGCTTCTCGCTCGAGAATGCGGAGTGCGACTGGGTCTTGATGCGCGCAAGCGCAACAGAGATAGATGTCCGCAGCGTGTGCCCCTTGTTCGGTCGTCGGGGGACCGGTTCCGCATAGGGTCTCGCAGTGGCGAACGTAGTCATCCAGCGCGACCCTGATCGATGGCCACCTTCGAGTGCCCTCGGCATGCATGTCCAGCAGGATTTCGCGCACGCTCATGGCTCCACCAGGCTATCCGATCCGAATTTCGATTGATACGCTCTCACCCACGTCCCGGTGGTCCGGCTTCCAACTCATCGCGACGCTGCGGCGTTTTCGGGCCAGACGCACGCCGAAGGCGGAAGGTGAGTCGCGCGTGCACGTGGGTCAGGGTAGGGCAACCAAGGTCTCCGACTTCGACAAGTCGGGCGACCTGATCGGTGCCTCAGCTCAGGAGGATCCGGTTCATCGCGATGCCGATGTCGTCGGCACTTGGGCAGTCCCCACCCAGTGTCGCAAGGCACAGTGGAA
>CAYRKE010000375.1:0-6249 GCA_964424695.1 uncultured Polyangiaceae bacterium
TTTACTTCTAATATAGTTGGAAGTAGTATGGGTAGAATACCTGGTAGTACTGCCCCATATGAAAACTATTTTAAAGGTCTTATTCCAATGCATCAAAGTAGAAAAGCATTGGATGAAGCTAGAGCTAGTAATCAAACTAGTTGGCAACTATGGAAAGGTACTATTAATCAATCTATAGTGGGAACTATTATTGGTGGTGGTATTGAAGCTTTTGGTAATTTAGCTGAATTAGCTCGTCCTCTTAGAATTATTAATGATACTGAATATAAGTGGGGGCAAAATGTATTACAACAAACTGGAGCAGCTATAACTGAATGGGCTAGAACTACTACTCCTACTTATATGACAGCTAGAGCTGAAAGAGGTGGATTTCAAGGCTTAGGTGATAGAACTTATTGGCATAGTCATATGCCTTCTATTGTTAGTAGTTTATCTATTATGCTTCCTGCTTTTGCTGCAATGAAAATGACTACTATGTTAGGAGGTATGTTATTAAAAGCACCTAAATTAGTAAGAACTCTTGCTACTGGTGCAAAGGTAGCTAAAACTCCTACACTTATAGCAAAATCTGCTGCTAGAGTTACTGCTGAGCATCTTGGTAAAAGTTTTATAGCTGCTGTTTATTCTAGACACTTAGATAACTATCAAGAAGCTAATGATGTTTATAGTAGTACTTATGAAAAATATAAGTCATTAGGTTTTGATGATCAAAAAGCAGGTGATTTAGCTGCTGAAGCTGCTCAAACTACATATACTTGGACATATGCTAACTTAGCTTTAGATATGGTTCAATGGGCTACACTACTTAAATATACTGGTGCAGCTAATAAAGCTATTAATATGCGTATGGGTGCTGCTATGCACGCTAAGAAATATGGTAATGTATCATTAGTAGGTCAAAAAGGGGCTGAAAATATTGCTAAAGCTGCTCAAGTGGCTAAAGCAAGTAAGGGTGGTGTATTTAAAGACTTAGCTATTCAAGGTATTACTGAAGGTCTTGATGAATATAATATTGCTTTTTTTAGAACAGAAGGTGAAAGACGTGCTGCTATTCAAGCAGGAGTAAAAGATAAAGCATTACTTGCTGATGTATCTACTCGTCTTATTAATCATACTAAAGATCCACATACGTTTGATTCATTCTTTTGGGGAGCTTTAGGTGGTATTACTTTTGGTTTAATTGGTAATGTATCAATACTTAGAGCTGAAGGTAAACAAATTAAAGAAACAGAAAAAGCTGTAGATGAGCAAGTTAAAAGACTTGATCGTATTGTTCAATTACATAAAGTTAGAGCAGAAGCTGTTGAAAAGAATGATCTTGATACAGCTAATGAAATTAACTTAATGTTAGAAAAAGAGATATTAGCTACTGGTTTACTTAATGGTACTATTACTCTTGATATTGAGATGCTTCGTAATATGTCGCAACTTAGTAATGAACAATTAGCTGAAGTAGGTTTCCCACCTGATGTTCAAGAGAACCTTGTAGAGTTTGTTAAGAAACTTGAAAAGGCTACTAGTGATTATAATAAATTAGCTAGTATAAACTTTGGTTATAAAGAATTAGATAGTGCTTTAGCTACTGAATTAGCTGTAAGTCAATATCATAAAGATAGACTTACTGAAGTCAAACAACAATATGAAAAGCTGTTAGCAGACGAAAAGATTACTAGAGAACAAATGCCTGACTTCATGAAACAAGAAGAAGGCGGAGTACAAGCTGCTACAGAGAAGTTTAATGCAGTAGCATCACAAAAGAATAATACTGCTAAGTTAAATAGGGCTAGAACCAATCTACAACGAGGTATAGCAATGGAAGCTAAACTTGCTGCTGATCTGCAAGATATGGTTTCTAAAGATTTAGACACTAATAGTTTTGGTGAAACTAAAACTTCATTGGGTGTTCAACTTATGGAAATGCGTAATGGTATTGCTATTACTGAAGCCCTTATTAAAGAGTATGAAAGAATAGATGGAGAGTTAAATAAAAATATAGCTGAATACGATAAGGTTATTAATCAAAATCCTAATAAGGCAGAGATTAATAAATATATTGCTGAACACGCAAAACATTCTACTACTGAAATACAAACCCTTCTTAATAATACAGAAGGTGAAATTGATGTTATAACTAAGAAGTTATCTAAACTTAATACTAGAGAAGGACAAGATGCTTATATTAAGGAAATTAAAGAAAAGATAGAAGAAACTAAAGATCAAATTAAAAAGGATTTTCTATCTGAAATTAAATCTGCTAAAACTGTTGATGAACTAAATAAAATTCATGAGAATTATAATAGTAGATTTACTGATGAATATAAAAGTCGTAAAAGAGAAATAGAAGCTGCTCAGAAGAGAGCTAAAGATACTAAGGAAAATACTGATAAAGTTAATGCTTTAGCTACTAAAATAGTAGAAGGTCAGAAGGTTGATAATGAAGCTACTGTTGAAGATATCTTAACAGAAGATGAATTAAAGACCTATAATGATAATGTTGATGCTGTAAATAAAAGAGTTGAATCACTTAAAACCCCTGTAGAAACTCCTATATCTAAAACTACTAAACCTAAAAAGGTTGTTAAACAAGAACTTACTAGTGAAATAAGAGATACTATAGTAGCTGAATTAACTGCTCTTAGTAAAGCTGTTAATCCTACTATATTAAATATACTTACTAATTCAGATGGTACAATTGTATCACTAGAAGAGTTTAGAGGTAATACTGTAATAAAGGAAATAGCTATTCAAATACTTGAAAATAGTCCTACTATGAAATACACAGTAGATAGGATGATAGATGAATTGTATTTGAGTAATGTAAACCTTTATGTTTCTGGACTTAGAACTATTTTAAATACTGGTCAATTAGAAGCTACTAATGAGGTTAAAGAAGTAGTTAAACAAATAGTTGATCAAAAAGATACTATACTTGCTGATTTATTAGGTAGTGCTTATAACGCTAAAGTATCTAGAGAACTTAGTTCATTTAATAAAACACAAGCATTAGCTGTTAATAAACACGTTACAGCTGAAGCAGTATTACAATTTAATGGTTTTATTGCTGAACTTAAAACTAAATATACATCTGTTGAACTTCCTTCTGATGTAGTTAAAGAAATAGGTGAAGAGTTTGAAGATGCTTCTGCTCAAGCTAGAGCTATAGCTAATCAGAATAATGATACTAAAGAAAGTAAAGAACTTGATAAATTATATTTAGGTAATGAACTTTCTAGTCTTGTTACTATAGCTCAAGCATATGTAAATGCTACACTTAGATATCAACTTAGAACTGGTGGTAGTTTAAATATAGATTTAGAAACTGTATTTGAAGCCATGATTAAAGTAGGTAAAATAGACTTACTTAGAGAAATGCATGGTACTATTACTAATCTATTTAATGCTGCTCAAGGTTTCTATCCACAAGGTATTACTAAGACAGAAGGTAATAATACTGTAAAATTTGATTTTGCTACTAGACCTAAAGGTATTACTGGTAAACATTTCATTGAAACTTTTATTAAGGATAGAACTGTCGAAGTATCTCAATATGATTCTGCTAAAGGTACATATGTATATCTTAAAGATTTACTTGAGTTACAAGAAACAGAATTAACATTAGAACAACAAGAACAATTAGAAGCATTTCTTAGTTTAAATGTTAATAGTAGAGTTAAAGTTGTAGCAGATCCTACTCATATTGATACTAGATTTACACCTGAAGAGAATGCTGCTAGAAATAATGATGAGAATACTGTACCTGTTAAAATTGTAGTAGAACATAATGGTAAAGATGTAGCAGTTGGTTACATACAATCTACTGATGCTGTTCATAAAGGAATACCGTATACTAAAGATGGAGTATTTAATCCTTTTAGTGCTACAATTAATATTAAAGATGCTGGTCAACTATCTGTTCATGCTGATAAAGTAAAAGCTTTTTGGCATAAGATAAAAGATGAAAAGCTAAAAGGGCAAAGGTTGAAATCTGAATTTGGGGCTTTACCTGAATCTGTTAGACGTGTGATTACAAAGATGGTAACACATAACCAAGACAAAGGTATTACGATCACTAGAGATATGTTAATTCATGTCCTAGAGCCTATGTTTTTTAACTTATCAAGACCTAATGCAAACTTATCTAGTCTTACTGCTGAGAACGTATTGAGAAAGTATAATAATCATAATGCTCAATTTAGATATGATTATGAGAGTGGTTTAGAAATACGTAAGGCATTAGCACAGGGTAAAGAAGTAAACCTGAAAGTGGGTTATAAGTCTATTACACCACAGTTTAATCCTGAATATAAATCTATCAATGGTAGGTTAGCACCTATTATGAAAGATGATAAAAAAAGAGTTGTAATAGGTCATAGAAACGTAGCTCACAAAGAAGGTTCTACTATTTATGATATGGAAACTGGTGATCCTATACCAGTAACTAGAGCAGGAGCTTATGTTGAAAATGAATTTTATTATATAGCTGAATCTGCACCTGGAGTATATCATGCTTTTAACTTAAGAAATGGTAGACTTAATAGTAGATATGGTGAAACTGTTCTTAAAGAATTACTTAAAGACTTAGAACAATTATCGCATGATCCTAATTCTGGTACAGTAGAAGCCTTTAGAAATAAGTTTAGACAGGTTATTGAACTTACTGTTCAAGATACCATTGAACGATTTAATTTTAAAGTTAATCAATGGGGTAGTATAACAGTTAAAGTAGATGGTTTGTTCTATGAAATTAGATATAATAATAAAAAGAATGCTTTTGAAGTTACTTCATCTGACACATTAGATGAAAACGGAGGTATTCCTAAAACTAAAACATTACCTGATAATACCGTTAAAAAAGTTACTACTGAATGGAATATTCAATCTGCTGATGCTATTGTTGAATTATTAAGACCATTACGTAGAAATATAACTATTGAAAGCGTTGATGGTTTAAGTGTAACATTTCCTAAGGTTGGTGAAGCATTTGTTGATATATTTGGTAATTCATATCAATATGGCTATCTTGATTATCTAGAACAAACTGATGCCTTACTTACTAATTTAGAAACTATCTATAATGAAGATGGTGAACCTATTAGTAATTTAGTTCCAATGCCTAATCCTGAAAGAGGTAAAAGTGGTATTTCTCTTCATGTTAGACATGATGTTGGTAATCCAATAGAAAAGAAATCTGAAAAAGCTACTATTTTTGAAGAGGATAATAAGAAAGTAAGTCATATACTAGGTAAGAATGTGATTGAAGTTCTTAATCAACCTGGATTTAAAGACTTTAAATTTCTTGCAGAATTACTTGAATCATTAGGTATTGAGATTGTATTTGATACTACTACTAGTATTGGAAATACAACATCCTCGCAACTATCCATAACTCCCACTGGAAGAAATAAATATGCTGTAAATGTACATCATGCATTTGTTACTAGTGTTACTACAGGGGTAGATTTAATTGATGCAACTAGAGCTTTGATTGTTGCTCATGAAGTACTTCATCCAATTATTACTTCTGCTGAAAGTACATTGAGTGAAGAACAAATGAAAGAATATCTTGAATCACTTAAAGAATTTAGAGATAGTCTTAAAAAATATACTACTGCTTTTGAAGGTAATCCATTATCTGAAATGGAGAGAAATAGATTATCTAATTATCTAAAGCTTGCTAATGATGAACATAGTGAAACTATTACATATGCTTTTACTAACGAGCATATTATGGGTATATTAACTAAAATATCTGATAGTGAAGTTGCTACAACTACTAAAGGTTTCTGGCAAAAACTAGGTGAAATTATTACTAAACTTCTTAATAATGCAGGTATTGATTTAACTAAAGGTAAAGTCGCAGAGTTAACTAATATCCTTGATAAGCTTATTAATGTTAATGATATTAAAGAATATAAGAAATCAATACAAGTTGATAAAACTACTAGTTATGGTAACTTAAAGAATGAACCTGTATATTCTGATAATGGTATTAATGTAATGCGTAAACAGGATACTAATGAACACTTTGGTAATCCTTTTAGTGGTAATAAAAAACTTACTGATTTATATACTACTCCTACAGCTGAACAAGCTGTTGAAGCATTTTATGATTGGTTAAATGGTATTAATAAACCTTTAAGTGATTATGGTGTAGCTGATAAAAATTCAGATGAATATAATCATATGTCTGAATTAGATTCTGATGAAAACAAAGGTAAAAGAGGATATACTAAAAGAGCTATACGTATT
>CAYRKE010000376.1:0-6225 GCA_964424695.1 uncultured Polyangiaceae bacterium
AGACGCAAGCTCTGCAGTTTCACGATCGAATTGCGTCCCAACTGGATCTCCACCCTGCGCTCTTCGAGTCGTAGGCGGGAGGGCGAGCGACGCTGCCGGGAGGCACGCCGAGGCCGAGCCCGAAGGCGCACCCCTGGCGCCTGGCCGCCACCTCGCCACCCCTTCACCAGCTCTTCGGCGCTCGACACCGACGCGACCACCTCGATTCCTTGGAGAATTTGGGACTTGCTTCCCGACTCCTACGTTGTCACGGCTCTTGCGTAGTGCTCCGGCGTGCCCTCCGAGCTCCACGAAGTCATCGTCAGCTTCTTCACTGAGAGACCCGAGCTTGCCCCTCTGCTCCTCGAGCGTTCCTTGGGCGTCGCGCTGCCTCGCTATTCGAAGGTCAAGGTCGAGTCGGCAACTCTCACCGACATCAAACCCGCAGAGTACCGGGCCGATGTGGTCATCCTCCTCCGATACGGCAAGCCCGTGCTCGGCATCGTCGTCGAGGTGCAGCTCCGCTCCCAGCAACGCAAACGCTTCACTTGGCCCGCTTACGTCACGGGCCTCCGCGCTCGCTTTCAGTGCCCGGCCTGTCTGCTCGTCGTGGTCCCCAACCAGCGCACCGCTCGCTGGGCTGCTGAGCCCATCGACACGGGTCCCGGTGGGCTCTTCACCCCCTTCGTCATCGGTCCTCAGGGGATCCCCGTGGTCACTGAGCCGAGCCTCGCGATGCGCTACCCAGAGCTCGCCGTCATGTCCGTCATGGCTCACGGCAAGGGCGATGCGAAGATCGCTCTCACGGTCGCACAGTTTGCCGCTGCCGCAGCCCTCCACTTGGACCCCGACAAGCAAGCGCTATACTTGGACATCATCGAAAACGCTCTCGGCGAAGCTGCCAGAAAGGCCTTCCAGATGCTCCCCCAGAACTACCAATTCAAGGGCCCCAGTTACCGCGAGGGTCGCGCCGATGGCAAGACTGAAGGCAAGGCCGAGGGCGAGGCCAAGGGCAAGGCCGACTCGGTGCTCGTCGTCCTCGAGACTCGCGGCATTGCCGTCACCGATCAGCAGCGCGAGAGGATCTCCAAGTGTGACGACCTCGAGCAACTCGACACCTGGCTGCGCAGGGCCATGACCGTGACGGATGCTCGTGCGCTCTTCGAGTCG
The DNA here is from genome assembly GCA_964424695.1 of uncultured Polyangiaceae bacterium. Lineage (GTDB taxonomy): Bacteria > Myxococcota_A > Polyangia > Polyangiales > Polyangiaceae > JAEWRL01. The sequence continues at coordinate 1,150 of CAYRKE010000376.1, forward strand.
TAGGAGGGAGAGCGAGCGACGAGTTGTTGCGTGCCGCGAATCAATGACTGACGCCCCGCCCCTCGGCAGCCCGTACCACCAACAAAACGGGACGGCGCGGCGTCCCATTCGGGGCGTCGCGCCGTGTCGCATGACGAGGTCGCTAACTAGCGCTAGTCCAACATGCAGTCGGTGCAGCCATCGGCAGCTTCACCATTGCCGTCGTCGCACTCCTCGATGTCCGCCTGCCGAACGCCGTCGCCACAGCGTGGAGCGAAGGTGCAGTCTGGGTTGCACAGGCCGTACTCACCAGTGTTCAACGGACCAGCGTCGCACATCTCTCCGTTTTCTATGAGCGCATTACCGCAGACCGCCCCCTCGACGAAGTCATCGAGCATGCACACTGGGCTGCACCCATCTCCGGGCACAGTATTTCCATCGTCGCAGGCCTCCCCGGGCTCCACGACTCCGTTGCCGCACAGCATCCCGATGACGCAACCGGGGGCACACGTACCATCGCTACCATCGTTGACGCCATCATCACAGTATTCGCCGAACTCGACCTGCACCACACCGTCACCGCAGTAGGGGCCCACGAAGCAGCCGGGCGCGCAGCCACCATATTCCGAGTTGCCCATCCCGGCGTCGCACTCTTCGCCGAGCTCGACCTGCACGATCCCGTCCCCGCAGTTCCCGCCAAGGGTGCAGTCCGTCGAACAGGCCCCGTCTTCCATGTTCTCGGCACCGATGTCGCATTCTTCGCCTGGGTCCAAGATGCCATCGCCGCACTTCCCAGCCAAGCCGCAGTCGTTGGAGCAATCGTCCTCGTCGATATCGTTGCCGTCGTCGCACTCCTCAGGAGGCTGGACAACGCCGTCTCCACACCGTGGACCGAGGACGCAGCCCGGCGCGCAGGTGCCGTAATCCAGACTGTTGACGCCGTCATCACAAGATTCGCCGAACTCGACCTGCACCACGCCGTCACCGCAGCGCGGCCCGAGCGTGCAGTCAGCTGCGCAGTCCCCGTACTCGCCGTCGTTGACCCCGTCATCACAGTATTCACCGAACTCGACCTGCGCCACGCCGTCACCGCAGCGCGGCCCGAGCGTGCAATCGGCGGCGCACATGCCGTACTCGCCGTCATTGGCCCCGTCATCACACTCTTCGCCGTCATCCACCACGCCGTTCCCGCAGCTTCCGTCGTCGGGATTGCCACCGACGCCCTCCTCCCCGGGTTCGTCGGCAGCCCCTCCGGCTCCGGCATCGCCGTCCGGGTTTTCGAAGGCATCCGATCCGGTGCCGATAACCTCCTCGTACTCGAGGCCGCACCCGGCGGCGGTGAAAGCGACGATGGAGACTGTGAGCGCAAGCAGGTTCAGAGATGAGCGCATGGTGTACCCTCCGTTTGTGAAAACAGTACCTTCATGAGTCTGACTGCGGTCTCGAGTCCGAAGCGAAGCAGGATGAGCGTCGTTTCCCGAGGCAGCAGGCGCTCCCCGTCTCCGGCACACCAGTGGCCGAGGACGGAGCCTTTTCTGGAGTGGGAGGCGTGTCGCGTTCCCACATCACGGAGATGGCCGTCCCGCTCGAGCCTGATCCCCTAGGATGCGCTTTTCGAGAAGCTCGGCCTCGGGCGCAAGCTGGCCCTGCGGAAAGCGAGCTCGATACTCAACGACCCGGCGAAGAGCCTGACTCCTATCGCCCCTCGCCAGCGCAGCGCGGGCACCATCGAGCGCTCGGATCTCGGCAAGCAGCGAGATTCGCGCCGATGGTGTCGCCTGGACACCAGCTGGACCCACGGCAGGCACATCTCCGGCTGGGCTGGTGTCGACGCCCGAGTGCACCTCGCTCGCATGGGATGCCACTTGTTCGAGAGGCGCTCGAACGACAGCAGACGGGGCAGCCGGAGTCGCGGGCTGACGAGGAACGTCCTTGGCTCCCCAGTACTGCCCCACGCCAACCGCGCCCATGCCAAGCGAACCGAGAAGGAGACCGACCCCAATCGGCTTGGTAAGCGCCAGTGGCGCTAGAAGGAACGTCCCTTTTGCGGCGGCCACCGGAGCGGCACCGCTGGCGGCCCCACCAAGGGCGCTCGCTCCCTGACCAGCCACAACCTGGGATGCGCTGGCTGCCGGCGCATGGACCGCAGCTTCCCCTATCGCGGCCGGGCTCCCCAGTGTTGCTGCCTCCGCGGTCGCGGCTGCGGCGCCCAGCCCGGCGGCCACGCCAAGCGCCGCAGTGGACGCCACGAGGGTGCGTTCGAAAGCTCCCGAAGGTGAGGGCGGCAGATCGCGGCCGGCCCGAATCAGAGCAACGGATAGGGGATTCGAGCGTGCTTCTTTCACGGTACCTCTCCTGCCACTGGCTGTGAGAGCTGGACGACGTGTTTCTCGAATGCCTGGCGAGCCCGTCGCAGCCGCGAAGCAACAGTCCCGGCCGGAACCGCAAGGAGCTCCGCGATCTCGGCTTGGGTCCACTCCTCCAGCTCGTGCAGGATGAAAACCTCGCGCTGCTCCGTGGGCAGCTGCTCCAAGACGTGTCCCAGAATGCGACGCAGTTGGCCAGTATGAGCCCCCTGTTCGGGGCTCGATACCTGACTGATGTGCTCGCCGAGATCGCCAGGAAGCTCCTCGTAACGGCGTCGCAGCGTGCGCCGCATCGTGGACGCGACGCGCAGCGAGGTGGCGAAAACGAAGGAAGCCTCTCGGCCGTGCTCCACGGTATCGAGCCGCCGCGCCACGACGATGAACACCTGCTGCACGGCATCTTCGGCGTCCGCCTCCGAGAGCCCGAGGCGCAGCATCGTCCGCCACGAGAACTGGAAGCAGCGCGCCAGTATCTGCTTCAGCCGCGCCTCCCGCTCGACCGGAACCTCGCCAGCGAGCGGTAACGCCGCCAGCTCAACGGGAGCCGTCGCCCGACCAACCTGCCCACCGCCGTCCACTGTAGAGCCGTTCGGTTCCCAGACAGGCGCGGGTGACGCCAAGGGCTCCTGGCACAATCCTGAACGGGGTACGGCAGTCAAGCAGGCTCCGGGACTCTCGAACCTAAGACGCGTGGATCGGGTGGGCCAGACGATCCACTCGACCCGGGTTGCCGAAGCTTCCCGGGACTCCATGAGCGATGGCCGCAAGCTCAGATACTGATCCCCTGGAGGCTGACTTTCCAAGGCGGGCTGCCAACTCCGCCGGAATGCCCATCCGATCCCTGGGAGCCTCAGGGTAGGCGATAGCTCAGCCGAAACCGCCCCGTGAAGCTGACCCTGTCCGTCCGGTGGACCTCCTGGTCCGGATCTCGAAACAAGGTCGTGTGTCGGACGGCAGGAAGTGCAGCGCCCCCGCCGAGGTCGACGAACCAGTCGGAGACCACCTCGGTGCGAATCGTCAGGTTTGCTCCACCCGCGGCCCAGCCCTGGAGTGTGGCCGACCCCTCTCTGATGTCACCGCCGGGCAGACCAATCGCCTCGGTCACCCCACCGCTCAGTTCGACGCAGGGCCAGAGACCGACCGGCTCCCGCCCGACCGCTTCGAGACACGCCGCAGCCCTGGCCACCCACCAGCGGAACTTGGCGTCTCCCACGTCAGTCTCGGTCGTTCGACTCCAGCCCGCCTCGAGCGCCCCGCCGAGACTGAACGGTAACGGTCCGCCCCAGATGCGCTCGGCAGAGGCACTGACCCCAAGAATCGGCTTAGGGGCGGGACCTGTCACGATCAAGCCTCCCACCCCCAGTATCCATGCCTCGCCGTCGGCCCATGAGCTGGAATCCGTCGCGCTCAGGGTCGGCGGACTCCCGGAAGCGCTCGCTGCCCCATCGCTGCGCTCAGGAGCCGCCGCCAGGGCTGGCTTGGGCGCGACGCGGGGAGGCAGGACATCCGCGCCCGAGGACGGCACTGGGGCGGGGACGGACTGTGGAGCTTCCGCGGCCGACTCCGTGCCGTTGGCCTGGACCACCTCCGGCTGGGCCGTGGCCGTCTCTGGGCCAATAGCGGACTCCGGCCTCTCATCGACTTCTTTGAGCCTCAATACGGCGATGAGGGCGAGGGCGTCCATGACCTCGGCACAACTCTCCCCGCGCACGATTCGCTCGTCCATGCCCTCGAGCTGGAGGCGTCCGGTGAACGCGGCCCCCTCGCGGGCCGTGCGCAGACCGCCTTCGCCAAGCCGAGCTTTTGGCTCAGCGCCGTCGAGTCGGGAGGACACCTGGGCCCAGAAGTACTCTTCACCGGGACAGCTTGGCTCGAGCTCGAATCGCAGTGCGTCATCTGCGAGGGCAAGAGCCGGCACAGAAAGCCCCCCAACGAGCACCAGAGCCTCAACGACGAGCCCGGCAGCCCTCGGTCCCTGCTCGGGCCAGCGGTCTTGCCTGGTCACTCGCCCCATGCTCGTGTCTTCTGAAGGCCCATCTCGGCGGGCCGAGCATGCCACGACCGGACGCCAATCAGAAGCGTCCGGTGAGCCCGAGTCCAGGGCCAGAAGGGCCTGTTGTGAACCCAACGTCCCAGCTCCCACCGTCAACCTGCTCCAGATCAGGTCCCCGGTTGGTGCCAAACGTGACCCATCCGACGGGCGTCAGCACAAGACCGGCGAGTAACATGCCAAGCCCCACGCGCGCGCCCTGCCCGTTGTCCGCATCCGATCCGGTCTCATCGGGAAGCGAACTCATAACCATGACAATCAGACCAATAGGAATCAGGGCAGTGCCGGCAATCCCCATGGCCAAGCCGGCGTTGGAAGTGTCCCGATCCGCATCCTCGATCAGCCACTGCCCCGAGCCCTCCACCCTGAGTCGGGCCCTGCCACGCGCGCTCCCCTCGCTCTCCGGAATGATAACCCAGTAGACTCCCTCGGACAGATCGACGCTGCAGCGCCCGATACACCGCTCCACGAGTTCTCGATCCCGCCTGGTGCGGATCTCGAACCGACGACCGGGAGTCTTGGTGCGAAGCACAACGGTCATCGCGTCTCCCCGGGATCCCTCGTCGGAATAATCCCGCTCGGGAGACGTTCGGGCGGTACCGTCTTCGTCGGACGAACCAGCGGGCGACGGCTCGTGGATCCCAGTCGAGGCTGCTGGCGACGGCTCGTGGATCCCAGTCG
>CAYRKE010000377.1:0-6196 GCA_964424695.1 uncultured Polyangiaceae bacterium
AGTAGGCAGTGTTCAACGGGATCTCCAGTGCTTCGGCGACTTCTGGCACGCTCATTTCCTCGAGCTCAACCAGCATCAGCACCTCGCGCTTGGCTTCGGAAAGCCCGGCCAGCAGCGTCGAGAGCAGCTCGAGCTCCGCCTTCTGCTCGCTGCGAGCCAGAGGGCTGAGCTCGTCGGAGGATGCGAGTTCGTCAGGCGTGAACACCGAAACGGAATCACTCTTGAGCTTGTTCGCTCTTCGGTACCCACTGACTGTTCTACGAACCACCCCGTAGATCCAACTCCGAAGCGCGGTTGGGTCCCGGACGGTGTCGAGTCTGGCGTGGATCACGATGAACACTTCCTGAACGACGTCGTCGATGGCCTCTGTCCCGACACCGAGTCGTCGCACCGAGGACCACACAAATCGAAAGTACTGGTGGTAGATTGTCTCGAAATCAGACACGGCCGGTGGAGTTCGTGGGGCTCGTCGAGGCAGCGACGCCGAAGCTACTCGTGGGCGTCGAGCGCTGCCAGTGAGCAGCTCTCACTGTCGCAGTGGCAAGAATGGAAGTCTTCCGTCAAAAAATCCACTCAGTTCCTAGAGTTCCCGTGAGATTGAGCCTTCCAATCTGTCCTAAGCGGCCCAAGCCATCAACGACCAGTACAGGCCGGGATGACTGGACGTGAAGCCCGAGATGGGCGGATGCCGCCATGCTGCCGTGTGTGAAAAGCCGAGCCGACACTGCAGGCCCCGATGCCACCCACGTGGTCGAGCGAGGTCGAGGTGCGATATCGGGGCCGTCCGCTCGGGCGGCAAGGTGCTCAACGGTCAGGTCGAGACAAGGGCCGAGGTCTAGACGAGGGCCACCCCACCAGTAGCAGAGCCGCGCTGCGATCCGCGCGTGCTCCAGATGAGTAGTCGTTGCCGGTTGCGTGTCTGAGGTGGGCCCGCTCGGGTTCCAAGTCCACCATCCGGTGACGAGGATCTGCAGGCGATCGACCTCCAGTCCCGCCCCGCCCCCCATTCCCCAACTGGGCTCAGGGAGGAGTCCGATGCTCGCATCGATCGCCGGGAGCATCAGCACCATTCGCTTGGGAAGTGGAGCGTTTGCGCCGCCGTCCGGGTGACTGGCGGACGCATGCTCCCGGGAACCCATCGGATGTTTCACGAGCCGTTCCGTGCGTGGTTCGAGTGCTTTCTTGCGAGCGTCTTCCGGCGCTCCGCCGTCGGGAGGAAGCCTTGGAGAGTCTTCTGAGCGTTCACTCTCTGGTTCGGACTCTCGCGCACTCTGGCCTTGCGGATCGCTGGACTGAAGCAGCAGCGCGATGCTCACCGCAGCGGCCCCAACCACGTCTCTGCAGGATTCACCTGCGAATTCTTGCTCACTTTCGAACTCGCCGTCTCGCAGGCTCAGGCGCAGGTGGTAGAGGCCAGCCTTCCGCACCACCTGTCCGGTGGCACCGAGTTGCGATTGCTTGCGGGCACGCTTGGGAAGCAGCGCTCTTATCTCTTGCTGAACGGTTCTCTCGTCCGGACAAGACCGGGGCGCCTGCCACGTCAGTCGTAGCAGTGGTTCCTCTTGGGCTTGAGCGATCCGCGTCGACGCGACGAGGCCCAGGGTTGCCGCGCTTACGAGGCAGACGAGCCGGCTCAATCTCGGGCCCGCGACGCCCGATCGGAGTCTACTCGGCACCTTGGCGCACCATCGAGATCGTGACATCGTCGACGAACAATGTGTTGGCGGACGGTTGGAGCTCCGTGGCTAGATTTCCGACGTACCACTGCCCGAGCTCGGAATCATCCGTTGCAACCTGGTCGAGGTCGAGCGATTGAGCGCCGTCCACGTAGAGGGTGAAGCGACCGGTCGTGTCGGCGGCTCTTCGCAGAAACACCTCGAGATGGAACCACTGTTCGACGGGCACCGCGCGCGGTGCATCGAGGGGCCGCGCCGTGTTGCGCAGGAAGTCGAAGACGTAGGGCTGCAAGGAGCCCGCCTCGGTGAGCGCCAACGACACATCCCAGAGGCCCCACTGCTCGGTACCTCCATCGGGGGGGTCTCCTTCGAAGTGGAAGAGATTCCAATTGGTGGCCGCTGTGACTGGGCTCGGGATGTAAAACCAAGCCCCGTAGTACGCGGCTTCGGGAAGCTTGCCCTGGCGAGCGCACCGGGCCTGGAGGCCATCCGCCTCTTCCCCGACGATGTGGAATGAGGCAGCCCACCGTCCAGAATGGACGGGCGAAGAGACGACGTCGAGAGACGCTGACGTGTTGCTAAAACAGAAGCCCCCCGGTTCCCCAAACTCACAGAAGCCGTTTTCGAAGCTGGTTTCCCACGGGACTTCGACGTCGTTCGCGGGGATCGCAACGTCCGACGCACTCCGTGCCTCGCTCAGTGCCGAACCGCTACACTGCCAGTCTCCGATGACCAACTCCGGCTCACACGCAAAGCTCACCAGCACGCCGGCCAGGCCCACCGGTGCACGCCAGCGCAGCCTCGCACCGGAGCGTCGATCGAAGCAACGATCGATCCCCGGCCAACGCTCGGAGCGCCAAAAGTCACTTGCTGAGAGAGGCATTGGAGGGAGGAGAGTTCGGGTTCCTTTCGCCTTCGCCCCGGTTTCGCTCGGTTTCCGGGTTTCCCCGAAATCAAGGCTCGGCCTGAGGCTTCTACACTGAGTCTCTATCATTGGGCTTGTCGCGAATCCAGTCGTCAGTTGCCGCAAGCAATGGCGTTGCCAAGACGAGTCGCTTGCCGGGAGAAGCCGCGTTTGTTGCGCTCGGCGCAGCTCTTTCAACGGCCTCGCCCCCCGGTGACGCGTCCCTGCGCACGGGTGATGCATGGCGCGACGACACCCGGGCGAGGCGTGGCCATTCGGCCCCCGCCACCAAGACTTCATCAGTTGTCGATTCGGCCCAATGGGTGTACTCGTGTATGAGCCAAGCTCCAGATGGGCAGTCATGACGAGGGTCGGAGCCGCGTCGTGGCGGTGTCCGGCGTCGACCGCCGCTGGGGCCGCAGCTGCATCAGCCATTCTGGTGGAGGTTGCAGCCACACCAGCCAGTGCGGCAGACGCCGAGGCAGCGGCAGGAGGAGCCGCCACTGTTACGGTTGTCCTTCGACCCCACTCACCATCCCGGAGGCCCCATGAAGAACATCCCCCTGTCCAAGGTCTTTCACCTGATTTAGCCAGGTCCGGTGCTCTTGGTGGCAACGGCTCACCAGGGAAGGAACAACCTGATGACCATGAGCTGGCACACGATGCTGGATTTCGTGACCCCGATGATCCGATGCTGCATCGGCCCCTGGGACTACAGCTATGCGGCACTGCGTGCTCCACGCGCCCGGTCGCTGCCACGCAGCCAGTCTCTGCCTCCCCCATAGTCGACAACCCATGCAGCCTCTTCTCTCGCCATTTCAGCGACCGCGATAGCTCCTGCACGAAGGCTCCGTGCACTTCCCCGCATAGTTCGCTGTCGTAGCCCAGCAAGGCTCGCAGCCCCCACGGCAGAGAGAGTCAAACGGGAGTCTTGCCGCAGCCGCTGCCGGAGTTGGCTCCAGCGGAGTCCCCCAGACACCGGTTGGCTGCCGAGGGACTCTGGCTCTGAGCTGCGCGAGTAGCCAACTTCACGCGGATCTACGCGGCCGCAGACAGCGGCTACGCCTCTACAGGCCGAAGGTCCCCTCGCGCACCACCCCACACTGGCAGCCCGTCTCGTCACAGGGTCCGTCCTCGGGGGTGGCGCAAGTACCGTCCGCGGACGACAAACCGTAGAGCGCGATCCATCCGAGGGTGTGCGAAGGGTCTTCCGATTTCGTCCTGTATTCGAATGTGACCCACCCGCCGCCGGGCGCGAGTTCGAGTGCCTCTTCACGGGACCAGACTTGCCCCAAGGCGTTCGCGGACAAGGGTGCGTCGCGACTGCCAAGCTTGGCATACACTTGGAACCAGTCGAGCCGAGCGCCGTCCTTCGAGAACGCGACGAATCGCGCCTTCTGGCTCAGAGAGACCCGCCCGTCCTCGGAGGCCGCTTCGACTCTGCCGGCAACGTCAATCTGTCTCACGCCGTCGTTACACGCATAAGGGGCATCGACGACGAACTTGACGTTCATCGTGGTCTCGCTGCCATCGTTCCAGCTGAGCCTTGCACTCACGGGGAAGGCATGCGCCAGAGCGGCGCCAACCGATATCCCGAACCGTTCATCGTCGACTTCGACGGGGGCGGAGGAGGCGGCACACGCGCTGTCTGCTGGCCAAATGCCCGCGAGCGACGGGCCCTGGAGGCCGTCTAGGACGATGACTTCGCCCCAGAATCGCCCAGCCAAGAAACCCAGATTCACCTGGAAGGTTCCCTTCGTGTCGAAGTCGTCGTCGAGAGCGAGGCCGGTCAGAGCGGCCCGTGTCGCGTCGGCGGCTTCGACGACTGCCGCGTCGGTGCGGCAGCGATCCCCGAGCCGCACCAGCCCGCTTTCGAAGGCGCGCAGGGTGGCGTCAAACTCCAGCTCCGCGTCGCCGCTCTCGAGCGTCAGATGGATGGTCGCCGGGATCTCGATGAAGTCGAGACGGTTCTCGGAGGCGGGCCATTGAACATACCGGGCTTGACCGTGGTCTGTCACGGTGACGGTCATCTCGTCACGCTCGTCTTCGGGGTTGGGCAACACCTGCGTCTCCTCACCCCAGACGAAGCTTGCCTGATGCTTACCGGCGACCGTCTCGAGGATCTCGTTCACCGACTCCCCGAAGGAAGTTCGCGCGTCAAAATCCGTGATATCGCGCAACTCGACCTCTGATTGGGCCATCACGTCTTCGACGCAGAGCGGCGTATTGTCCGGATTGCCCGTGTCGGTGCTCTTCGGAACCTCAGATGCGCAGGCACACGTCAATACACCAGGTCCAAGCCAGATTAAGCGTTTCATCATTGTTCCTCTATTCACGCGTCGTCAGTGGAAACAGTTGAAAGTTGACCTGAATGACGCGCCGTGCCCGATCATCGGCCACGTAGCGCTGTGCCAGGCCCGCACGAAAGACCTGAAGCTCTCGTTTGAGCGCCCGCATTTGCTCGTCGCTCAGGCAAAGCGTCAAAGCTCCGATCTCGCGTTCCTCTCGGGGAACCTGCTCCACAGCAGCGGAAGCCTGCTCCATCATCTTCTGGTGGTACAGGACGACGAGGTGCGGAAGCGGTCCTTCCGGGGTTTCGACTACGGCGTCTCGTTGCTGTAGTCGTCCCTGGTTGTCCCGAACCAGCAGACCCAGCTCCAGGAGCAACTTCACCGCCTGTCTCGCCTCGCGCACACTGATGCGCGGCATCAGGCGCGTCGCGATCCACTCGGGAGCCTCGTCGAAGTCCCGACGGGCGACGAGCTCTCGGATGGCGGGGAGGTACCAGTGTCGGTGGTAGTCGCCTTGTGCGCGCTCCAGCGTGTGCGCGCGCCGATACTCTTTGAACTCGAGCAGGGCCGAGTGGGCCCTGTCTCGTTCGCGCGCGGTCTTCGCCTGAGAGAACGTGACCAGTGCGCAGAAGAATTCCGCTTGGCGCCCCGCGAGTCCGCATCCGGCGGCGAATCGCGTGGCCATTGATGGCGTCAGATTACGATCCCCATCCATGACGAGCTTCAGGTAGTTCGAAGAGCCGAGCCCCACCTTGCTCGAGAACTCTCGGAGCGACAGTCGCACTCCGCCAGGACGTTGGCGAAGGTAGTGAGCCCTCAGAAACTCCCGGTAGTCGCGGAAGGTGAACACGTTGATGGTTTCACTCGTCACGAGAGGAGCATGACAGTTCGCACCGCCATCGGAAAGGCCCAGATGGCAATTCGTGCATACAGCCCGTATGCAGGGAGGTGGGCAGAGTCCAACAAACGGCAGGCCCAGCAGCGCTCTGAGCAGTAGTCGGTGGCCGCTATGCGTGAAGATAGTATGCGGCTCGGGGCAACCTCGACTCCCGCAACTCGGGCTTTGCGCGCTGCGACGATCGAGCGGAACGGCTAGGGGAAGGGACACCCGAGTGGTTGCGGACGGGCGGGCCTTGAGCCTAGCCTTTGGGCCGATGAATGACGGCGAGCGTAAGGCAATGCGGCCGTTGATTTTCGACAGGGCCTCCCTCGCGAGCCCGTAGTGTCCGAAAACTCAACGGCAGCTACTATGCGGCCTTTCTATGATAGCAATTGAGGATGCCGCCGAGCCTCTTGCGACGTTGGACCACGTCTGAGATGCCGTT
>CAYRKE010000378.1:0-1174 GCA_964424695.1 uncultured Polyangiaceae bacterium
CCGCCCACCGTTGACTTGCGCTACCAAGCCCAACCACGCAGCGCGGGCAGCCGGTCCGTAGGTGTCCACGTCGAGCCAACCGTGTCGCACTCCAGTCACGAGTGCATAGGCAAACATTGCGCTCCCCGAAGTCTCCGCCCAGTTGCGGCTATCCGTGGAGTCCACGACCTGCTTCCACAACCCAGCCCCGGGCTGGCCCTCGGGAATCTGGAGTTCCAGGAGGGCGTCCATTATCAGCTTGTAGCCCTCAAAAATGGATTCGTAGAGGTTATGTTCCACGGGGAGCTCGCGAATTATCTCCGCCATCCCAGCTGCGTACCAGCCGTTGCCACGCCCCCAAGCGATCCGAAATTCGGGAATGTCGCGATGGTGGGGAAACAAGCCCATCGCGCCTTCCTGATCGTCCTTCCGTTGCATCGTGTCGAGATAGGTTACCATCGTCTCGGCGGCTGTGTTCAGGTGCCGGCTTCGGTGCTCCTCGTCCTCGATGACTCGGTATGCCTGCACTTGAAGAGAGGTAATCATGAACATGTCGTCGATCGCATAGCGGATTTGGTCCTGGATGAACGCCACCTGGTGGTCCGCCGCGAGGTCCCCTTCCTCCAAGTAGATGGGGTCCGGATCGATCTTGGCGATCTCGAGCGGCACGATCCCGAATACGTTGTTGTCGACATGCCCCGTGTACGAGTTCTCCCGTGTGGGAGGGTCGAACGCGGACCAGGTGTTCTTGTACGGATAGTACTTGTCGATCAGACCCCCTGTCAGGTTCGGGTCGTTCAACAACGTCGCGACGGACAACGAGCCGTACCAAGCACAAGCATCCTTGTAGTGCTTGTAGTCATCGTTGGGATCATCGCCGGATCCTTGCGGAAGGGTCTGGTCCAAGAACACCTCAGCGGCACTTCTCCCCACCTCCAGAGGGTCCTCGCCGGCGCGCCAATCCCGAAAATACTTGTCGACGTCGGGCCCCTGCACTGCGCCACCCATGCCATCGGTGCCTCCGGTGTTGGCGTCAGTGCCACCAGTGCCAGGGTCCGCGCCTCCGATGTTGGCGTTCGTGCCTCCGGTGCCAGGATCCGCGCCTCCGGTGTCGGCGTCAGTGCCTCCGGTGCCAGGCATCGCGCCTCCGATGTTGGCGTTCGTGCCTCCGGTGCCAGGATCCGCGCCTCCGGTG
>CAYRKE010000378.1:1274-6164 GCA_964424695.1 uncultured Polyangiaceae bacterium
CGCGCCTCCGATGTTGGCGTTCGTGCCTCCGGTGCCAGGATCCGCGCCTCCGGTGTCGGCGTCAGTGCCTCCGGTGCCAGGCATCGAGCCTCCGATGTTGGCGTTCGTGCCTCCGGTGCCAGGATCCGCGCCTCCGGTCGCATGGGCGCCTCCGGCCCCAGAAGGAGTGTCCCCAGCGGAGGGGGGGGCGCCGCCAGTGTTGGTGCTGCTAGTGTTGGTGCCGCCAGTGTTCACGCTGGCGCTCGGCGTCCCACCGGTGGCCCCCACGGTTCCACCCGATGCAGTGCCGCCCGTCGTCCAGTCGGCGTTCGACTGAGCCCCCGTGGACGTTCCTCCGGTGGTAGCTGCTACGCCCCCACCTGTCCCATCCGTCGGGTCCTGGGACTCGTCGGTGCTGCACGCGAACAGCGCGAATGGCAGGGCGAGGGTCAGCGCTTGATGTTTCCAGGCGGTGGAGTCATTCATACTGGGGCACTCAATCGGTTGAATCCAAGTGACCAGTGGAGCGAGCAATGGGCGACGCTCGACAGCGTCATTCCTTGCGCGGGACTCCGAGAGTCTGCACCAATCCCGTGGGCAGCGGGACCCCATTTCGCCATGCCGTGAACGGCAAGCGTTCCGGGTCAGCTGGGCCTTAACCGAAGTCCTTTTCGCTCCTGAGGCAATCCGGAGCGACTTCATGGATGGGTAGCATCCTGGATGCTCTCCTAAAAGGTCAGCTCCAGGCCGCACGCACTGGGACCCAGCCTGGGTCAGATGCCCTCAGGTCTTCCCTGGTCATGAGTTACATGATGCCCTGGTGAAAGATCTCACCCCGTCCCCATGGCAAACAACTCATGTTCGATAATGATGTCGTTCCGACTGGGCGTGCACTGAGTGGGAGCCCAGGCGTCGTGATGAGAAGAGACGATGTGCATCAATCGTCGCCACCCACCTGGCGTTCTTCGGCCTGGTCGCCAGATGCTCCAGCGAGGAAGGGACCCACGACGCGACCATAACGGGCCGTGGCGGCCCGATTGTCGGCGTTGGCGGGGGGGAGGCGCGGCTGGCGGCGGGCGCCTCCGATGTCGGCGCTGGCGGGGGGGAGGGAGGCGCGGCTGGTGGCGGCGCCTCCGAGAACACGCGTGGAGGAACTACCAGTGTCGGGACAGACGGTATCGGCAACCTGGCTTGCAGCAGCGAGGGTACCCCCGAAGAGTCCGGGGGCCATCGGCGTTCCGTCTACTCGCAACCACCCTCCGGGCACGGTGCCGGTACGTACGTCGATTGGCCGATGTCCTGGGTGGAATAGAACGAAGCAGGTTCTCCCTTTGGGATCTCGTCGTTGCAGATCTCGCCGCACAGATCGTTGAAGTCAGGGCCGTTCTCCGCCTGAGTGAACATCCTGAAGTCGCCGCGCTCATACCCCTGGAACGAGTCGTGATAGAAGGTGCTCCCATCCTCCGAGACGGCGTACAGATAGTCACACGTATATCCGTCTGAGTGCGTGATGCGCAGGAATGTCTTGCCGACGGTGAACCACTCTCCGTTCGCGAGCATGACCCGGCTTCCCGACTGGTTGACGGTGAACCGGAATTCGTCGGCATCCACGTCTTTTCTGTAGTGGTGCTGGGAGCCAACATTCTTCTGGGACCATCCCACGCCTGGACCGTCTATGAGTCGCGCATCTTGCTCCTTGGCTGAGTCTGGGATGTTCTCCATATCAACCATCTTGTACTCATCCCCCGCCGCCGCGGCCAGCTCCGCGCCGCTCTTTAGGTCGGATATGGCTGGTTTGTCGACGGCCTCCGCCTCCTCCAGCTGAATTCTTCCGATATACCCGCCGTTCGCGAAACCCGAACTGGAAAGAACTGAACCCTGGGCGCTGTCAAGAAATATGTATGGGTATTTGGTGAGCTCCCCTGAGGTCTGAACAAAGACGAAGGCGATGTTGTTCGAAGTGAACCACTGGCCTTCGGTGGTACCGCCCATCATGTTGACCATGCTTGCGGTGCCGTCCTCCCAAACCCTGAGGTCAAAACCGCCCCACTCCGAGTTCGATGTCCAATGCGCATCGCTGCCCGTGATCCACCGCGGGTCGCGGTAAGAGTTTGCCGGTTCGTCGCCCATCTCCGGGGCGTGGAGATCGCACGGTGGAACGTATTCCGGCGGAAAGGTCGTTTCAGCCGAGAGGACCAGCCGCAACTGGGGACCGATACCTTCGATCGAACGAATGAGGCGTCCTGTGATGTTGTCGCCGGTGTTTTGCGCATCGCGGCGCGTCTTCTGCGTGTGTACACCGCTCCCCGGTCCCACGGGATCCGTTCCGCCCATGTGCGAAGCGCTCCAGGTGTTGTACGCCCATTCCTCGCCGCTGCCGACATCTTCGAGACTGTCCAGGTGGTTCTTGGCGGCGTATTCGAACTCGGCCTCGGTCATCATCCGATACGCCCTGCCAGTCTGGCGGCTTAGCTCGCAGGCGAATTCCATGGCGTTATACCAGTTGATGCTGGGGCCGCCGAAGCCGGACGATTCGCCACCCATCACGGTGTTATAGAGCTCTGCCGTCATCTCGCTCTTTGCGATATGATAGCTGCTGACTGTCACACCCTCCACAGGGGCGGTGTTGGCTGGACAGGGTTCGCTTTCGCATCCCAGGGTGAACGTGCCACCCGGTATGTAGACCATGTCGAATGACGCGCCGGGTACCCGGTCCTCCGTGAAGTCGTTTGGAGGCGGCAGCTCATAGTTGGTAACGACGGTGCCGCCAGTCGAACCGCTCGCGGAGGTCCCACCGGTTTCGGCGCCTCCTCCGCTGGTGTCGACGCCGCCGGTGGTGTTGCCAACGCCGCCGGTGGTGTTGCCAACGCCGCCGGTGGTGTTGCCAACGCCGCCGGTGGTGTTGCTGACGCCGCCAGTGGTGTTGCTGACGCCGCCGGTGGTGTTGCCGACGCCGCCGGTGGTGTTGCTAACGCCGCCAGTGGTGTTGCCGACGCCGCCAGTGGTGTTGCCGACGCCGCCAGTGGTGTTGCCGACGCCGCCGGTGGTGTCAACGCCGCCCGTTGCGGTGCCACCGCTGCCTGTTTCGACGCCTCCGCCGCTGGTTGCTCCAGCCGACCCCACGAGTCCACCCGTGGATCCATTCGTTCCACCAGATTCGCCTGTCGCGTCAGTTGAGATCGCACCGCCCGTACCATCCCTGCCGTTCTCAGGAGTCCCAGAATCCTCGGAAGAGCAGGCGAACAGCACTCCAGCTCCGAGTAGGGGAAGACAGCTTCGCTTCAAGACATTTGGCAACGACATCGCAGATATCCTCCAGCTTTCCTACGCAACCCACATACCCGTGTTGACTGTAACGCTCAGTTCGAGAACGCGACGCGGAGCGGTCCCAAGGTTTCGCAGCTTCGAGGAGCACGAACGCTTCTCGCTGTCTCCGCGAAAGGCGAATGAAGGGCAACGCCGCAGCGCTTCCATAGAATCTCCCTTGGGTCGAGATCCTGAGGCATTAGCGTGGCCTGGGTGAGCTTCTCGGTCAACGGCGCCTAGTGCGCACACTGCAGGTGAATTTCGTCGCGCCTGCAAGGTGGATTCGAGCCGCGAGTGCGGAATCCTTGGGAAACACGGTGTTGAACGAGAGGCTCGCGCGCGCTCTCTCTTGATGGCAAGGGAATCCCCATCAGCAGGAGCCGGCAGCCCCGCTCCAAGACGCCAGCGCAGCGGTGGCCGTGCCTCCGTTCACTGGAGACCTGGTCGTGATCTGAGAGGGCGACAACGCAGAGCAACCAGAGAAGGATTCGGGTTCAAGTTGCGCTGGGGTCGAAGAGCTTCCGCATGGCTGCATCGTCAAGGTGAACGTCTTCGACTCTGGCGACGTCGTGGCAGCGGTCTCTGGCGAGAACGCTGCGCCGGGCAACCGCACGCGTTGGCGAGCGGGAGTTCACCGGCTCCCCCGCAAACGAGCGGCTAGCATTTCCTGTGCGACCTCCCACCAGGTAGGCGTCCCTGGGCCGGTCACCGACACAGGCGAACCACGACTGAAGCCTAGGCGCGGAACCAGTATCGGGTGCACGCGGGGGCGCTCAGCCGGCCGCCACGGGGGGCCGGCGCTCCCACCAGGGCGCAGCCTGCTCAAGCTGACCGGCAAGGCGTAGCAGCGTGGCTTCGCCCCCGGAGCGCGCAACGAAGTGCACGCCCACGGGCAACCCCGTTGGCGTTCGATGCAGCGGCACACTCATCGCGGGGTTTCCGGTCAGGTTGAAGATCGGCGTAAACGGCGACGGCGCGAAGCAGAGATCCAAGACCTCGTCACCGCTGAGTCCAGGACGATTCAGGTCGAGTTCCCCGATCCTCGGCGGACAGATAGCGAGTGTCGGCGTGAGCAACAGATCGTAACTGCCGAAGAATGCTCCGACCTTCCGCGAAATCTGGTCACGCTGGGATAACGCCATGGCGAGGTCGACCGCGCGCATCGCTCGACCCCGCTCCGCGATCGCGAGGTTCGAACGCTCCACGAGATCTGGGGTCGGCGCAAGCCTGAGCCGAGCGCAGGCGACCTCCAAGAGTTGCGCCACGAACGCCGACATCAGCCCGTAGTATGCGGCACGGAAGCCTTCCCACGATATCGAGGGGCGGGCCTCCACCACTTCGTGCCCGAGTTCGGAACAAAGCTGGGCGGCGCGCGACACAGCGCCTCGACATTCCGCTGCCACCGGCACGCCATTGAACGACTCGTCCGTCACCGCGATGCGCAGGCGCTGAGGGGGGGTCGAGACCTCGGCCAAGAACGGCCGCGCGGGCGGCGAGGCCGTGTAGGGGGCGCCGGCATCCTCACCAGCGGTGACGTCCAAGAGAGCCGCGCTATCGCGTACTGAGCGCGTGAGCACGTGCTCCACCGCGAGCCCAAATATCAAC
>CAYRKE010000379.1:0-3207 GCA_964424695.1 uncultured Polyangiaceae bacterium
GCTCATCCGCAAACGCCTTGGCCCAGCGCAGCGACTCTTCCGAAACGGTGTACGGGGCATGCGGCCCCATCGCAAAAACGATCCGATCCGAATAGCGGTCCATTTCGCCATGAAGCCTTTTCGTGAGCTCCCGCTGCTCGGCGGCCTTGCCTTGGTCATCAAAGTCGATGAACACCGACGAGAGCACCGCGCGCAATCCCATCTCCTCAACCGCGCGGGCCGTGCCGTGGAAATGCCAATACATGTCGTTGAAGCAGGTTGTTCCTGAACGGATCATCTCCAAACAGGCCAACCGCGCACCGTGATAAATATCCTCCTCCGTCAACTGCGCCTCCAGCGGCCAGATATACTGCGTCAGCCATTCATGGAGCTCCAAGTCGTCGGCATAACCGCGCATCAATGTCATAGCGGCATGCGTATGCATATTCACAAACGAAGGCAGGATCGCCATTCCGCGCCCCTCCATCACCTCCGCTCCTGCGGCATCCTGCTCTGGAGCAATCCGACAAAACCGTCCGTCTTCAATCAGGACATCCGTCTCCTCACCGTTCAGCTCAACATTTTTTATCAACAACCCCATGCTTCTCCAAAATCTTCCAATCTGCTTATCACTAATATATTTAACAAAATAATTATGGACAAAATAATTAAGTGGCGGAACAATGGCATTCGTTGCTTTTCATCCATTCGTTGCCAATCAAATCAGTGTCCATCCGTGTTAATCAGTGGTTTCTAAACTATTCCATTCAAAACGCCATCGCATAGCGAAGTCGCTACTGCCAAAAACCATTTCACCCCAATTATTGCCGCTTCGTTGCCGTCGCAACGCGCCAGCCTCACTTCGTGTCTGCCCAAAAATCATTCTGTCCAAAATTATTTTGTCAAAACCCATCAACAATTCAGCAATCGGAAATCGGAAATCAAAGTATTCCCTAATCATTCCTCAAACAGTCCATGTTCTTTCATGAGGTCGCTGATATTTACCCGCTTCACTTCTTTTTCCCAGGTTCCATTCGCCTGCTCCTGAAGTTGCTCCTCCAGCCATTTTATATTCGTTCGAATCGATTCTGTATTTTTCAACTTCTTCGCATAGCGGAAGGTATCCAGCGCCTCCTGAAAAAGCCCGGCCTTGCGCTGTGCAACACCCAGCGTCCACCAACAGATATCATTATAACGAAACGTATCTGCCGACTGCTCGAGCAGCTTGAGCCCGCCTTCCTGATCCCCGAGAAAGATTCGGGTCTGCCCCAAATGCAGGCAAAGCTCTGCGTCATACGGATTCAACGCCAGTGCCTTTTCCAGCGCAGCCCGCTCCTCCTCCGCCAGCTCTTTCTTTTTGTCCGGCTCCAGCGAGAAATAACGCTGAGGATAACGGACTTTTGCGATTCCGTTATATGCCCGCCAGTTTGAGGAATCAAACTTCAGCGCACGATTATACAGATCAACCGCCCGCTCCTCCTTTTTCCTTTTTCCGACCAGCTTTTCCGGCCCAATTTCCGTCTCCGCCTTTTTGACCAGCTTATCCGCAGTAGCCCGAAGAAACTCGGAAGAAAAAGTCCGCACCGACATCAACAGCGCCAACACAACCACGCCGCCGAGCGCATAGCGGAACCCCGGACGCAGCTTTTTGAGCAATGAATCCTCGCCCTCAGCAATTTTTTCTCGTCGGGCTCTGCACATCGGCCCCACCGCCAACGCCGCCAAGAGACAAAAGATCAGCGCATTCTGAAACTGATGCATCTGAAAATCAAAAAAGGAATGTAGCATCGTCCCGGCCGCCGTACCGAGAAAGGCCATCGAAATGAACGCTTGGTGCTGATGCTTTGTCTTCAGCGCAAAGATTAAAATTCGAATCAGCCCATAGCACCACATAATTCCGAACAAGGCGAACCCGATCCAGCCATACTCCGCGGCCATCTCCAGATATTCATTGTGCGGATGTTCACTAATGATTCGAACACCCTTATACCGATTTCGAAAGGTGGGATAAACATAAGTATAACTGGCCGGCCCAAAACCCGTCAGCGGACTTGCCTTAATCATATCCAACGAATCCAGCCAGGTTAACGGACGGAAATCCTCGGTTTTCGTATTCGCAATCCCGTTTTCCTTCACATCCTTTACAAACTCAACTACCGGCTCCATTCGACGCCGAAACATTTCGGACTGTTTCCACGCACCGAGCAGAAAGATCATTGAAAACAGCGGAACCAAAACCAGCAGCAGGATAAATAGTTTTTTGCTCTTTCGCAATGAAAGCAGCAACGCCGTCACCCCCACCGCCGCAAGTGCCCCCAGAATCCCGGCCCGCGACTCCGTATAATACATCGTCGGAATAAAAAGAATGATGCAGTAACCCGCCAGAATCCGCAAAATCCACCCCGCTCGAGGAATAAACAATAACACCAAACAAAACGGCAGCACCATCTGCAGCAGATGCGCAAAATGGTTCGGACAAATATAGGTGGACGCCAAACGGGGATGACTTGCCCAGCCGCCCCCAATATATTGATCGGTCCAGCGCTCCGCCCACAACACCATCTCCGGATTCTTGAAGCGGTTAATCAGCCCATACATACAGAGCAAAACGGTGAATAAGAGCAGCGCCCCCAAAACCACGCGAACCGACCGAAAACTCACCAGCGTATTGGCCCACAAAAAATAGGCTCCGGCACACGCCCCGATCATGAGCATCCGAATCTTCGCATCAAAGCCGATCTCACACACCAGCGACAATCCTGCGCCAAAAGCAATAAACAGCAGGAAAAGGTTAAACGCCGGCGGCGCAACCATCTCCCTCCGCCGACGAATAAAGCTTGTCAGCATCCAGCCCAGCAAAATCACATAGCTGGCGATAACCAACGGGGACAGCAGCGAAAACTTATCCTTCCCCGCCACACCGTACAGCAGAGTACAGATCAGCGGCACCAACCCCAGCACATAAGCAAACCCCACATTCAAAATGCTTCTTTCAGCGCCCAAACTCTGCTGTTGTTCATCACCATTCATCTTTTTTCTCCCGAACCTGCTCTTTCCAGAAACGCGACGAGGACGTCGCGTCTACGATATTTCAAACCAAAAAATGCACCAAAACGCAAAAAATCAATCCCCTTGGTCTTTGTTTATTTTGTGATCTTTTGCGGTTAATCCAATATTTAACCGCTGGTTCACCCACAAACGCCATCGCATAGCGAAGTCGGTACTGCA
>CAYRKE010000379.1:3307-6162 GCA_964424695.1 uncultured Polyangiaceae bacterium
ACAAACGCCATCGCATAGCGAAGTCGGTACTGCAAACCGCCAACCGCAAACTGCCAACTGAGAACTGCAAACTGGAAACTTCCAACCACCACCATCAATAGGCCCCGGAAGCACAAAAGAGCGCTTTTCCAATGGTTGGGAATTTACTCTTTGCTTTCCGATTCGTCCAGACTCCAGACCCCACCAAATTGATCGTCATGAACCTTATAACATAAAGGCCTCAACTCCGCAGCGGCCTGAGCCGCGTGGAGCGCCTGTTGAGGGAACCGTGCTGAGATAGCAGCAGGCGGATTGAAAACATCATTCAGAATGTATGTCATCCTACCCTCGCCCCAGTTCTGCGTATTCAGATTTTTCACCTCAGCCGGAGTCCAATAATCCAGATAGAAAGAAAAAACAAACGTATCGGCCGTGTTAATCACATCATCAGGACCTGCATTCTGAAGAATCCACTCCGACTTTTTGAAGAGATAGTCACCCTCCCGACTCTTAACTATTTCCATCCCCGAAACCAGATTGTGCAGTCCGAACAGACAGACAACCAAAACAAAAATTCGCCTGCACAAAACCTGACGAACCAGCCATGCACCCAACAGCCACAAGGGCGGCAGACTCATGATCCACAACTCCGGATTGGAGGGCTCAACCCACACCGTTGGAAAAATCACACCACCAGCCCAAACGAATATCCAAAACAACGGCCTCCATTCTTCCCAACGGCGCACCCTTACAAAGGAAATAAGCATTAGAACCAACAGCAGCATTAAACCCGCTACAGCAAGACCCAAAGTGATGGGTGCTGCAAGTTTCACCCACTCTGGCATCTGGGAAGCAGTAAAGATTTCTTCATCAAACATGCGGTATGGGAAAAATGACTGTAGCTTTTCATAGACTGGAGAATAGGCAAAAACAAAGTTTGCTGACAGCAGGCACTGCCCCAACCCTACGATTGCTTTAGGAACCATATCCCAGCGTAGTCCTCCCTCGGAAGATGGATCGCTGCCGGGCATATATGTTCCCCAGGAATGTTGAATGATGAAGTATACCGATCCAACCAACATCAACGTCGCCATTCCGTGAATCCACGCGTGCCGCCGATTTCCATACACCATTGCATACAGGAGCGGAATTACCAAAATTGCAGGAACCACGTTCACCATGTGCATCAAAACAGCTAACGACGAAAACAGAATCGAAAGAACCACGCTGATCCAAGATCCATTTCGCAATGCGCAATAGATTGCCGCCAGCAGCAACGCCAGTGCAGGGACATAAACCTCCACCTCACAGGCATAACGTATGAATCCATACGAAAACAACAACCCCAAAACGGTTGTAATTGAAATCCAATGATCCCCTTCACGTGAACAGAGTTTCATCACCCTGCGAACAATCAAATAGAACAAACAGACCCCCGCAGCTCCGGCAAACATGCTCACCGCTCTGGCCGAGTAATAGGATCGTCCGTCATATCCCAGACTCCGAGAGACCCCATAGACTGCTTTCTGCATAGGAATATAAAGCAGGTGACGGGGGTGAAACTGCTGCGCCCCGGTTCCCTCTTCAATCAGCCGAGAATATTCAAAAGCATCCTCCGCCTCCGAATGATTTTCTGGAAGAACCAAAACAAAGAGAACTAAGCTCCCGAAAAATAACAGCAGCAATCCTTTAGTCACCCTGTTTGCTCCCGATTCGAAACCAATGCGTACAGATGACGCGCCAATAGAACAACGGGATTCCGATCCCATAACGCTTAAAATGTTTTATCGGATTCGCAACCCAACGACCCAACCATTCCAACCCATGGTCCGTCATCCATTTTGGTGCACGGCGATCCACGCCTGTATACCACCTGAACAGTGCCCCTGTTGCAATAAAGACCCCTTTGTCCACTTTTTTCGCAGCATCGGCAGCCCATAGTTCCTGACGAGGCATCCCCATTCCAGTCAAAATAATGTCAGCACCGGATGCATTGATCTGCTCTATTAACCCATCATTATCGCCGATGGAAACGTCAAAAAAACCGTCGTGATATCCCGCAATCTTCAGCTCGGCATATCGCCCCTGCACAACTGCGGCAAACCGCTCTACCACCGTCGGTTCATCGCCAATGAAATAGACGCGATATTTGCGATCCACGCACAGCGCAAACAGATCGTCAATCCAATCCGGAGGGGTCATGCGCTGTCCCAAGCGAATGCCTTTCATCAACGCGCCCAGTTTGACGCCAAAGCCATCGCAAAAAACGATCTCGGAATGATTCAGTACCTCGCGAAAGGATGGTTTTTCAAAAGCCAGATTGCAGGCGTGGACGTTCACATTGTTGACCAGCGAGGGCTTCCCTCTGGCCGACAATCGGTCGATGCCATCGAGTAACTGCGGCAGGTCGACGATGGAAATACCGATGCCCAGCAACCGTTTCGATTGGAGTCCGGCCATCATTCCACACATTTCCATGAGTTGTTGGGCTAAGGCCGGAACCTCGCGTCCCTCCCGATAGGCTTTAAAATCGTATGTCTCACCAGAAAGTCGGGCCGAAATCCGCTCAATGCACTCGGGCACTTGGGCGATGTCGTCGAAGCATTCGCCAATGGACACGGGGACTTCGATCTGGTGGCGCAGCATTGGCAGGTTGCGCACAACGACGGGAACGTGGGCCGCCGCCGCGTCGGCAACCAGTCCCGACGCCCTGCAGGAATAGTGTTCGGACGGATGGTTCAGTACAATGACATCGCACTGCGCAATGGCCTTCTGGTAATCTTGGTGACGAGTCGTGTCGACCAGCCGGAACCAGTCGTCCGATGCAAAAGAGGAATGGCTTCGGAACGCATCCGGATTGGGCAACGCCAGAACCA
>CAYRKE010000380.1:0-6139 GCA_964424695.1 uncultured Polyangiaceae bacterium
CAGACACCGGGGCGGCCGCAGACACCGGGGCGGCCGCAGATGCCGGGTCCGCCGCAGGCGCCGGGTCCGCCGCAGGCGCCGGGGCGGCCGCAGACGCCGACGCAGCCGCAGATGCCGACGCCGGGGCTGCCTCACGCGTCGGCGATGCGACGAAGAATCTGCTTCTTGAGCTCGTCGGCCAGAACCGGCTTGTACAGAACCGGGATGGTGCCCATGTCGACGAGACGGCGAGCGCGCTCGCTGACGGCGCCCCCGGTGTGCAGGATGAATCGACTGGCCAGCATCGGAGCGACTTTGACGATGGCTTCGAGGAGCTCCACCGCGTCCATGTCGGGCATCATGAGATCACAGACGACGACGTCGAAAGGACCCTTGGCCGCCACGGTCTCCAACGCTTCGGCGCCGTTGGCAGCAGCAAACACTTCGAGTTCGTCACTCAAGAGCAAGGAGTAGACTTCTCGGATATTGGGTTCGTCGTCCACCAGTAGAACGCGCGGGCGGACACTCGGAGGGGTGAGCGGCGGGGGAACTGGCGTGGGGGCGCGGACTTCGCGCTCCGAGGCCACGGGCAACCGCACCTCGAATCGAGAACCACGCCCTGGCTCGGACGTACAGGTAACGTCCCCTTGATGCGCGCGAGCAATCTCGCGACAGATGGAGAGCCCCAAACCAAGCCCCGCGCCCCGTGCCTTGGTGGTGAAGAAGGGCTCGAAGATCCGCTTGGCTTGTTCTGGGCTCATGCCCACGCCGGTGTCCTCCACCACAATGATGACCATATCTCGCTCAGAACGCGTCGATACCGTCACTTGGTGGTGCTGCGGGGGCTCATCGGGAATCGCCTGGGCTGCATTGACGAGGAGGTTGGTCAGGATCTGATCGAGGCGCCCCCGAGGAAGCGCGACCGGCGGCACTGGCCGAAGGTCCTTGACCAGCTGCGCCTTGTGCCGGACCACGTTCGACACGAGCCGACAGATATCGGTCGCAACATCGTTGGGATCGACGAGGGTGACCTTGCCGGGATCGAGTCGAGAGTACCCTCTCAAGTCTTGAACGACAGCGCAGATCCGGTCGACGCCGGACGCATTCTGCTCGGTCAAGTATTGCGCCTCGCTCAATGCAGAGAGCGCCTGCATCAAGGCCAGCTCAGCTGACTGGGGCTTGCCGGAAGGCCAATTGGCCTCGTCGGCGAGCTGACTCAGCGCCGCATCGATCCGCTCGAGTTGAGTCCGCAAGAGCCCCACGCCAGCCTGAACGAAGGTGGCTGGGTTGCTGATCTCATGCGCCACACCAGCCGCCAACCTGCCGATCGCAGCCAACCGATCGGCCTGGAGAAGCTGCCGCTTGAGCTGCTCCCCTTGCACCCGCTCGATGGCGTAGCGCATCGTGCGAATCAGCGTGTCGAGGTCGAAGCGCCCCTTGACCAGGTAGTCCTGCGCCCCATTGCGAACCACCTCGAGGGCCAACCGTTCGCTCGAGTCGGATGTCAGCACCACGATCGGCGTTCCTGGTAGACGCAGCTGGACTCCACGGATCGTGTCCAACCCCTGGGCATCGGGCAGCGAGAGATCGAGCAGAATGATGTCCGGACTGGACTGGGGATCGGTCGGAACGTCTGCAAGCCGCTCGACGTGCGACAGCTTCACGTCGAGGTTCGCGGCGTCGAGGAAGAGAAGCCGGATCGACTCGGCGTAGACCCCGCTGTCCTCGACGAGTAGCACTCTCATCGTCGAGATCTCCCCAGCGCCGTCCCCTGCCGCAGCTCGAAGCGGTGGTGACGACCAAGAACAGGGCTTGTCGGGTCTATCCATGACTTTACTGCGTCTGCGTCCGATGCGTTGGGTGCTGGCACCTTCATCGAGTGAGCCAGCAGCGCGTCCACGCCCACGGCTGACGTTGCCGCCCAACCATGAATCTGGCTCCTCGTGTGGCGCCGCGACACGGGCGCCTCGACCTACGCTACGGACGACCCGTTTCAGACGCCGTTAAGGGAAACCCGCCAGTCAAAACCGCGACCTGTCCCCTTCACGCATGCAGAGCACGTTCGCACTCCAGGGCAGCGGGCCGACACGCTCCCTCATGTGTCCGCCGAGCAAACGGGCACTCGCCTGCGGGGTCGCCCAGCCTCCCCCCAAGAAGCCCGCTCGACCAAGAGCCGCAGTGCGCCGCATGTTGAGCGCCGGAGGGCAGGTGCGAGTACCCATGACTCTGGTACAGACGCGCCAACGCCGGCACTACTGTGTCCAAGTATCTGTTCATGCCTTACACGGGGAACCGGGCGCGATCCGCGCCGCGCCGGGGGCAGTCGAGCGAGGGGACTGCGGCAGTGTTCCGGCGCTCACGTCAGCGCATGACTCTGCGGCTGGGTGCTTGATGCGCATTGAGCGCGAGGCAGCCCCTGGCGAACCAGCGCTCGGCCAGTACGAAGCCGGTAAAGGTGGCTGTCCACGCTCCGATGACGTCGATGGTGTAGTGAAGATGGCTTAGAAACACCGTGATCACGACAATCACGTGAGACAGAAGGGCGAGCGGACCGAGCTTGGGTATTCTTCGGCAGTACAGCCAGAGCAAGAACGTGCTGGACGTGTGACCCGAGAAATAGAGGTCCTTGGTGAGAAAAATGTGCGGCGCTGGCGTGGTGAGCGCAGTGAGCGGGTTCACAATCTGGAGCCATGCATGCAGAACCTGCGCGTTCGTCACCCCAGCATTGATGTCGCGCCCGCTCACCGGACCGAGCGTGGTCACTAGGATGGTGACACCACGAAGCAGATTGAGCAGACCCCCAACGTAGAAGAACTCCACCACACGCCGCCGATCGACACGCCAAAGCCAGAGCGCGAGCGGGACGTATGCCAAGAGCCAGATACGATAGTTGTTTGCGCCGATGAAGTGCACATACGGGACGACGCTTATCAGACGATCGGGCAGGGACGGCGCGGGCGTGCTCTCACCCAACAAGGCGAGAAGAACCATGGCGGCGAAACACGCGTACCGCCAAATCAGGGCGAGCCAAGGATTGTCCCAGTAGCCTCGGATGGGAAGCTCGCCGGTGTGCGATCGCGGAGAGAAGGACAACACGGTTGGATACGGAGGGTAAGAGTGCCCCAACGAAGGGCTCACGGCAGGCGCGAGGCAGCGATCGCGTGGGCTCGGACGTGGCGACCAGTGCCCCGCCCGCTGGTTATCACGCCAGATCTCCCTCAACAAGGCCAATATCCGCAGCGCCTTCGGCTGTATCCGTTCACGCCTTGCATGGAGGACCGGCCCCGATCCGCGTGGTGCGAAGGAGCCGCGGCGCGAGGCGCCGAGCTTGCCGTTGAGTGCTTTCCGGAGTAATAGCGAGATCGCTCACGCAGACATGGCTCGCACAGACATGGCGGCAGAGGTGCACGGATGAGACTCGAATTTTCCTTGGCCCTCCCTCGTAGTGACGTTGCCATCGGCGTCGCCGCCGTCCAGGGGGTGGCTTGTGCCCCGGCGTCCGCGGCTCTTCGCTCGGCAATCGAGGCTTGCGTCGAGGCGCGACGCGCACCCCTTGGCCCCGGTCTCGAGACGCGACGCCTTGCCTGTCGCGGCATGCTGCGCAACGGGACCTACAAGCCCACCGGTCGCGCCAAACCAGCGAGCGAGTACCTGCTGCGCTCGGCGAATGAAGGGAGCTTTCCCAGCATCAACGGTCTGGTGGATGCAGGCAACCTCGTGAGCCTCGAACACATGGTCCCGATCAGCGTATGGGATGTCGACCTGGCCGGCACTGAACGGTTTCAATTCCGTCTGGGCGGAGCAGACGAGGGTTACGTCTTCAACGCGGGCGGCCAGCGTATGGATCTCTGCGACTTGATCGTGGGCTGCGGTATTGGCGATGGGGACGCAGCCCAACTGCCCATGGTGACACCTGTCAAAGACTCTCTCCGCACCAAGACGACAGCCTCGACCCGACGCGTTGCAGCCGCCGTGTTCTGTCCACTATCGGGCGACCTCGGTGTTCAGGACGTCGGTCGCATCGCGACCGAGCTGCTCACTTGGCTCTTGGCGAGCGGGGATGGCTCCCAGGGCGCCGCGGGCGTGCTGCTTCCCAACAGCGAGCTCGCGCTCGACACCGAGGGCTGAGATCGTTTGCTTGACGGCAAGGTGTGGCCAAACAGCATCACTGTGACCCAATCCATCCAGGCCTAGTACCCGGCCTCTTTGTGTCCCGCCAGGCGCCAGCCAGCGTTCTCGGCGCCAGAGCACTGGTCGGATGAGGGGGACGCTGCGGCAGAGCAGAGGCGGCTCTGCCCTTCCCTCGCCGCCTTTGCAGCACTTGAGCCGTTCGCGCCAATGCGGGTGGGTCACCTGACATGCCGGTCACACCGTCCGGCGCCAATCCCGAGCCTAATCTCGACAAAGCGAGACGTCAGCTATATGGCACATGACTTGCTTGAGCGGCCGCACCGGAGGTATGGAATGGTGATGCACTCATTGCGGTCTTGGATTGTCTTGGCGAGCGTTGCAGCAGCAGCCGGATGTGCTGACGAGAAGGAGGAGGCGCGCCTACCCATCAGTCACTCAGACGCGGCCCTCACTGTTCAAAAGAACGCGAAACAGGCACTCGAAGGCGCGATCGACGCGGGCGGTTTCCTGGCGGAGTCGCTCTCTCTCGCCCAAAGCCTGAGCCAGCTGGGCGGCAGCGCAGAGGACTGCGGCGCCTCCTACTCCACGTACGTGGATCCGGACTGCACTTCCGATCTCGAGGACTGCGAGACCACGACGGTGATCGAGGAAACGTGCTCCACCGAATCGAGCGAGGTCACAGTGGATGACCTCGCGGAATCGCGCCAGGAACTGAGGGACGCGGTCGACGAGTTCATCCAGCGGCTCCAGGACGAGGTCTTCACCGAAGCCAACCTCGAGTCTGACACCGGGAGCGAGGTCGTCTACCGGCTGGGTGCGGACCTACTCTGCAGCGATACGTCCGACGATCCCCTTGCCACGCCGACCAGTTCGAGGGACACGACCAATCCCGCAGTCACCACAACCGCCGAGGAAGACACGGTTGACCCGGAGTGTGAGGCCACGGTCAGCAAACTGGAGCCGCGCCTGCGTCTCACCTCTCCGAGTGAGGGGGACATCGACGTGGCGTTACTGCTGACGAGCCGGAAGAGCAACCCGGTTACCCTCGAGTTCTACGACGACCGTCTGGGCATCGTACTCGACCTGAACGAGCTTCGCTCCCTGCTCGAAGCCGCCGACGAAATGCCCGAGGGCATGGACGCGCTCGAAGGCAAGGTGTCGCTGGAGTTGGTGAAGAACGCGGAGCGTGACTACAGCCTTCGAGGCAGTGTTTTGGAAGACCTCTTGCTGACGGCCGGCGATGAGGGGGAGAAGGTCACGATCAAGGTCGGGCGCAGCTCGCCGACTGCAGAACTTCGGATGGACGGCAATGCCCGAACGATCACTGGAACCTATGACATGGCAACGCTCGGCATCGCGGCGCCTCTCGACATGTTCCGCGACGACGAGGCCTATGACGAAGACGTCGTCCCCACCACGCCCTATTCAGGGATCGTCTCCCTGCTGCTTGGGGGGATCAACGGTTCGCTGACGTTTGACGGTAGCACAGACGTGCTCCGCTTCGTCGGGCTGGGCCTTGGCGATGTCAGCACCACCGTCCACCACGACGGGGACCTGATCTTCAAGCTCGACGTCAACCCCGACCACGACCGGCGTTTCGATCTGCAGGTGCAGAGCAGCACCGAGGGAAGCCCTGTGCTGACCTTCTCGCCCACCCTGGACGTGCGCGCAGAGCTCGCGTTCCAGAAGCTCACGGCACAGATACCAGATCTCGACCCCTTCCTTCTGAACGACACCGTGCGGCTTTGGTTCGAGGGAGCCTCACCCAGCGTCCGGGCGCTCGACGATTCGCTGCGAGTCGAGTCCGGAACGCTTCATCTGGAGAGCCAGAGCGCGCCCGAGAGCTCCGTGACGGTTACGGCTGGCATGTGCCTTGCGGAAAACGACGCCGCGACTGAACCGGTCGCGTCACTGAGCGCAGCGTTCACGGCCGAGGTGTGCGAGTAGCGCCAAGGACTCGTAGCCGAAAGCCTGTCCCTCCGACGAAAGGCTCCGAGCCTTACTCTGCGGCCGCCTCGAGCGACCAACG
>CAYRKE010000381.1:0-6026 GCA_964424695.1 uncultured Polyangiaceae bacterium
TTCCGGGTCAGTTCGCGGCAAGTCTTTGGGGATCAAAACATCTACTCTGCTCCGGCCCGGTTTTCGCAGTTCGATTGTCATTGTTTCACGTCGAGCAGCCCGGTGACAGCCACCGCGATGACGACAGCCCAAGCTCTTGGCGACGGCCCAATCGACTGCAACACCCCCCACTCTAGCACTACTGCGAGACCTCGACTGGGACGACGCCCGGCGATCCTGGCCGCTGGCTGCGCGGAACCCGGAGCTTCCGGTCCTCTGATAATGGTGTATATTCCGGTCCGGTGCTCGGTCCCGCTTCCCCATCAACCAGGCTTGCCGGGCGGGCTTTCTGCCAACCTCTCGCAGTAGAGCTAGGTCGCGGGCCGAGGATGTCAAAAGCCGACGCATACGATCCAACGGGGAGGGGGCTCTTGGCGAGAGTGTGTCGGCAATATGGGCCGCCTCGGGCGGCATCGAGTACGGCCCCCCCCTACGTCATGATCGACTCCCTCGCTCATTGACAGCCAACGAGCCTTAGATCGTCGACCCAGATCTCGAACTCTTTGCCCGGCGTCTGATTGAGCCAGGCGATACTGCGAAGACTGCGGGGATCGAACAGGACGGACTGATCCCCCCAGTAGGGACTCTGCTGGAGGCCCGTGAACAGGATCGTGTACTGAGTCCATTCGCCAGTGAGCCGCAGTGGGGCGTAGAATGGCGTGCAATCGGTGCAGCGCCCCGTTCCATGGGTAGAACTATCATCCCTCAACACAACGTCGATAGTGCCCTCTCCCTTCGCCCAGAAGGAAACACCCTGGGCCAAAGACGCATCCAGAGGGCCATCCAGCGCAACCAGTAGCCCCGCTTCCAGCTCCCATCCAGCGTCTCCACTCGCCAACCCGATGGTTCCAGCTACGCTTGCGGCATACGCGCTCTGCTCCGCACCACCGGCAGTGGGCACGAACGTCGTCGGGTTCACCGTGCTGCCCTGGGCATCGACGACGACGTGCCACTGGCCTCCCGGTTCCGCCTGAGACCGCAGGACATCGTCTCCATCCTCCAAATCGTCCAGCATCCCCTGATCGCAGGCGGAAAGCGACTCGGGGCTCAGCGCGAGCGAGTACCGGGGCACGCTGGTAGCATCGAGATCGAGCCCCAGCGCCTCGACCAGCGGAGCATCGAGCGCGGTCTTCCCTTGACCGCGGCGGACAATCCCGTATCCCTGGTCGTAGTCGTAGTAGGTCCAGGGAATGGCGCTCCGGTCGAGTGCCTCGCGCACGTCGCGAACGTATGCGAGCTGGTCTGCCTCGGTCATGAACACCGCGTCCGCCCCGAACTCGGTGCAGATCACCGGAACCTGGTGCTGGTCAGCCCACCTGCGAACGCTCGCCACGTTCTCGGCATGAAGGTTCGCATTCCAGCCCGCGGCACCGTACTGTCTCATCAGGGACGCCGCGTCGGGGCTGGGCGCGTGCTCCACCAGCGAGTCCACGATGCCCGGCACAACGGGGTAAGGTAGCCCGCGTGACTGCGCCACCCACCGGCTCCACCCTGGGTCGGCGTCACGGTAGTACCCCTGGAAGATGAAGACCGAGGGCACGTAGTAGTGGAAATCATACACGATGTTGTCGTCCGCAAGCGGCTCGAGCTCGACCAGCAGTTCGTGCGACTGCCACAGGGCAGGCACCGCCAGTATCGTGTGGTCGGGCGCGGCTGCGCGAATGGATGCCACCAGCTGCTCCTGCATGGGAAGCCAATCCGCCTCGCGCCCCTCGAACATCGGCTCGTTCATCGGCTGCAGCAGGAGCCGGTCCGGATCGTAGCGCGTGAGGTGCCCGGCGAGGGCCGCCCAGAACTCGGAGAAGGTGTCGATGAAGCCGGGCTCGTTCTCCAACCGGTAGCTATAGCGTTCCCAGTGCATCGGATCCGTGCAATGCAGGTCCACGATTACGTTGAGACCGTGATCGAGAGCGAGGGCAATGCCCGCGTCCAGCTCCGCCAACCCCGCCGGATCGAGGACGGAAGGAGTGCTTTCCACGAACGTCTGTTCCAGATGCACCAGGATTCGGACGTGGTCGAGCCCCAGGTCCTTCAAGAGCTGCATGTCGGTCGCTGTGACGTACGTAGAAGCATCCTCGGTGATGGGATTGAGGAGCCAGCGATCGACGTTGACACCACGCGAGAAGCCGGCCATTCGCGCATCGAGGTCTGCCTGTGGATACCCGCCGCTGCCCGCGCCACCAGCCTGTCCGCCTGTGCCTTCGGGTAATCCGTTCTGACCAGCCAACCCAGCCGCCCCCTGACCCCCGGTGCCGACCGTGGAGGGTGTGGACTTCTCGGAGCTGCCACACCCAAGGAAGGCGAGACCAAGGGACGCTAGCCTGCAGTACTGGCGCAAGGCCTGCGGGCACAACCGGAAGAACGAGGCAGAAATCGTCATACGTGCCATGGTTTGCACGAGCCAAACGCCCGAAGCCAGACCAATCTGGTGTGTTCGACCAAGCCCCAGGCTTCTGTCATCATCCGATGGGCGGAGCGAACCCGCCCTTGCGGTGTGTCCGTTCACGCCCTGCATTGAGGACCGGAAGCGCAGCCAAACGAGGCCGGAAGCCGAGATCGGCGGGCGTGCTCTCAGACAAGTCTCCGCCAGTAGTACTAACACCGAGCTTCTCAGCCAAGTCTCCGACCGTAGTGGCTTCGCGACCCGACCGCGCTCAGGGCGGACATCGCCGACGACGTGGACGCTGTTCCCCTCGATGTCTGGGTCGGGGACATGACATCCTTGGTCACTTCATCGTCACCGCGCATCCTCGCGGCGAGGATGTGCTTGCCTCTGCCCCAACTGGACGGCGCCACGATGTCATCGACTGCAGGTGCCCGCACGGTGGCTACAGGGTGACCTTCGAGCTGCCGTGGGGCCCCTTCGTCTCGCCGAAAGGGAGGACACCTTGGGAACGGCTCCCGAAGTCTTGCGCGGCGTAGCGACCTCGGCTACCTTTCGCCGCGGATGATGAACCTCCTTCGCACGGATGCCGCCTGAAGGCCCGCTCCCCCGAGCAATCGGCGGGGTGGGTCGTCGAGTCGGTGTATCCATGTAGGCTGTCTGGGCCAAGAAACGCCCGGCTTGCAGTAGAGGTTTGTCATGAGCAATCGCTCGTTTGAGTTCTTCCTTCAGTTCCACCGCAACGTTCCACGTCAGGGCCCGGGGACTCCCGAGGCCACGGCTGAGGCCTTTCGACGCGTCCGCCCCTTCCTGCCGCCTGCCCCCAAGATCCTCGATCTGGCCTGTGGTTCCGGGGGGCAGACCCTGGTCCTTGGCGGGCTCAGCGAAGGACCCATCCTGGCCATCGACTTTCACTCGTCGTTCCTGGACGAGCTGCGTCAGCGAGCTGAGGAGGCTCAGCTCTCGCATCGAATCACGGCGCAACTCGGTGACATGAAGGCGCTTGACCTCGGAACCAGGAAATTCGACCTGGTGTGGTGCGAGGGAGCCATCTACATCGTGGGTTTCGAGCGTGGGCTGAAAATGATCCGCTCGCTGCTCGAACCGTCAGGGGTCGGCGTTGTAAGCGACGCCGTGTGGCTGAAGCCGGCGGACCAGGCACCGGCCATCGTCGTCGAGTGCTGGAAGCAGTGTCCCGAGATGACCACGATATCGGCCAATCTGGCCATGGCCGAACGCGCGGGTTTCACGGTGCTCGGGCACTTCACCCTGCCTCGCGAGGGGTGGGATGCGTACATCGACCCGGTCGAGGCCCGCATGAACGAGGTGCTCGCCGTCGTGGGCGACGACCCCGACGCCCAAATCGCTGCCGAGGATGAGCGCAAGGAGTTCGCCGCTTTCCGAGGTAACGACGGTTATGTAGGTTACGAGTTCTTCTTGCTCAGACGGCGACCAGAAGCGAACGCATAGTATGTCGAAGTGTCTCCCCCGGCACCCGCGTGGTGTCGGGGGGGTCACGTGTTTCTCGTGCGACCAACGCTCGGGGCAGAATTCGGGTTGGGGCTACACAACACCCCGGTCGCCGGATTCCTCCGCAACGCGACCCATCTGATCCATGATCGGGATCCGGTCTTCACCGAGGCGCCTTTCGACCGAGGAAGTCGGCGACCTCTTGCAGGTGGTGCGCGCTCGCGTGCTCGCACCCCTCGTTCGCCGCGGCATCATCGACCACGGCTCGGAGCTGACCGTGCTCGACGACGGCTTCGCCGAGCGCGAGCCCGCCCTGGCTCAGTTGGCCGCCGCTGGCGTCTCAGGCCTGCCGCCCGCCGGCCCCGAGTTGCGCCGCCGTCCCGTACCCCTAGCGTTGCGCGGCCATCCCGGCGTCGAAGTGACCGCGCCCCTTTCGGTCACCGAGCTCGGATTCTCCCTGCATGCCGCCACCCACGCTGGCGCCGAAGACGCTCGTGGCCGGCAGGCCCTGTGCAAGTACGTGCTGCGCCCGCCGCAGGCGCTCCTGACTGAGCTGAAGCGCACCCGCGAGTGGCCCCA
The DNA here is from genome assembly GCA_964424695.1 of uncultured Polyangiaceae bacterium. GTDB lineage: Bacteria > Myxococcota_A > Polyangia > Polyangiales > Polyangiaceae > JAEWRL01. Next base: position 4,472 of record CAYRKE010000381.1, read on the forward strand.
ATGACTGACTCCAGCACCTCGGTTCCATCCGAGCACAGCGACGGAGCCGCCGCGTGCCTCTCCCAGGAGTTGGGTATCCCCACTCGAGTATGAGGTGGCGGGGATACCAACGGCATCGCGCAACGTGTGACGCTCGCCACTGACGGCAACGCCTCGCGCTGCCGCGTCAAGTCTGGCGTTCGTTCGGGAGGGCAAGCCGATGCGCCAATCGCACGAGCAGCCTGCAGCGGGTAAGCCCACGAGAGGCGTCTGCGAGCAGCGCTACTGGGGCTGGCTCGCTGGAGTGGGGCACTCTGGACGCTTTGCTATGAGCCCGACCTGGCGCTCCACCCCTCGCCCCCTCGTGCGTATTGGCTGACACCCTCGCCTCTCTTTGCCACGCAGTTCTTTCAAGATTCAACCATCAAGATTCAAGGGTTCGGATGCCCTTTGAAACATGCAGCTGAGATGTATTATTCCAATACCAAGGTCCTGGAGCAACGAAACCCGAGGTCGCTGCCGTGAGCCGCCGGGGCGTTGTAGTAGCGGTACGCGGAACGGAGGTACGCGGCAGTGTAGTAGAAGCTGCCACCCCGCTTCACGCGGTAGGAAGCGGCTCCCAGATTACAGCAGTCCTTACAGCTGGCCTGTGTTGCCGTGTAGTAGTCACTCGTGTACCAGTCGAAAACCCACTCATAGAGGCTCCCCGCCAGGTCGGCATGCCCCCAGCGCCCATTCCACTGCCCACTGGCGCCCTGATACGTGCCCACGGCGATAAACGGGGAATTCGCTGACCCGCTCCAGTTCGCATTGTCCGCGCTCGGCTCTGCGCTGCCCCACGGATAGAGTCGATCCTCCCCTCCCCCGGCTGCCGCGTTCTCCCACTCTGCCTCGGTGGGCAGCCTCCCACCATCCCAGATGCAGAACGCCTCTGCCTCGTACCAGTTCACGCAGTTCTGCGGATACGCTTCCTCCGCCGCGCTCCCTGCGCTCGTCCTCCACGTCTCGGAACTCGTGGAGCAAGTCAACAGGTCCTCGAGTTCGCTCTGGCTCTCTGCCAGCGGCCAGCCGTCTCCCCACCCGGTTCCTGGGATCACCGGGTGCTCCCCCTCCCCAACCGAAGGTCGCCATCCCGCCACGAACGCTGCGACGAACGCCCGGAACCTCCCGACGGTCACCTCGTACTTGTCGAGCTCGAATCCCCTCACCGCTGCCGGATGCTCTGGCTCCTCATTGATGCCGCAGCTCATCCCAGCAGGGCAGGCGTCGCTCCCTGAGCCTCGCCCCATTGGGTAGGCGCTCCCGGCTGGTACCTCCAGGCTCGTGCAGCAACTCTCCCCTTGGCACTCCGTCCCTGCCATCCCCGCGCACGACAGGCTCTGGCACCTCCCGGCTCGGCAGTCCGCCGTGATGCACTCCGCCTGGCACGCTCCGCAGTGCGCGGCGCTCGTCTGCAGGTCCGTTTCGCACCCATCATCGGCGCTCGGCGCCGCCGGCGTTTCGCAGTCCACCGCTTCGCCGCTGCACTGCGGCTCGCACGCTCCCTCCACGCATTCCGTGCTCGAGGCGTTCTCCA
>CAYRKE010000382.1:0-6015 GCA_964424695.1 uncultured Polyangiaceae bacterium
TTGCAAAACCGTTATACGTGGGTTCGAGTCCCATCCTCGCCTCAAGACGCCGTTCAGCTTCATCGAGGGGGAGGCGGAACTGTGGAGGGGTGCTGGCGGTCCGGTGGTATCGTCGTGGGCCATGCGGTGGTTCGTTCGTGGCGACATCGACGGCTTCTTCGGTCTTGCGCTGGACAACCTCGTTCAGCTCCTTCTGATTGACGCGCTCTGTCGTGCGGCACTGGGGTTTTCGGGGGCACTCATCTACGGGCGCGTCCTGCCAGCTGTCGCCGTTTCTCTGGTCGTCGGAAACGTGTTCTATGCACGGCAGGCGATGGCACTTGGCAGAGCCCAGGGACGAGACAGCGTGTGCGCGCTTCCCTACGGCATCAACACGGTCTCGCTCTTCGCGTACGTGTTTCTGGTGATGCTTCCAGCAAAGCTCGCTGCCGAGGCGCAAGGCGTTGCGGATCCCGCTCGGGTTGCCTGGCAAGCCGGGCTCGTGGCGTGCGTCGGTTCGGGAGCCATTGAACTCCTTGGGGCCTTCGTAGCTGAGCACTTCAGGCGAGTCACACCACGAGCAGCTCTCCTCTCGACGCTCAGTGGCATCGCTCTCACGTTCATTGCTCTCGGGTTTCTCTTCCGCACCTTCGCGCATCCGATTGTCGGAATGACCACCCTCGGCATCATCCTGCTCACCTACTTCGGACGGGTCCGTTTCCGGGGAGGCGTTCCGGGGGGGTTGGTTGCCGTTGCTCTCGGCACAGCACTGGCCTGGGCCACCGGAATTGCACCCGCGGGCGCTCGGCCAGCGCAGTCGCTGGCTTGGGCTCTGCCGATCCCGGTACTGGAAGACTTGGTAAGGGGCTTCGCATCCGGGCACTTCTGGACATTCCTGCCCGTCATCCTCCCCATGGGGTTGTTCAATGTCGTTGGCTCACTGCAGAACATCGAGTCGGCGGCAGCATCGGGTGACGAGTTTCCGACTGCTCCATCGCTTGCCGCCAATGGCGTAGGGACCCTTGCTGCGGCGATCTTTGGTTCCTGTTTTCCGACGACGATTTACATCGGCCATCCTGGGTGGAAAGCCCTCGGGGCACGCGCTGGGTATTCGGTTCTGAACGCAGGTTTCTTCACAGTGGTGTGCCTGACCGGGGCTCTCCCCCTGATCGGATGGGTCGTGCCCGTGGATGCGGGCATGGCGATCGTGTTGTGGATCGGCATTGTGATTGCCGCGCAAGCGTTTCAGTCCACTCCTAGGCATCATGCTCCGGCGGTCGTGCTGGGAATCATGCCGGGCGTCGCGGCTTGGGGTGCCATGATGGCGAAGGGCGGCCTTCGGGCGGCGGGGCTCGGGAGTCCCACGGGGACGCCGTTTTCTGCGGAGAACATCAATGCCTTCGTCCGTTCCGATATTTGGATCCATGGGGCTTTCGCACTGGAGCAGGGGTTCATATTCACAGCGATGATTCTTGCGGCAGCCACGACGGCGGTCATCGAACGGCAATTCGTTCGAGCGGCAATATGGTCTTGGGCGGGTGCACTCCTTTCAGCCTTCGGGCTCATGCATTCCTACCGGATGACGCCCGCCGATACGGTCCTGGACCTTGCTCCCGCCTGGCCGTGGGCACTAGGATATGCGCTCATGGGCGTTGGTTTCCTCGGCGCTCGGTGGTTGACCGTCCCTTCCGACGCGGGCCACTGAGGTTCGAGACTCGACGCCATCTGGGGAGTCTTGCGGCGTGGCCGGGAGCGGCCGGGCCGACGCCTCCTGCCAGATTCTGTTGCGCTCCGGTAGGTGTCGGACGATCCTTGGCGGGCGTAGGTCTCCACCGTGGGGGCCCGCCAGCGCCCCGGAGGGCATGTGACGATGAACGAGCCCGTACCCAATTTCTCCATCAGAAGGCTTGGTGACCCATCGGTTGAGTCGCCGCTTCGGCTCTCGAAGCGTCTCGGGGATCTGCTCGCCAACTACGTTACCGACGAGCAGCGCGTCGCCTACGACATCGAGCTGGTCGTCGGCGAATCGGGGACCAAGGCGGGGGAGATGGGCCTTCTCGAGAAGGCGGGGCCGCGGGAGCGGATCTACTTCGACCCGAAGCTCGTGCATGCAGGGATAGTGACGTGCGGCGGGTTGTGTCCGGGTCTCAACAACGTGATCCGCTCGGTGGTCATGACGCTCTGGCATCTCTACGGGGTTCGCCGTATCAGTGGTATTCGCTACGGATACTCGGGCATGTTCTCCCAGGTCGCTGAGCCTCCGATGGACCTCAGTCCAGATGCCGTGTCCGAAATCCACCGTTCCGGAGGCACCATTCTGGGGTCAGGACGCGGCGGCGGTGACAAGATCCCCGCATTTGTCGACGAGATGGTGCGCATGGGGCTGACGATGCTATTCGCCATCGGTGGCGATGGTACTCAGCGTGGCGCCCTGGCGATCGCCGACGAAATCGCGAGGCGCGGCCTGAAGATGGCTGTCGTTGGTATACCGAAGACGATTGACAATGATCTGAGTTTCGTCGAGCGCTCCTTCGGTTTCGATACTGCCGTGTCCGAGGCTGTGCACGCCGTTGAGGGCGCGCATACGGAGGCCAGAGGAGCCATCAACGGGGTGGGTATCGTCAAGGTGATGGGGCGGGAGTCTGGCTTCATCGCGGTGGATACGGCTCTTGCGACCAATGACGTCAACTACGTGCTGATCCCAGAGGTTCCCTTCGATCTGGAGGGAGAGCGCGGGTTCATCACACACCTCGAGCGACGTCTCGAGAAGCGGCATCACGCTGTGGTACTCGTCGCCGAAGGGGCCGGGCAGAATCTTGTGGGCGTCGAGGGGAAGGACGCTTCCGGTAACCAGAAGCTCGGCGACATCGGGCTCTGCCTCAAGGAGCGAATCGCTCAGTATTTCAAGGCGAAAGGGCGCGAGGTCAACCTCAAGTACATCGACCCGAGCTACATCATTCGCAGTTCTCCTGCCAACCCTGCCGACGCGATCTACTGCGCGCGCCTTGGTAGCAACGCGGTTCATGCGGCGATGGCGGGGCGAACTGCTTGCCTGGTCGGTCTCGTGAATAGCCGGCTCGTGCATGTGCCCATCGGGCTTGCGACCGAACGTCGCAACCACGTCGACCCGGAAAGCTCACTATGGCGGGATCTCGTGGAGTCCACGGGGCAGCCGCCACTGATGGTGAATGGTTAGCACTACCCCCCGAGGCTTGTCTGAGTGGACGCCCGCCGAGCGCGGCTTCCGGCTTTGTTTGCTGCGCTTCCGATGCTCACGTACCCGAGTCGTGCTCCGCTCCGGTTCTCACGGAGTTCGCCAGGAACCGAGCCCCGCGGGCGGGCTATCGGCCCGTCTCCCGTAGCAGGATTTGTAGCGACAGGCGGTTGTCCGGCATGTCCGGCAGGCGAACGCGAATCACGGCAGCCCGTCGGCACCTATTGCGACTCGAGGACTACATGGACCTCGAGTTCATCAGAGGCAGGCTGTTTGGCAGCTCGCGGCTGCACTCTGGCACAGGCTGACTCTGGCCATGGAGGGGAGTCCGCCGTCAGTGGGTGCAAGGCACCCCGCCAATGCCTGCTGGCACTTCTTCACGCAGGTATCGGAAGGTTGAGTGGCGGCCGCCGGGGTCGCCGACGGAGCTGCAGGCGTTGCGGGGCTCGGGGTGGGGGGGGCGCTGGCTGCTGGAGTTGCAGACGCAGTGGGCACCGAGGTGGGGAGCGATGTCGGCACCGACGGCGCCGCCGGAACCGGTGGGGCGGCGGCGTTGGTTGTTGCAGGTGCGACCGGCGGAGCGGTAACCCCAGGGGCTGTGGCGGGGGCACCGGTTCCCGCTGGGGCGGCTTCCGCCGTGGTTCCCCTCGACTCCGTGGCCTTCGGTTGCGGCACTGAGGCTGGAGAGGCGCTTGGGGCTCCGAGCGGTGTGGGAAGCGGTCGGTCTTCGGCGTCCTTTCCAAGCTCACATCCGAGTGGGACGAAGAGCACGCCAAGTACACCGAGCTGCCTGATGAACCGGGACACAGGCCAACGTGGATTCTGCACGCCCCATTACATACTGCGCGAGACGTCTCGAGGGAATGCCACGCTCATGCGGGCGGCCGGGCGTTCGAAGCCCGCTGCGCTTTGAGGGACGGCCACATCGGCGCGTCTGGCCTGAGGTCCGCGGTTCGGGTCCTCAGACAAGTGCTGACGAACGGTGCTCGCAGGGGGCTATGGTGCGGCGCTTGACTCGACCGCGAGGTTCGAGTTCACGATGCCGCTGGCTGGTATCTGGGGCGATTCTGCTCTCGCTGAATACTGCCCACTTGGCGGGCAAGGTGACCCATTCCACAATGCGGCGTGGCAAGTTCAGCCACTCTGGTGGTGACATGAGGCTTGGAGTTGATTTCGGGACCACGCGCACTGTCGTATCGGCAGTCGTTCAAGGACGCTACCCCGTGGCAGCGTTCGAAATGCCAGGCGGGTTCGTCGACTACCTCTCGGGGCTGGCGGTGCTTGCGGAGGGGAAGCTCCACTTCGGCGTCGAGGCGCGGCGGCGTCTCGACGATGGCCCCGCGGTCGCGATTCAGTCCGTGAAGCGCGCTCTGGCAGGGCTCGCACCGGACGACGAGGTTCCAGGACTCTCTGGCGTGCGAGCTTTGGACCTTGCGACCCGCTACCTCGAGTATGTTCGACGGCGCATCGTCTACCACAGCAATCTGGAAGTCGAGGAGGGGCAGCCTCTGGAAGCGGTGGTCGCAGTACCCGCGAACGCCGGCACGCGGCAGCGCTACCTCACGATGGAAGCCTTTGCTCGCGCGGGTTTTCACGTCCTCGGTATGGTGAACGAGCCCACGGCTGCGGCCATTGAGTACGCGCATCGCAATCTCGGTGCCATTGGGCGCCGGAGCCCCAAGCGCTACGTTGTTGTGTACGATCTCGGCGGCGGCACGTTCGACACCTCAGCCGTGTCTCTAGAGGGCAGGCGCTTCGAGCTTCTGGCGAGCGAGGGGATCGCCCAGCTTGGCGGGAACGACATCGACCAAGTGTTGTTGGATCTCGCGCTCGAATCCACGAGTGTTCGGGGTGATGCGCTGAGCTCGGGCAAACGGGCGGCTCTGCTGGAAATCTGTCGCGAGGCCAAGGAGACTCTGAGCCAGAACACCAAGCGTCTTCTCATCGACCTGAGCACGGTGCTGCCAGGTCAAGAGGCCGTTATGGTCGAAGCCTCGACTCTGTACGAACGGACCGAGCCCATGATCGAGCAGACGCTCGATCTCATTCAGGCGGTTTTTGCCCGTCTCGTGGGAGCGGGAATCGACAGCGGAAACCCTCGAGAGCTCGGGGCAGTCTATCTGGTGGGCGGAGCGACTGCCTTCCCGGTGGTGGGCCGGGTGTTGCGCAAAGTCTATGGCAGGAAGCTGCTGCTCGCACCTCAGCCCCACGCGGCGACCGCCGTTGGTCTGGCAATTGCTGCCGACCCCGAGGCGGATCTTTTCGTGTCGGAGGCGGTGACGCGGCACTTCGGCGTCTGGCGTGAGGCCGAGCAAGGCCGCGAGAAGTACTTTGACGCCATCTTCCGCAAGGACACCGCGAGCAGCGAGACTGCGGAGCTCACCGTTCAGCGAAGCTACCATCCCGTGCACCGCGTTGGGCATCTGCGGTTCGTCGAGTGCAGCAACCTCACCGATGATGGGCAGCCGACAGGAGATCTGACGCCTTGGGGAGAGTTCCTCTTTCCGTATGATCCGAGCTTGGCGGATTCGGCGGAGCTCGGATCCCGCACGGGTGAACGCTCCGCCCGTCTGGCAGACATCGAGATTCTGGAGACCTATCGGTACTCACGTGACGGCAGCATCTCCCTCGAGATCGAGAATCGAACTCATGGGTATCACCGCTCCTTCGTCTTCTCTCAACCTGGAGTCAGTGGTGGTTTTGCACCATCTCGGGGGCGACCCTTGCCGGCGCGTCCCGGAGGGACCTCGTCAACGACTACCTAACGCTACTGCGAGACCTCGACTGGGACGACGCCCGGCGATCCTGGCCGCTGGCTGCGC